>UQEO01000031.1 GCA_900540095.1 uncultured Collinsella sp.
CATCCTTTACCGAGCGCTATGCCACGCTGCGTCGCGCGACGGTTGCCTATGCCCCGCCCGAGATGCTCACCGACGATATTCCCGATCTGCGCGCTTTGCGTATGTCGCCGGCGATCGACGTCTATGCCGCGGCAAGCACGGTTTACGAGCTCATTGCCGGCGTCGCGCCATACGAAGCCGCGCCGAGCACTTCGGGCACCTCGGGTTCGCGCAAAAAGACGCGCGACATCGCGAGCCCCTACCGTCTCAAGATGGACACGCGGCCCGACTATCCCATTGGTGCCCATGCGCCCGGTTGTGATTTGACTCAGCTGCTTCGTCGTGAGCCCGATGTGGCGCTCGCCGCGGCCGAGCAGGCCCAGCAGCTAGGGCTTGAGCCGGATTCCGAAGAGCTACGCGATGCGCTGGCGTTTGTCGATGCCCAGCTGTTCGACGTGGTGATGGCCTGTCTGTCCAGGCATCAAAAAGATCGTCCCGAGCCGGCGGCGGTCGAGGCGGCGCTCTCAGCGTTTTGTGACCACTATGCGCAAAATGTCGGCCGTTCGCTCCGCGGCGAGCCGCTCACGCCGTGCCCCATGGATGCGTCTGGCCGCGCGGTTCGTCGCGCGCTGATGGTCGGCGCGACGGTCGTCTGTGGCGTGGTTTGGGCTGTGATCGTGGTTTCGGCCGCGCTGCTGGCGTCGGGCGCTCGCGTGACGGCGACTTTGGGATCGCTCGTGTGGTCTGGGTCGCTACCGGGTATTATTGCCGCACTGGCGTTGGCGCTGCCAGGCATAGCCGGCGTTGCCGCGGGGGCGCTTGTGCGCTATCGGCGCTCGGGCTTCCTGCAGGGTGTGCTTGCGCTTTCTGCCTGCGAGGTTCCGGTGCTGGTTGTGGCTGCATGTAGCGTATTTTCCCAACGCGCCGTGATGGGCGGCCTTGTTGCCGCTCTGGTTGCAACCTATACGCTTACGTGGTTTTTGCTTGCGATGGGCTTTGCCTTTGAACTTCCCGTTTCGGCACCGCGACGCACAAAAGCCCAGATGGCGACTCCGCTTGCCGGTGGAGCCGCAGCTGCCCGTACTTTTGGCGGACCTGTCGAAGTATCGTCCGATTCTATTTCTACGACTAAGGAGGCCTAGGTCATGGCATCTCAAGTTGAGCTCACCCCATGCGGGGCCATGTTTGACATCTTTAAGCGCGCGGCGCATCTGAGCCATATCGAGCTGTGCGGCTTGGTGCTTTCGTCCCGTCCGCTCGCCGACGGCCGCAGCCCGCAGAGCCGAGCCGCCGATCGCTCTTGGGTTTCCCGCTTTATCGTTCGCGCGCCGGTCGGCACGCTTCAGCATCGCTACTTTGCCGAATACGGTACCTCGGCTGCGCGTATTATGTCGCAACTGGCCCTGCGCCAGCGCAATCCCATGGACTCCACGGCTGTGATCAATATGGTGTGCGGTCCTGCAGGTGAACCGATGGTACGCGCGCTCGAAGAGTGCCACCAGGACACGAATCTCTATCGCAACGCGCTCGATCGCCTGTCCCAGGCGGCGGAACTCATGCCCGCCGAGCGCGCCGAGGCCGTGCTGGTGCTGTTTGTCGCCGTCGGTTGTTCGGCGGATGTGCGGTCCTCGGTGAACTATGCCATCGACTACGCGCACGCGACCTGTGGCGGAGGCACATCCACGCCGCGTTCGCTTGGCATGTCGATGACCGCGGGCGAACGCGAACCCGCCCCGGCGCACCCCTTGGGCTTGCTGCGCGTACAAAACAGTTTTGTCGTGAGCGCCCCGCGCTGGATTCAGCCGAGTGAGCAGGGTGTTGAGATTGGCGCGCTGGCCACTGGCGAGGGCGATATTACCGACGTCGGCGACGATGTCTCGGCCCGCCATGCCCATATCTGGTGCGATGCTCAAAATATCTGACACGTCGAGGACTTGTCGTCCACCAACGGAACCGTGGTGGTAAACGGGGCCACGCGCGTCTGCATTCAGGTCGAACCCGGCCGTTCCGCCCAACTCAATCCCGGCGACGAGCTCAAGCTCGGCGAATCCACTACCTACGCCATTCTCTTCGGTGCCCTCTAGCCGGCAGATAGGGACGTTCCTTTTCTGCCGGCACTTGGGGACACTCCTTGGCGCACCAGAGCCGGTCGCCCAGGGATGGAGGGGCCATTTTGGCCCTTGGCAGTCACCCAAGGTAAACCTTTACCGCCCGCCTATATTTGCCGAAATTACACTTGACGGCGGGGTACAATAAACCCGCATGCGGATTTCCGTTGCGGGCGCTTCCCATCGCCGGGGCGTGCCCGGGAGCATCCGGCATGCGGCCTTTGCGGCGCTCGGTCATGTGCAAGACGGGTAGCTGGGCTTGTGGAGCGCGTGCAGCCCTCCTCGCCTCGGCATGCCTTCTCTCCACGCCATGTACCTGCTGCTGAGCCTGCCTGCCAGATGATTGGAAGCAACAGCGAAAATCCCATCACGCCAACATCCCGGCGATCGCCGGGGCCTGTATACCTATATGAGAGGAGAGGGGTATATGGCGCGTAAGTTTAAGTCTATGGACGGCAACGAGGCGGCCGCATATGTTTCGTATGCGTACACCGAGGTAGCGGGAATCTATCCCATTACGCCGTCCAGCCCGATGGCCGACCATGTCGACCAGTGGGCGGCCCAGGGTCGCAAGAATATCTTCGGCACCCCGGTCAAGGTCGTCGAGATGGAGTCCGAGGCAGGTGCAGCCGGTACCGTTCACGGTTCGCTGGGCGCCGGTGCTCTGACCACCACCTACACGGCTTCTCAGGGTCTGCTCCTGATGATCCCGAACATGTACAAGATCGCGGGCGAGCAGCTCCCGGGCGTCTTCCACGTCTCCGCGCGTTGCGTCGCTTCCCACGCCCTGAACATCTTTGGCGATCACTCCGACGTCATGGCCTGCCGCCAGACCGGTTTCGCCATGCTCGCCGAGGGCAACGTCCAGGAGGTCATGGACCTCTCGCCGGTGGCTCACCTTGCCGCCATCGAGGGTAAGACCCCGTTCCTTAACTTCTTCGACGGCTTCCGCACCAGCCACGAGATCCAGAAGGTCGCCATGTGGGACTACAAGGATCTGGCCGAGATGTGCGACATGGACGCCGTCCAGGCTTTCCGCGACCACGCGCTCAACCCTGAGCACCCGCACACCCGCGGCAGCCACGAGAACGGCGATATCTTCTTCCAGAACCGCGAGGCCTGCAACAAGGTCTACGACGAGCTTCCCGCCGTCGTCGAGGGCTACATGAAGAAGATCAACGAGAAGCTCGGCACCGATTACGGCCTGTTCAACTACTACGGCGCTCCCGATGCCGACCGCGTCGTCGTGTGCATGGGCTCCTTCTGCGACGTGCTCGAGGAAGTCATCGACTACCTCAACGCTCACGGCGAGAAGGTCGGCCTGGTCAAGGTTCGTCTGTTCCGTCCGTTCTCCATCAAGCACTTCGTCGACGTTCTCCCCGAGACCGTCCAGAAGATCGCCGTCATGGACCGTACCAAGGAGCCGGGTTCCATCGGCGAGCCGCTCTACCAGGACGTCGTCTCCGCTCTCTACGAGGCCGGCAAGACGGGCATCAAGGTCGTCGGCGGCCGTTATGGCCTGGGCAGCAAGGACACGCCTCCCGCGTCCGCGTTCGCTGTCTTCGAGGAGCTCAAGAAGGACGAGCCCAAGCGCGAGTTCACCATCGGCATTGTCGATGACGTGACCAACCTGAGCCTGCCCGAGGCCGAGGATGCGCCCAACACCGCAGCTCCCGGCACCATCGAGTGCAAGTTCTGGGGTCTGGGTGGCGACGGTACCGTCGGCGCCAACAAGAACTCGATCAAGATCATCGGCGACCACACCGACAAGTACGTCCAGGCCTACTTCCAGTACGACTCCAAGAAGACCGGCGGCGTCACCGTCTCGCACCTGCGCTTTGGTGATTCCCCGATCCGTTCGCCGTACTACGTGACCAAGGCCGACTTTGTCGCCTGCCATAACCCCAGCTACATCGTTAAGGGCTTCAAGATGGTCCGCGACGTCAAGCCGGGCGGCACCTTCCTGGTCAACTGCCAGTGGAGCGACGAGGAGTTCGCCGAGCACATGCCCGCCGTGGCCAAGCGCTACATCGCGAACAACAACGTCAACGTCTACCTGATCGACGCTATCGACCTGGCCGCTAAGGTCGGCATGGGCAAGCGCACCAACACGGTGCTCCAGTCCGCCTTCTTCGCGCTGGCCAAGGTCCTGCCCGCCGAGGACGCCCTGCAGTACATGAAGGACGCGGCTACCAAGTCCTACATGAAGAAGGGTCAGGCTATCGTCGACGCCAACCACAAGGCCATCGATGCCGGCGCTACCGCCTTCCGTAAGTTCGAGGTTCCGGCCGACTGGGCTACCGCCGAGGATGCCGCCCCCGTCGAGCTCTCCGAGGAGACCAAGTCCGCCATCGCCCAGCAGGTCAAGAACCTGCTCGAGCCCATCGATCGCATGGACGGCGACAGCCTGCCTGTTTCCGCCTTCGTCGATTGCGCCGACGGCCAGTTTGAGCTGGGCGCCTCCGCATACGAGAAGCGCGGCGTCGCTGTGGTCGTTCCCCACTGGGACGAGACCAAGTGCATCCAGTGCAACCAGTGCGCCTATGTGTGCCCGCATGCCACCATCCGTCCGTTCGCGATGACCGAGGACGAGGCTGCCGCCGCGCCCGAGGCTACCCGCACGCTCGACGCCATGGGCCCCAAGGCCAAGGGCATGAAGTTCACCATGGCCGTGTCCCCGCTCGACTGCATGGGCTGCACCAACTGCGTCAAGGTCTGCCCCAAGGGTGCCCTCGAGATGGTTCCCACCGAGCAGGAGATGGACCAGCAGCCCGTTTGGGACTACATGGTCGAGAACGTCTCCGAGAAGAAGGAACTCATCGCGGCCAACGTCAAGGGCAGCCAGTTTAAGCAGCCCTACCTGGAGTTCTCCGGCTCCTGCGCCGGCTGCGCCGAGACCGCCTATGCACGTCTGGTGACCCAGGTTGCCGGCGACCGCATGTTCATCTCCAACGCCACCGGCTGCTCCTCCATTTGGGGCAACCCCGCTGCCACCGCTCCTTACTGCAAGGACAAGGACGGTCACGGCCCGGCGTGGAACAACTCCCTGTTCGAGGACAATGCCGAGCACGGTCTGGGCATGGCCGTCGGTTATGAGGCCGTCCAGAAGAAGCTGATCGCCGCTACCCAGGACATCATCGCTGCCGATGGTCCGTCCGATGAGCTCAAGGCTGCCGGCCAGGCTTGGATCGACTCCGTCAACGACGCCGAGGCCTCCAAGACCGCTGCTGCTGCCTACGTTGCCGAGCTCGAGAAGTGCGGCTGCGACGCTTCCAAGGCGATCCTCGCCGACAAGGCTTACCTCACCAAGAAGTCCTTCTGGATCTTCGGCGGCGACGGCTGGGCCTACGACATCGGCTTCGGTGGCCTGGACCACGTCTTGGCTTCCGGCCACAACGTCAACGTCTTCGTCTTCGACACCGAGGTCTACTCCAACACCGGCGGTCAGGCCTCCAAGGCCTCGAACCTGGGCCAGGTTGCTCAGTTCGCCGCTGCCGGTAAGGTGACCAAGAAGAAGTCCCTGGCCGAGATCGCCATGAGCTACGGCTACGTCTACGTGGCGCAGGTCGCCATGGGCGCCAACCCGGCTCAGACCCTCAAGGCCATCCACGAGGCCGAGGCCTACGACGGCCCGTCCCTCATCATCGGCTACAGCCCCTGCGAGATGCACTCCATCAAGAAGGGTGGCATGCAGAACTGCCAGGCCGAGATGAAGAAGGCTGTCGAGTGCGGTTACTGGAACCTCTTCCGCTTCAACCCCGAGGCTGCTGCCGGCAAGAAGTTCTCGCTCGATTCCAAGGAGCCCGCGGGCGGTTATCAGGAGTTCCTGATGAACGAGGCCCGTTACGCTTCGCTGACGCGTTCCTTCCCCGAGCGCGCCGAGGAGCTCTTCAAGGAGAATGAGCAGGCCGCTATGGACCGTTATCAGCACCTGCTGAAGCTCAAGACGGTGTACAACGAGGCCTAGGTCTCCCACCGCAGGATCTGAGGGCTAACCTTCGCGGACGTCCTCGGACATGAAAGAACCCCCGCTGCGCACTACGTGCGGCGGGGGTTCTTTCGTCCTGCGGAGTGTCCGCGAAGGTTAGCCCTCAGATCCTGCTACGACTACGTCCTCGGATTGTGTGGGCGGATGAAGGACGTAGTTGGCCGGGTATTCCGTCCCCTTCGCTGTTTCGCGGCTTTGCCGCGAAACCTCGCGTCACTTTGGGGATGGATGGGGGACTTGGCTGTTGCCGCCTTTTCGGAGCGCTTCTTTATTCCTTTTGCTGGATGAAAAGCCCCTTGTTTTTGCAGGGGTGCATACTCGACTTATAAGTGCATAGAATCTCGTATAGCGCGAGTAAGATATTGCGCTGTCCGTTTTGTGTTTAGCAGAGATGTAGTTTGCATAATCCGACATAATCCTCGCTTCATTTAAATAAAGTCGCACGTAAATTACGTAGATATGTCTGAGCTGGAGTTCTGTACGCTGAGCGGACAAAAACGACCGTTCACCGTTCCGCTATTTTCAAAATGAATAAAATGAGCGATAAAGAGAATATAAACCTTAATAAACTCGCGTATCGCACGGACGCGGGTTATTAATGGGTTGTAGGCCTTTTACAGAAAGGATTCCAGCAATGTCTAAGCCTCTTGGCAAGCCCGATCGTATTGTCGTCGCCCTTGGCGGCAACGCCCTCGGCAACAACCCCGTCGAGCAGATCGAGGCCGTGAGCAACACCGCCCACGCCCTCCTCGGCCTCATCGAGCAGGGCAACGAGATCATCATCACCCACGGCAACGGCCCGCAGGTCGGCATGATCCAGAACGCCTTCGCCGCCGCCCACGACGCCATCGGCACCCCCGAGATGCCGCTGCCCGAGTGCGGCGCCATGTCCCAGGGCTACATTGGTTATCACCTGCAGCAGGGCATCGGCCGCGAGATGCACAAGCGCTATAAGCGTTGGCACGCCGCCACCGTCGTCACCCAGATCGAGTGCGACCCGGACGACCCCGCGTTCAAGAACCCGACCAAGCCCATCGGCCCCTTCTACACCGAGGAGCAGGCCAAGGAGTTCATGGCCGAGGATCCCTCCAAGGTCTTCGTCGAGGATTCCGGCCGCGGCTGGCGTCGCGTCGTCGCCTCCCCCGATCCCAAGAAGATCGTCGAGGCCGACTCCATCCTCAACCTGCTCGACAACGAGTTCATCGTCATCGCCTGCGGTGGCGGCGGCATCCCCGTCGTCCGCGACTACGAGAACAAGGGCTGCTACAAGGGCGTTCCCGCCGTCATCGACAAGGACCTGGGCGGCGAGCTGCTGGCCGAGGACTGCGACGCCGACGTTCTGTTCCTACTGACCGCCGTTGAGCATGTCGCCATCAACTTTGGCAAGCCCAACCAGGAGGAGCTCGAGGACCTCACCGCCGACGAGGCCGAGCGCCTGGCCGACGAGGGTCAGTTCGGCAAGGGTTCGATGGAGCCCAAGGTCCGCGCTGCCATCAAGTTCGCCCGTTCCCGCAAGGGCCGCACCTGCATCATCGGCGCTCTGGACAAGGCTGCCGAGACCATGGCCGGCCTCTCCGGTACCCGCATCCACGAGTAGTCTCTACTCTGTTGCCTCTCTGGTGGGCGCCAGGCAAAGCGCCCGCAAACTAGCCTCTCTTCATGAGCCCCGCAGTCCGCTCCGACTGCGGGGCTTTTGCTATTCACCTAGTCATTGGGGACGTTCTTAGTCATTGGGGACGTTCTTAAATGACTAGTCAAACAAGAGCGTCCCCAATGACCACTCATTTAAGTCTGTCCCCAATGACTAGTAGTAGGCCCACATGGCTTCGACTTCGTTGAGGACCTCTACGACGCCCCAGCGGCGGGCGCTGCGGCTGGCCGAGTTGGGGTCGTAGACGCCAATCTGGTTGGCATCGTCGATGCCGTAGAGCACGATGTAGTGGCCTACGTTGGTAAACGTACCGGGGCGCACTGCGGCGATGACGGGCGCACCCGAGCGAAGTGCTTGTGTAATCGATTCGCGATCGTTATAGAGCTGTGTTCCGTTGAGCCCCAGCTGCCACGCACCGCCTGTCATAAACGACCACTCGGTGGCACCAGTGGGGGCGTAGTTGCCGGCTTCGGCCAGTGCGCATATATCGACCGGCGTCTTATCGGTGTGGCCGGTCTTAAAGATATAGACCATGGTGAGGCAAGTGGGACCGCAAGCGTTTTCTCGAATAGTGCCACCGGCATAGGGCAGCTCCGACCATGCGGGGTCAATTTGGTAGATGTGGGGCATGGCGCCGGCCTGCCATTGCGAGCGTGGGGTCGAGAACGCAAAGGAGTAACCGGGCGCGACGGGAGCTTTAAGCAGCTTGTCCTCGGCAGTGGGCTCAAGACCGGCTGATCCGTGGGAGATACAGGATCCCAAAAACACAAAGACGAGGCAGGCGGCAATGGAGCAAAGCGCAAGGCGTAGGCGGCGGGCCGGAAGCGCGTGGCTTGTGGTGTGCGACGCGGGGTGAGGGGCGGAATTGCCGCGATCGCGTTGAGGTCGCGAAAAGGAGCGCTTGACGTAGTAGTCGGTCTTACGGCGATCGTAGCGGCGTGGCTGCGATGTGCCGGTCTGGCGTTGGCGTGTGCTCGTACTCACACGGTCTGACTGCTGCACGGTACGGCTTTGTTGCCGCGAAGAAGCCCCGGGCTGCTCTTGGGGGCGCTGCGGGTTGTCGTTGTCGGAGGTGCTTCTGGGCGTTGGCGTGGTGCGGCCGGCAAGGCGCACGCTTTGTGGCCGTTGGTCGCCGTCATTGTATCCGTATGCCATTCGAATCACCTTGCCTCATGTGTAACTTGTCTATCCTACATAAAAAGATGCACGACACATGGGCATGTGCGCCAAAAGCCTGACAAATGGTATGAACGTTGCCGCGCCGCGCGCCAAGCGTCACGGCAACAGGTATTCAAAAGCAGACAAGATGAAAGCGTCCAAGACGAATGACGTCTCCCGCCGTTCGTCCCAAAAACGGCGCCGCTCGTTTTGCAGTTCTGCCTTCGGTCGAGCCACAAGCGGCGCTGCTGTGCCAAGGCCGTATCTTAAAGCCATGAAATAAAAGCGCGCGGCAAAACAGACCGCGCAAGGGGTGACGCCAAAGAGGCGTCAATAAGGAAAGGAGGGGAACAATGGCGGACAAGAACGCAGAAGTTGCAGTCGAAGGTAACGGCGGCATGAAGAAAACGCTTTCGCTCTGGAACTTCTTCACCATCGGTTTCGGTGCCATCATCGGAACTGGCTGGGTTCTGCAGGTCGGCGACTGGATGGCCGTGGGCGGCGGTCCCGTTCCCGCTATGATCGCATTCCTCTTGGGTGCAATCTTTCTCGTGCCCGTCGGAGCTGTTTTCGGTGAGCTCACGGCTGCTATCCCCATCTCGGGCGGCATCGTCGAGTATGTCGATCGTAGCTTTGGCCGTACGCTGAGCTACATCACCGGATGGCTTTTGGCCCTGGGCAACGGCATCCTGTGCCCGTGGGAGGCCATCGCCATTTCGACCCTCGTGTCCGAGATGTTCGGCAGCCTGCCCGGCCTTGAGTGGCTGCGCGCCATCAAGCTCTACACCATCCTGGGGGCCGACGTTTACCTGTTCCCGACGCTGATCGCGCTCGGCTTTGCAGTCTACGTCATCTTCCTCAACTTCCGCGGTGCCAGCTCGGCTGCCAAGCTCCAGGCCTTCCTGACCAAGGCTCTGCTCTGCGGCATGCTGCTCGCCATGGGCGTCTCGCTGTTCACCGGCTCGCCGGACAACGCCATGCCCGTGTTCTCCCAGGTCACCGGCGCTGGCGGCGGCAAGGCCGCTACCGAGAGCACCAGCCTGTTTGCCGGCATCGTGTCGGTCCTGGTTCTGACCCCGTTCTTCTACGCCGGCTTCGACACCATTCCTCAGCAGGCTGAGGAAGCAGCCGAGGGCCTTAACTGGAACAAGTTCGGCAAGATCATCTCCCTGGCCCTGCTGGCCGCCGGCGGCTTCTACATGGTCTGCATTTACTCGTTCGGCACTATCCTTGACTGGCACGAGTTTGTTAAGAGCCCGGTTCCCGCGCTTGCCTGTCTCAAGGGCATCAACATGCTCCTGTACCTGGCCATGCTCGTCATCGCCACGCTTGGACCCATGGGCCCGATGAACTCCTTCTACGGCGCAACGAGCCGCATCATGCTCGCCATGGGCCGCAAGGGCCAGCTGCCCGAGAAGTTCGCCGAGGTCGACCCCAAGTCCGGCGCTCCCAAGCTCGCCTGCGTTGTTCTGGGCGTCATCACCGTCGTCGGTCCGTTCCTGGGCAAGAACATGCTTATCCCTCTGACCAACGTGTCGGCTCTCGCCTTCATCTTCTCCTGCGGCATGGTCGCCCTCGCCTGCCTGCGCATGCGCTTCACCGAGCCCGACCTGCCTCGTCCCTACGAGGTGCCCGGTGGCAAGTTTGGCATCTCCCTCGCTATCGCTGCCTGCGCCATCATCATCGGCCTGCTTGTGATTCCGTTCTCTCCCGCCTCCCTCAACATGGTGGAGTGGAGCATCGTGATCGGCTGGTTGGCTATTGGCCTGGCCCTCATGGCTTTCACCAATTCCCGCAAAAAGTAACGCCGAGCCGGGGCGGATCAGGTGCGCGGGACCCTCTCTTCCGCGCGCCGAACCCGGCGCCACTTGGGTAGCTTTGTGAGGCCTTAACCCAACACGGCCTCGCCCACTATATGGATCCATAAGGAGGAACCATGTCCACTAAGTATGCAATCGTTGGCGGCAAGCTCATCGACGGTACCGGTGCCGAGCCGGTCGAGAACTCCCTCGTTCTCGTCGACGACAACGGCAAGATCGAGTACGCCGGCGCCATGCAGGACCTTCCCGAGGGCGTTGAGGTCATCGACGCCGCCGGCAAGACCGTCCTTCCCGGCCTGATCGACACCCACCTGCACTTCTCGGGCAACTTGACCGACGATGACACCGACTGGGTCATGCAGCCGCTTCTCGAGAAGCAGGCCGTCGCCGTCAAGCAGGCCTACGACTGCCTCACCCACGGCCTCACCACCGTCTGCGAGATCGGCCGCTTTGGTATCCAGATCCGTGACTGCATCGACAAGGGCGTCTTCAAGGGCCCGCGCGTTCTGGCCACCGGCCTTGGCTTCTGCCGCGTTGCCGGCCACGGCGACTCCCACCACTGCAGCCAGGAGCTCAACAAGGAATCGCACCCCTGGGGCGATCAGGTCGACGGTCCTTGGGATCTGCGCAAGGCCGTCCGTCGTCGCCTGCGCGAGAACCCCGATGCCATCAAGATCTGGGCTACCGGTGGCGGCATCTGGCGCTGGGACTCCGGCCGCGACCAGCACTACTGCTCCGAGGAGATTCAGGCTGTGGTCGAAGAGGCCAAGATGGTCGGCATCCCCGTGTGGAGCCACTGCTACAACAACCACGCCGCTGCCTACGATTCCGTCCGCTTTGGCTGCGAGCAGCTGATCCACGGCTTCGATATCGATGAGCGCACCATGGACCTCATGGCCGAGCAGGGCACCTTCTTCACCCCGACGATCGCCTTCCTGCCCACCTGGTACGCCACCTATCCGCCCGTCTACGTCCCCGAGCTGCACGACAAGTACGAGGGCACCCTGGTCGAGAAGGAGCTGCAGCGCAACTACGACTGCCTGCGCGAGGCCAAGAAGCGCGGCGTCGTCATGACGATCGGCTCCGATTCCTTCTCCTTCGTCACCCCGTACGGCACCTGCTCCATCGAGGAGATGTACGAGTTCGTCGACAAGATCGGCTTCACCCCGGTCGAGACCATCACCTGTGCCACCCTCAACGGTGCCAAGATGTGCCACATCGAGGACGAGACCGGGTCCATCGAGGCCGGCAAGTGCGCCGACCTGCTGGTCGTCAACGGTGACGTCGCCGCCGACATCCACGTGCTCAACACCGACAACATGGACGTCATCATGAAGGACGGCTGGATTGTCGAGGGCGGCACCTTCGGCGAGGCAAACAAGTACAGCGCCTAAGCTACCGTTCATCGATGGCTTGATGTAAAACACAGTATTTGATTGCATAATGCAATGGAGAGGGTCGCTTGCGGCCCTCTTTATTGCTATGGGGTGCGTCGGTAAGAAGGAGATGACGGTGGATCTCAATAGGCTGATTCTGGGCAAGAGCTACAACTCTACCAAGGTCTTTCGTACCGCTCAGCATGTGGTTCAAGCCATCTTGCTCGGTATTGTCGTTCCGCTGCTTATCCTGCTGCTCATCTGGGATCTAACCGATAATCCCAATCCCGTTCCGGCCGTTGTCGTCATTGCCGGCTTGGTCATGCTGTGCTTCTTCTTCTCGTACGTCTTTGTCGTTCCCGACGACCTCACATCGAGCGCAACCGACCGCACGCTCGCCATCGCTTCAAAAATATTCGCCTACACGTCGCGCGGCCTTACGCCCGAAGCTGCCCTAGGCGCCTCTAAGATCATCCTGTCCGAAACTATCGCCTCTGCCATCTGCTTTACCGACGGCAAGCAGGTGTTGGCAAGCTGGGGCGAGGACTCGGCAAAATGCCCCGCGGGCACCCCGGTGGTGCTGCGGACTACGCTCAACGTGATCAACAGCGGTGAGCAAAGCGTGTTCTCGCGCGATGCCTCGACCGAGACAGGTGGCTACTTTCCGCGCCTGCGCGCCGGTATTGTCGCACCGCTTACCGTGCGCGGGCATTGCGTGGGCACGCTCGAGCTGTATTATCCCCGTCTGAGCAGCATCGATATGCGCCAGACGGCGCTTGCCTCGGGCTTTGCCGACCTCATTTCCACGCAGCTTGCGAGCTTTGAGCTCGAGCGCCAGGACGAGCTTACGGCCCGCGTGGAGCTGCGTGCCTTGCAATCGCAGGTCGATCCTCATTTTCTATTCAATACCATCAGCACTATCGTGTCGCTCGTACGTACCGAGCCGGACAAGGCCAGGTCGCTGCTGATCGACTTTTCCAATTACTACCGTCAGACGCTCTCTGATTCCGATACCCTCACAACGCTCGAGCACGAGGTGGAACAGGGCACTCGCTATATCAATCTTATACAGGCCCGGTATGGCGACGGCCGTTTGCGCGTCTCGGTCGATATCGACTTTGAGGTGCGCGATTGCATGGTGCCGCCGTTTATCTTGCAGCCGTTGCTCGAAAACTGCATCAAACACGCGCAGCGCGAGACCGAGCCGCTTTCTATTCATGTTAGGGCTTTCGAGACCGATGACGGTTTGGAGATCATCGTCGAGGACGACGGCATCGGTATGAGCGAAGAGGTCTGCGCGCATCTGTTTGAGCAACATCGCCTGGAAGAGCCCGAGAGCATTACCGCCGACGGCTCCGTCAAGCGAGGTTGCGGCCTGGCGCTCTTCAACGTGCTTCAGCGCATCCATTTCTTTTACGGAGAAGATTCCGGCATGCGCGTGAAGTCCCAGGAGGGCGTGGGAACGCAGGTCATCGTCGAGCTGAACGGCGAGCCGCATGAGCCTGCGCCGTTGACGGCGTAGCACGCGGTTGGATTGAGAGAAAAAGAGGGGAAGCACATATGTCCGAAGGCTGGAACATCTTGGTGGTTGATGACGAGCCTCCCATTAGGGCTGAGCTACGCTATCTGTTGGAAAATGATACGCGTGTGGGTCAGATTGCCGAGGCGGGCAATGTCACCGAAGCCGTGGAGTCGATTCTGTCGAACAAGCCCGACGTGTTGTTTTTAGACATTACCATGCCCGGTCGCTCGGGAATTGAGCTTGCCGAGACGCTGCAGAACCTAAAGACGCCGCCGGTGGTTGTGTTTGTGACGGCGTTTGCCGAATTTGCCGCTGATGCGTATAACCTCGATGCGGTCGACTATGTCGTCAAGCCGGTCGAGGACGCACGCCTGTCAAAGGCACTCGACAAGATCGAGGCAGCCTTGGGTGCCCGTCGTGTTATCCATGCTCCGCGCCAGCCTTTGCGTCTGACGGTGGACCGCGGGGGCAAAAAGGTGTTCATTCCCGCCGCAGACGTCTGCTACTTTGAGGCGCGCGCCGATTTTTGCAACGCCATCTGCGCCGAGGGAACGTACCTGATCAATGAGTCGATCTCTTCGCTCGAGCGTCGCTTGGACTCCGAGGGCTTTATTCGCGTTCATCGCAGCTATCTGGTCAATTTGGAAGACGTGCACAATGTCGAGATCGGTTCCACGGGTCTTATGGAGCTCAGACTCGATCGCGTAACCTCGACGGTGCCCGTGTCCCGCCG
The DNA here is from genome assembly GCA_900540095.1 of uncultured Collinsella sp. Classification (GTDB taxonomy): domain Bacteria; phylum Actinomycetota; class Coriobacteriia; order Coriobacteriales; family Coriobacteriaceae; genus Collinsella. The sequence goes on from UQEO01000031.1 coordinate 14,336, forward strand.
TCGCGCTGCCGAGGTTAAAGCACACTTGGGGCTTGCGTAGACGGTCTGCGTGCCGTCGTTTACCATCGCAGGTTTGGCAAGGGCGCGCGGTGGGCATAATGGGTGGCATCGAATGAAATCGAAAGGATCATTATGCCCGCGCTTATCACCCATCATCTGTTTGGCGAGGAAAGCATCGACCGTCTTCCACAGGGCGTCATCACGTCCGATGAAGAGCGCATTGCCTTTATCTTGGGCAACCAAGGCCCCGACCCGTTTTTCTTTCACATTCTGACACCGCGTGTTTCCGACTGCACGCTGCTGGCGCAGGTCATGCATCGGTCGCGCATGTCTCGTCAGTTTGCGTGCCTGCGCGACGGCGTGTCGCATCTGCTGCCGCGCGACGCCAGCTTGGGTCGTGCCTTTGCGCTGGGCCTGCTGTCTCATTACGTGCTCGACCGCAACGCTCATCCCTTTGTCTATGAGCAGCAGTTTGGCATTGTCGAGTCCGATTCAGAGCTTGAGGATTCGAGCAGTCAGGTCCATGCCGTGATCGAGAGCGACCTGGATGTGCTGATGCTGCAGCTTAAACGCGATGGCGCTACGGTTGACGATTACCCGCCGGCGGGCGAGATCGTCACCACTGATCGCATCAATCGCGTGGCCGGCGTGCTGATGAGCTATGTTGCCGGACGCGTGTACGGCATTGACATTCCGGCGGGGGAGTACGGTGCTGCCGTTGCCAATATGCAGCGACTTTACCGCGCGATTGAGCCGGCCGGCTCCGCAAAGACGCGCGCGATCTCGCTGGTTGAGGGCTTGGTGCACGATTACTCGCTGCTCGACGGCCTTGCTCATCGCGTGACGACGGAGTTGCCCGAGCGCACCGGTAACCTGGGCCATCTGACATGGAAGAATCCCTTTACCGACGAGGTCTCGAACGAGAGTTTCCCCGAGGTCTTTGATCGCGCGCTGGTCGATTACGAGTGCACGGTCGCACGTTTTATCGAGACCGGTGACATGGATGCCGTGACCAGTCACGTCAACTACAGCGGTCGCGTGCTCAATGCCGATGAGGAGTTCGACCGCGAGGAATAGGGCCCGTGCGTGCCCCTTTGCCGAATCCTTACCGGCGGTTCTGGACAATTGGGGTACGATGAACTAACTGCATATCGGGCGAATACGAAGGGTCCCTGTCCATGAAATACACCAAGCTCGAGCGTAACTGGGTTATGTATGATGTGGGCAATTCGGCCCTCGTGCTGCTCAATACCTCGGTGGTGCCCATTTACTTTAACGCCATCAATACCGGCGCTTCTTCGGCCGACCTGGTGGTCGCCTGGGGCAATGCGCAGACGATTGCCTCGCTGGTCATCGCCATGCTCATGCCCATTCTGGGCGCGCTTGCCGACTACGCCGGCAACAAGATCAAGTTCTTCTTGGGCTTCTTCCTCACGGGCCTGGTGCTTTGCTTGGCGCAGGCTATCCCAATGTCCGCCATGGCATTTTTGACCGTGTACGTGCTGTGCACCATCGGCCTTAACTCTTCTATGACGTTCTACGACGCCATGCTGCCCGACATTACCACCGACGAGCGCATGGACGCCGTGTCCAGCTCGGGCTATGCCTGGGGCTACATCGGTTCCACCGTGCCGTTCGTCATCTGCCTGGCGCTCATCATGGGTGGCCCCGCTCTTGGCGTCCCTACCATGCTGGCAACGCGTCTGTCGTTTATCATCACTGGTGCCTGGTGGCTCATCTTTACCCTGCCGCTCATTCGCACCTATAAGCAAAAGTACGGTCGCGAGCGCGGTCCCGAGGACACCATTGGCCACATCGTGGGCGGTGTGTTCTCCGAGGTCGGACACACCATGCGCGAGATCGCCCACAACAAGACCGTGCTGGTCTATATGATTGCGTTCTTCTTCTATATCGACGGTGTGCACACGGTCATTTCCATGGCTACCAGCTACGGCTCGGCTTTGGGCATCGATTCGACCCAGTTGGTCCTGGCGCTGCTCGTCACGCAGTTCGTGGCCTTTCCGTCCGCCATCATCTACGGCAAGCTCGCCGGACGCGTGGGCACGCTCAACATGATCCTGGTGGCAGTCGCCGCCTACATGGGCATTGTGCTGTTCGCCGCGTTCTTCCTAAAGACCGCCTTTGAATTCTGGGTGCTTGCCATTATGGTCGGCCTGTTCCAGGGCGGCGTGCAGGCGCTTAGCCGTAGCTACTTTGGTCGCATTATCCCCAAGGAAAAGTCCAACGAGTACTACGGCTTCTTTGACATCTTCGGTCGCTATGCAAGCGTCATGGGCACTTTCCTAGTGTCGGTCGTCACCTCGCTGACCGGCAACCCGTCGCTGGGCGTCCTTTCCATTGGCGTGCTGCTGATCGTTGGCTTTATGCTGCTGGCCCGCCTGTCCCGCATGACTCGGGCGGCAGAGCATGCCGCATAGGAGCGAGCGGCTATTGTGCCTGTCCACGGTACTCTTTTGGGGTTATCCGCAATAAACATTGCGACTTGCGAGCAATGATTTGCCCAAGTGGGTATGATGGAATCAGCTAGGTCGCGGGGCGTCGCCTGTGTTTGGCGGCGTCCCGTTTTTGTGTTGCAGGGAGGGTAAGGCATGAACGCCACAGTCGTGATTCCAACGTATTGGGCGGGCGATGACGCTTGCGCAAACGCCCCTGGCACCTATGACCATTCGACGCGACTCAACGCCGACAATCCCGAACTCGACCGCTGCCTGGCCTCGCTTGAGCAGGTACGTGACATCCCGCGCATCATCCTTTTGGTGGTCTGTCCCGTTTCTGCCACAGCCGATGTGTCGCTGCGCGTGCGCGAGATTGTCGACGCGCATCCCACGCTCAAGGTCACCGTTGTCACCAACACCCAGGCCTCGCGCATTGCAGACCGGGTTGCTCAGATCGCGCCCAAGGGTTCGGGCGAGTGCGTGAGCCTGCGAGGCTACGGTGCCATCCGCAACATGGGGCTAGCCTGTGCCGCTGTGCTGGGGCATGACGCGGTTATCTTTTTGGATGACGATGAGACTGTCATCGACGCCGACTTTATGAAGCGCGCGACCTATGCGTTGGGGCAGCAGACGCGTCAGGGCTTGCCGATCTTGGTCAAGAGCGGCTATTTCTACGATCGCGACGGCTCGCCGCTGGCTCCCACGGACAAGGCGGGCATCTGCCATCGTTGGTGGACCAAGCGCATCGAGTTCAACCGTTGGATGAAAAAGGCGCTCTCGGGCACCCGCATCTCGCGCTCCAACTACGTGTGCGGCGGCCTGATGGCCCTGCACGCCCGCGCCTTTACGCGTGTGGCCTTTGACCCGTTTATCACCCGCGGCGAGGACTTGGATTACCTCTTTAACATGCGCATGTTTGGCTACGACGTGTGGTTCGATAACGAGTGGACCGTGCGCCATCTGCCTCCGGAGTCCGAAAAGCGCTCACCGCGCTTTATGCAGGATGTATACCGTTGGTACTACGAACGGGCCAAGTTGACATTCGCCGCGCATCAAAAGGAGCTCATTCCCGTTACGGCGGCATCGCTCATGCCCTACCCGGGCCCGTGGATTTCGCGCGAGCTCGACGACCGCGTGCGCAAGACCGCTATGGTCCGCAGCGTGTTTACCCGCGAGCATGAGGGCTACCTGCGCATCTGGCGCCATGGTATCGACGAGGCAAAGGCCTATGCGCGCCAAAACGCTGCAAGCTACCTGCGTTTCCAGAGCTTTTGGCCCAAGATCATGGACGGGCTTTGGCGTGACGCACAACTGATCAGTATCCTGGAGGGGGCCGAATGATCGACCGCCGCGCCCAGCGCGATAGTTCAATATCAATCTTTCGCATCATTGCCGTTGCCTGCGCCATTTGCGTGCTGGTGTACTTTATTTTTGCCTTGGTGACCGGTATCGAGCCGATCGCCACGGTGATTGCCTGCGCGCTGCTGTGCATCTTTCTGTGCATCTTTATCTTTTTGACGCTCAATCCCGATTCGGTGCGCTCCCAGTACACCGAGGAGACGCTCTCAGTGGCCTCGGCCATGCTCGAGGACATTAAGGGCGGTCTGACGCAGGAGTCGGCGCGTTTGGTGTGCCGGCGCATTTTGCCCGAGACGCGCGCCATGACGGTGGCCATCACCGACGAGGACAACGTGCTTGCCTGCGCGGGCGAGTTTGAGGAAAAACTGCTGCCCGATACTCCCATCCACACGCTTGCCACACGCTACGTTATCGAACATGGCATCGTGCAGTCGTTCAACCGTATGGTGGATGTCGTGGGCTCGGACGGCTCGCACAACCAAGTCCCCGCCGGCATTATCGCCCCCATCAAGGTGGGCGATCGTACCGTCGGCACGCTCAAGTTCTACTACAAGACCCCGCGCGCCGTCGACCGTACCCAGTATGCGCTTGCCTCGGGCTTTGCCGAGATCTTGTCCACACAGCTCGCCATACACGAGCTCGAGGTGCAAAAGGAACTCACGGCGCGCGCCGAGGTGCGTGCGCTGCAGGCGCAGATTAACCCGCACTTCCTGTTCAACACGCTGAACACCATTGCATCGTTTACGCGCACCGACCCGCTGCGGGCCCGCGAACTGCTTCGTGAGTTCTCATCGTTCTATCGTGCCACGCTCGACAACTCGGGATCGCTTATTCCGGTCTCGCGCGAGGTCGCACAGACCAAGCGCTACCTTACCTTTGAGAAGGCCCGCTTTGGCGAGGACCGCGTGCTTGCGACGTTCGATGTGTCCGAGGACGTGGAAGATACGCTGGTGCCGGCGTTCGTGATCCAGCCGATTGTCGAGAACGCCGTACGTCATGGCATGGGCGATGACGACGCCCTGAGGATCGACGTGACCGTTCACCAAGACGGCGAGGATGCAATCTTGATTGCTGTGGCCGATAATGGCGTGGGCATGGATGAGGGTACCGCCGCCAGACTGTTTGACGAGCGTTCTGCCCGTCCCGACGCCAGCTCTCCCCAGGGTGGCGGCGCCGGTGTGGCCATGCACAATATTTCGGAGCGCATCCATCGCTTTTATGGGCCGCACTCCTATACGCGTGTCGAATCGGCGCCGGGCAAGGGCACCAAAGTGCTCCTTCATCTTGATTTGTCAGAGAGCATCTTTGACATTCAAGAGTAAAATAAAAGGCTACGGGCTCAACGTCATGCGACGGATGCCCGGCGTAGTTAGTTGACGAAAGGTTTTATCCCTATGCTGCGTGCGATGATTGTGGATGATGAGGCGCCGGCTCGCTCGGAGCTTCGCTTCCTGCTCGAGCAAACGGGCAAGATCGGCACGATCACGGAGGCGTCGAGCGTCCGCTCCGCCATCGAGATGCTTATGGAAAGTCGCGTGGATGTCGTGTTTCTCGATATCTCGATGCCCGGTGCCTCGGGCCTGCAACTTGCCGAGGCGCTGCATAAGCTCAAAAATCCGCCGGCGATCGTGTTTGTGACTGCGTATAGTGACCATGCGGTCGAGGCATTCGACGTGGATGCCGTCGATTATCTGATGAAGCCGGTCGAGGAAGCTCGCTTGGATCGCGCGATCGAGAAGGTCATGCAACGCGCCAAGCCGGTTACGGACAGCAAGGTGACCATCGAGCGTATCCCGGTGGAAAAGGGCGGCCGCAAGGTGCTCATTCCCGTGGACGACATTCGCTTTATCATGGCCAAGGACGATTACTCCTGCATCTATACCGTCGATGATCGCTTTTTGTCGACGACCTCGCTGGCGCAGTTTGAGGCCAAGCTCTGCGACTTTGGCTTCTTCCGTGTTCACCGCCGCTATATCGTCAACTTGGCGTGCGTTACGGACGTCGAGACGGTGCCTTCGGGCGCCATCCAGCTGGGCATTACGGGCGTCGACGAACGCGTGCCGGTTTCGCGCCGCCGCGTCGTGCCGCTTAAGAAGGCCCTGAGTCTCTAGCACACTGGCCCCGCAGCCCTGTAGACCCATCGTCTGCGGAGCCGTGGGGCCTTTTTTGTATGTATCTGCCGAATCGTTTTTTGCGGAAGGGATCCCATGAACAGTGCAAGCGCCAAGCGTATCGACATCATCTCGGACACCCACGGCTATTTATCGCCTGCGCTCTTGGATGAGCTTGAGGGCGCAGACCTGATCATCCACGCTGGCGACCTCACGTCGGAGATGGACTACGAGCACCTATGCACCATCGCCCCCGTGCGGGCCGTACTGGGCAACAACGATTACTACCGCGACTACGGTCCCGATGTAGACCGTCTTGCGCTCTTTACCTACGAAGGCCTCAAATTCGCCGTAGCCCACTACCGCGAAGACCTTCCGGTGGGATCCGTAGACGTAGCCATCAACGGCCACACCCACGTAACCAAAGAAGCCCAAGTGGGCCGCTGCTTAGTCCTCAACCCGGGCAGCGCTAGCTACCCCAGAGGCACCCGAGGCCCCACCATGGCCAGAATGCTCGTAAAAGACGGCAAGATCCTAAGCACTAAGTTTATTGACCTAGAGTAATCACAACAAAAACGGGGGATGCAGATGCGTCCCCCGTTTTTCTTTAAGCCAAAGGCCAAAGTTCAACAAGATCCATCAGACCACCCCCGCCGAGGAGCACGCGGGCTAGCCGCGCAGCGGCGCACGCCCGCAAA
>UQEO01000032.1 GCA_900540095.1 uncultured Collinsella sp.
CGCGGCTCATCCGGTCCGACCGGGCCGCGCGGCAAGGAGATATATTGCCAGACCGGAGGGGCCCCGCGGGCGGGAATCTGGGCGTACACATTTCCTACACATATTTATACTCAGCTTACGTTTGCCAGCCGTTCTCTACCGCTCGCCGAGGGCCTCTTTATAGTGAAGCGTCATATGGCTAAAGCTGATAGGCCCCCTTAGCCAAGGCGCAGCCGGCATCGAGCAACTCATCGCGCTCCTCCACCGAGAACCCCTCGGCGTATACGCGAACCACCGGTTCGGTCCCGCTGGGGCGGATCAACAGCCAGGTGTCATCCTCGAATGCCAAACGTAAACCATCCATATGGCTTACAGTCTGCGGCGCCTTGCCGCAAATCGATTTGGGATTCATGCCAGGAAGCAGCGTTCGCAGCGATTCGGCGTCTTCGGCCTCAAGGCGCAAATCGCGACGCCCGTAGCTCGTCTTACCAAAACTGGCCTCGAGCTGATCGACCAAAACGCCCAAGGGCGCGCCCGTCTTTGCCATAAGCTCACACAGAATCAGACAAGCAAGGATTCCATCGCGCTCGGGCATATGCGCGGCGATGCCGATGCCGCCGGCCTCCTCGCCTCCCATGAGGACGCCGCCCTTCTTCATCTCTGCAGCTATATATTTGAAACCGACCGGCTTAACGGTCACGCGACAGCCAAGCGCCTCAGCAATGCGGCGTACGAGTGTCGAGCACGAGAGATTGACGACGACACGCCCCTCCAAATTGCGGAATTGAACGAGGTCGCCCAAAACAAGCGCCATGATTTGATGCGGATGTATATATCTACCGCGTTCGTCGACCGCGCCAATACGATCGGCATCGCCGTCGGTCACCAGGCCCGCGCACGCCCCGTCCTCTACAACTGCACGCTCGCAAGCGTCCACCCATGGCTCAACAGGGTCGGGGCAAATGTCCTCTTGATCGGACGACTCTCCGGCATGAATCTCGTGCACCTCGACGCCTAGCTCCCGCAGCAGGTCGGCAAGATATCCCTGGGCCGCGCCGCCCATGGGGTCAACCACCACGCGCAGGTGAGCGGCTCGAATGGCCTCGGCATCGACAAACGACGCCACCGCCTGCATATAGTCAGGAATAATATCCGCGGTGCGATAGCTTTCCTCGATCCCCATCGGCTCGGGGGCCATGGTCTCTTCAAGCTCTTCGATGACATCCTGATTGGCCGTCGAGCCATCTCCCATGCGTAGTTTAAGGCACAGATACCCCTGCGGATGATGGGACCCCGTCACCATGAGCGCACCGCAGGCCTCGCCGTCATACGCCGCCGCCCACGTAAGGGCGGGGGTCGGGACAGGCCGAGATGCGAGTACTGCGTCCAATCCGTGAGCCGCAAGCACGCCTGCCGCAAGCTCAGCGAACTCGCGCGCCTGCGGCCGGGTGTCGAACCCTATATAGACTGTTTTGCCGGGATTGGTCTTTTGCCACAACTCGCCGACGGCATCGGCAATGCGGGCAACGTTGTCGGCGGTAAAGTCGTCGTCGACGCGGGCGCGCCAACCGTCAGTTCCAAAATGAATTATCGCGCACACGCGCAGACACCTCACAGTGTTTGGATCATGGTACGCATGGGGTATACCCGCAACGCTCGCCCAGCAACCTGCCAAAACCGGCATTCACTATTTGGGCAAATGCTACCGACGATGTGCAAGCAAAAAAACCGCCCCGTATGGAGCGGTTTTGACCTTTATATATCGAGCGCCTCGGCCATCGCCGCCGTGGTGATCGCCGTGGTTCCACAGCAACTGCCCACCATTGCGGCACCGGCATGCCTCCATTCGATGCAAGCACGCGCGAAGGCTTCGGGGTTCTCGCGCCACACAGGACCATCCTGTGTTTGGACCGGATCACCCACGTTGGGGCGTACCGTGACGGGCGTAGTCGCCGATGCAACCATCCTGGGCACCGCCACGTTCGCGGCCGCAAGTGAACAGCAGTTAACGCCAACCGAGTTTGCGCCGTGCTTTTCGGCGTACAAAACAGCAGCCTCGATGTTGAGGCCATCGCCTAGCAGGTCGCCTTTATCGTCAACGACAAAACTTACCAAAACAGGCATGCCGTCGGCGGCATCCTGGGCGCCGGCAAGCATGGGCTGCAAATTACGGATAGACGTCACCGTCTCGATCAGCAGACCGTCAACACCAGCATTGAGCAGGGCGTATGCCTGCTCTCGCGAAATGCCTCGGATTTCTCGATACTCGGCAGAGTCTTCGGCAAACCACTCAATGCCGATCGGGCCCATCGAGCCCAGCAGCAGCTGAGGGTGCGCCTGGCGCGCATCGTCGACGGCACCGCGATTGACCTCAGCCACGGACGGCGTAATCTGATCTTGCTTGAGGGCGTAGCTTGATGCCTGAAAGGTATTGGTAATGAGCACCTGCGCACCGGCGGCGACATACAGGCGATGGATACGAGAAACAGCCTGCGGCTCGGCAAGGTTCCAAAACGCCGGTGGGATGTCGGCGGCATCGTATTCACTCATCAGCACGCTGCCCATGGGGCCCTGCGTCAACAGGGTCTCGCTCGACATGCGGCGCATAAGTTCCTCGCCGCCGGGGCGGTTGTAATAACTCGTATCCATATATAAGTTTCGCTATTCCTCGACGCTGATTCCCTGTTTTTCGAGATAGGCGAGCCAGCGGCTCATCGTGTCCTCGGAAAGCGCATGTTCCATCATGCACGCCTCGGAATCGGCCCGCTCAAAATCGACGCCGAGCTCCTGGACCAAAAACGTGCGGATAAGGCGATGACGGTACCAAATAGCCGTGCCGACCTCGCGACCACGGTCGGTCAGGATGACCTTGCCGTAATGCGATTGCTCGACAAGCTCGGACGCCTTAAGCGCCGAAACTGCCTTATTGACCGATGCCTTGGAGACACCAAGACGCTGCGCGATGTCGACCGATCGCACGCCATTGGTCTCCCCTTCTTCGCTTTCGATGCGAACCATGCACTCCAAGTAGTCTTCGTTCGCCACCGTTAGATGCAGCTCGCGCGAGCTATTTGTCGTATCCATGACCTTCCGTCCCTTCTGCTTTCAAAGGCTGATTCTACCCCATCCGCCCGTCGCGGTATGCTGTGGCATACCGTGCTAGAGTTCTTGTTGCACACGACGACCAAGATTGGAGCGGTCTTTATGGAAAACAACGCCACGAACCCCGACGTCCTTGAGCGCTTTTTGCGCTACGTCCAAATCAACACGCAATCCGAGGATGCAAACTGCGACCAGGTGCCTTCGAGCACCGTTCAGTTTGACCTTGCCAACATCCTGGCCAAGGAGCTGCGCGAGCTCGGCGCGGCCGATGCCCATGTGACCGAGCATGCTTACGTGTGCGCGCATATTCCTGCGAGCGCGGGCGCGGAGAACAAGCCCGCCCTGGGCCTGATAGCACACCTCGACACCACCGAGGTTGCGCCGGGCGCCGGTGTGAAGCCGCACATTGTGCACTACGAAGGCGGCGACCTGGTCTGCGGTACCGTTGACGGCAAGCCTGTGGCCATGAGCACCGCCAAGCTTCCCGCCCTGAACGACCTTGTGGGTGAGGACTTGGTCTGCAGTGACGGCACCACGCTGCTGGGCGCCGACGACAAGGCCGGCGTCGCCGAGATCATGGCGCTTGTCGCGCGTATCGCTCAGGACCCCTCGCTGCCCCACCCCGCACTCGGCATTTGTTTTTGCCCAGACGAAGAGATCGGTCACGGCGCCGAGCTGTTGGACATCGAGGCCTTTGGCTGCAAGTACGCTTACACGGTCGACGGCGGTCCCATTGGCGAGCTGGAGTGGGAGTGCTTTAACGCCGCCGAGGCAACCGTTCACTTTGAGGGCCAGTCCATCCATCCCGGTGACGCCAAAGGCCGCATGGTCAACGCGGGCAATCTGTTCTGCGACTTCAATGCCCTGCTCCCCTACGAGCAGCGTCCGGAATACACCGAGGGCTACGAGGGCTTCTATCACCTTGAGGGCGTCTCGGCAACGGTCGACCATGCCACGGCGCGCTATATCGTCCGTGATCACGATGCCGCCAAGTTCCAGCAGAAGCTCGCGCTGATTGATTCCGCCGCAGCCCTGCTCAACCAGCGCCTGGGCGAAGAGCGCGTGACGGTCGAGATCAAGCAGCAGTACCGCAACATGGCCGAGATCGTGCGTGACTACCCCGAGCTTATCGATGTCGCCAAGGAAGCCTACCTTGCCTGCGGCATTGAGCCCCAGGTGCTGCCGATTCGCGGTGGTACCGACGGTGCGCAGCTGTCGTTCCGCGGCCTGCCCTGCCCCAACCTTTCCACGGGCGGCTACTGCTACCACGGCGTCAACGAGTTTGTCCCGGTCAGCTCGCTCGTCAAGATGACCGACGTCCTCCAGGAACTCGTCGCCCACTTCGCATAGATCTGGCCGCACAAGCCCAAAAGACGAATCGCCCCGTCCTCAACCAAGAACGGGGCGATTTTTTTACTGCAACGAGAATAGGTTGACGCACGCCAGCCTCTTAACGCAAGGAGTGTCCCAAACTGCCGGCACAAAAGGAACGTCCCCAAGTGCCAAGTGTTCCGGCAACGCCGATGTTTTGGCAACGACAGCGAGCGGGTCGCATTTGAGACAAGGTGACGTGAAACGAAAGGGCGCTGACCTTCTGGTCGCGCCCTTGAAGTTGAACGTCAGATTGTCCAAATGCGGCCCGCGCAGCGTCGAGCCGTTACGGCGTTTGGCAAAACGCCGTAACTTAGTAGTTGGCTTCGTAGCCGTTGCCGTCGCCGGTGGGCTCTTCGTAGTAGTCCGAATCGCTCGAATCAGTCGAATCGTCCGAATCGTCAGAGCTAACCGATGAGGTTGCGGTGCCGTTGGCGTAATCATCGGACGTGTTGTTGTTCAGGTCGCCGATCGTAGAGCTGGAGCCATCGGACTGGCCCATGGTATTGGGGCCCTTGGGATCCTTACCAGCGTCGACGCGCTCCATCATTTCCTTAAGCTCGTCCTCGTAGACAAAGACGTAGCTCACGCCATCAATCATGGTGCTGGCATCGGCATACGAAGGCAAGTTGGCCGAATAGATGCCGTCAACATCCATGCCGCGCATGGCATTGACCGTAGAGACGATGTCTTGAACGCTCATATCGGTCACGAGCATGTCGGACAGCGAATTGACGAGGTCGAAGACCTTGGTGGCATCGAAGTTGTTGAGGATCTGGTTGGCGAGGGCGCCGAGCACCTGACGCTGGTGGCGCATGCGTGTGTAGTCGCCATCGGCATAGATGTAGCGGCAACGGGCATAGGTAAGGGCGGTCGCGCCATCCATGTGCTGCTGACCGGCGGTGATCTTAATGTCGAGATGCTCGGGGTCGTCGACATCGTCGGTTGCGTTAATGTCGATGCCGCCGACCGAATCGATGAGCGACTGCATGCCGTCGAAGCTGACCTCGGCATAGTGGGAAATCTGGACACCGCACAGCTCGTTGACCGCCTGGACCATGGCTTCGGCGCCGCCGTAGGTATGGCAGGCGTTGATCTTCATGGTCGAGCCGTTGTAGACGACCTTGGTATCGCGCGGAATGGAGATGAGCGTCGCCTGTTTTTGCGTGGGGTCGATACGCGCCAGGATAATCGAGTCGGCGCGGTATGTATCCTCGCCCGGGCGACCGTCAGTGCCAAGGAGTAGCACGTAGAACGGGTCCTTTGCCTCGTCGGTATCAAGCAGAATCTGGCGCAGGTTGTCGGTAATGACGTTGGAATCGCCGAGCTTGCCCATAATGGTGGCAAACCACAGGCCGGCGGCAGTCGTAGCGCTCAGCAGCACACCGAGCACAGCAATGAGCGCAACGCGGCGAACCGTATGACCGCGACGGCGCTGACGAGCGCGCTCGGAATAGCGGGCAACGTTATCGCGGCTATAGATTTTTGCCTGAGCGCCGGTCGAAGGTCTTCGAGATTCCGTAATGGGCTTTTTCTTAAACATAGGCAACCTGCATTAGTAGATGACGGGATCGGGAACAGTGGCGTGCTCGACATGAGCGCCAAGCGCCTGCAGCTTTTCGACAAACTGTTCGTAGCCGCGCTTAATGTGATGGATGGCCGAGACCTCGGTCGTGCCGTCGGCAATGAGGCCGGCAACGACGAGTGCCGCGCCACCACGAAGATCCGGTGAGGTTACCTGAGCGCCGGAGAAGCCCTTGACGCCGTGAATCATAGCGTGGTGGCTCTCGATGCGAATGTCGGCACCCATGCGCACCAGCTCGGATGCGAACATAAAGCGATTCTCGAAGATGTTCTCGGTGATAACGGAGCTGCCGTCGGCCAGGGCGGAGAGCACCATGATCTGCGCCTGCATGTCCGTGGGGAAACCGGGGAACGGAAGCGTCTGGATGTCGACCGGCTTGATGCACTCGGCACGCCTCACATGGACGCCATCCTCGACGCGCTCGCAGTCGATGCCCATGAGCTCCATCTTCTTGAGCACCATGCCCAAGTGAATGGGGCAAAAGCCTGTGACGTCGACACCGCGGTCGTCTGCCATCAACGCACCGGCAACGATAAAGGTACCGGCCTCGATGCGGTCGCCCACCACGCGATGGGTAACGGGATGCAGCTCCTCCACGCCCTCGATGGTCACGACAGGCGTACCGGCGCCGACAATCTTGGCGCCCATTTCGTTGAGCATGTTGGCGAGATCGACGATCTCGGGCTCGCGGGCGGCATTGTCGATTACCGTGGTACCCTGCGCGCGCACGGAGGCCATGATGAGGTTCTCGGTCGCACCGACACTGGCAAACTCGAGCGTGACGGTGGTACCGTGCAGGCCCTGGGGCGCGTTGGCGTTGATATAGCCGTGGGCGGTATCGAACTCAACGCCCAAGGCCTCAAGACCCAAGATATGCATATCGATCTTGCGAGCGCCCAGGTTGCAGCCGCCGGGCATGGCGATCTTGGCGCGATGGAAACGGCCCAGCAGGGGTCCCATCACGGCAGTGGAAGCGCGCATCTTGGCAACGAGCTCGTAGGGCGCCTCCCAAGAATCAACCTGGGAGGTATCGATCTCGAGCGTGTGCTCGTCGAGAACATCGATCGTAGCGCCCATACCCTTGAGCACCTTGCCCATCACGTGGACATCGGAAATATCAGGCACGTTCTGCAGCGTCGTCTTGCCCGGCGCCAGAAGCGTTGCCGCCATAAGTTTGAGCGCGGAGTTCTTGGCACCCGAAACAGGCACGGAACCTCCGATGGCGTGGCCACCCTCAACGCGGATAATATCCAAGGTCTACCCTTTCAAAAAGCATGCCCGGGGTGGCTGGGCCATCCCGGGCATGATGTGTTCGCAAATGGTCGAACGCCAAAACGTTTGACTATTGGGCAAGCTTGAGCTTACACCATGCGATTTCATTATAGAGGTAGGCGCGGCGTGCATCATCCTCCGACAAATTACCCAGCTTCTCTTCAAAACCTTGAATATCAGCTTTAACCTTGTCGGCGTCGACCGTCGCCAAATCGCAAGCGCGCTCGGCGAGGACGGTCACGACATCGTCCGCAACCTGGGCATAGCCGCCGGCCACGGCAAACGTGTGGTCGACAGTGCCCATGGCCTTATCGGAAACGCGAACGTAACCGCGGTCGATCGTGCAGATTTCGCTGGAGTGAGCAGGCAGAACGCCAAACTCACCATCCGTGGACGGAATCGACACAAACGCAGCGTCGCCCTCATAGGCGCAGCTCACGGGGCACACGATGCGGATACGCATAACCTACTTCTCCCCCATCTTGCGGGCGCGCTCGCGCACGTCCTCAATCGTGGAAGCATAGCGGAACGCCTGCTCGGGCAGGTCATCGGCCTTGCCGTCGACAATCTCGGCGAAGGAGCGGACGGTATCCTCGACGCGGACATAGACACCGGGGTTGCCGGTGAACTTCTCGGCGACGTGGAAGGACTGGGAGAGGAACTGCTGGATCTTACGGGCACGGTTGACCGTAAGGCGCTGCTCCTCGGACAGCTCGTCCATACCCAGAATGGCGATGATGTCCTGAAGGTCGGAGTACTCCTGCAGAAGCTCCTGGACCTTGACGGCGACACGGTAGTGCTCCTCGCCGACGATCGAGGGATCGAGAGCGTCGGAGGAAGACGCGAGCGGGTCGATAGCCGGGAACAGACCGAGCGACGAAATGCTACGCGAAAGAACCGTGGTGGCGTCGAGGTGCGTAAACGTCGTGGCAGGCGCCGGGTCGGTCAGGTCGTCTGCAGGGACGTAGACAGCCTGGACGGAGGTAATGGAACCCGTCTTGGTCGAGGTAATGCGCTCCTGGAGGTCGCCCATCTCGGTAGCCAGCGTAGGCTGGTAACCGACGGCGGACGGCATACGACCCAGCAGTGCGGAAACCTCGGAACCGGCCTGGGAGAAGCGGAAGATGTTGTCGATGAACAGCAGAACGTCCTGGCCGCGATCGCGGAAGTACTCAGCGGTGGTAAGGCCGGCCAGACCGATGCGCAGACGCGCTCCAGGCGGCTCGTTCATCTGACCATAGACCAAGCAGGTCTTGTCGATAACGCCAGACTCGCTCATCTCGAGGAACAGGTCGGTGCCCTCACGAGTACGCTCGCCGACACCGGTGAACACCGAGGTGCCGCCGTGCTCCTGAGCAAGGTTGTTGATGAGCTCCTGAATCAGAACGGTCTTGCCGACGCCGGCGCCGCCGAACAGACCCGTTTTGCCGCCACGGATGTAGGGCTCGAGCAGGTCAACGGCCTTGATGCCGGTTTCGAAGATCTCGGTCTTGGTGGTGAGCTCGTCGAAGCGGGGCGCTGCGTGGTGGATGGGATAGAACTCCTCCACCTCGGGCATGGGCTTACCGTCGACAGGCTTGCCCATGACGTTCCAAATGCGGCCGAGCGTCTTGGGGCCAACGGGCATCTTCATGGGCTCACCGGTATCGGTGGCGATGAGGCCGCGCTGCAGGCCGTCGGTCGAGGACATGGCGACCGTGCGGACGACGCCGCCCGGAAGCTGGCTCTCGACCTCGAGGATCGTGCTCAGATGACCGATCGGGGTCTCGGCCTCGACCGTGAGCGCGTTGTAGATCGGGGGCACCGCACCGTCAAACTTGACGTCGACGACAGGGCCGATGATACGCACGATGCGACCATCGCCGGCAGTCGTCTTCTTGGTGGCTTCCTCGACCGCAAGCTTTACGGTGTTATTAGCCATTACTGTTCCTCCAATGCTGAGGCTCCGCCGACGATCTCGTTGATCTCGGTCGTGATCGAAGCCTGGCGCACGCGACTATACGTGCGGGTAAGGGTCGAGATGATCGCGGTGGCGTTTTCCGTTGCGGAGTGCATGGCCTTGCGGCGCGCACCCTGCTCGGCGGCCGCCGAATCGATCAGGGCCTGGTAGATGACCGTCAGGATATATGACGGCACAAGTTTGCCGAGAACATGCTCGGGAGAGGGCACGAACTCGAACGTGGACGAGATGCGCTTAGGGGCGTCGGTCTCGTTCTTACGCGGACCGTGGGCCATAGCGATCATCTCGGGATCGAGCGGCAGCAAGTGCTCGACGCGAAGCTCCTGATCCACGCGGTTCTTGGCGTGGTGGTAAACAAGCTCGACGCGGTCAAGCTCACCGGCACGATACGCATCGCAGATATGAGAGGAGATCATGCGGGCCTGATTGAAATCGGGCTCGGAGGAGTTGCCCTCAAAGTGCATGGCGACGTTTGCGCGGTCGCGGAAATACGTGGCCGGTTTGCGCCCACACGCGATGATCTCGCACTCGATGCCGTCGTTCGCCCAAGAAGCGGCGAGCTTTTCGGCCGTGCGCTCCACCGTCGTATTGAAACCGCCGGCAAGGCCGCGGTCCGAAGCAATGACGACAATCAGGCCATGCTTGACGCTCTCATGCTTCTGCAGCATGGGATCGGTGCCCGAGCAGGAGGCGTCGCCGGCAACCGTCAGCATGACGTCGGTCAGCGCCTCCTTATAGGGCTCGGCCTGCTTGGAGCGATCGAGGGCACGACGGATCTTGGCCGTAGAGACCATCTCCATCGTGCGCGTGATCTGCTTGGTCGTGGTAACCGAGGAGATTCGCTTCTTAATGTCGCGAAGGTTGGCCATAGGGCTTAGTTCTCCTCTGATCCAGTCGTATCGGCATGGTGCTTGGCCATGAACTGCTGCTTGAAGTCACCGATGACGCGCAGGAGCTCAGCCTTGGTGTCATCGTCGATCTTCTTGGCGCGAACCTTGTCGAGCAGCGAGCCAAAGCCATTGTCCATGTACTCGATGAGCTCGGCACGGAAAGGCAGCACGTCGGCGATCTCCAGGTCATCCAGGAAGCCCTCGTTGCCAGCGAACAGCGTAACAATCTGCTCGCCAACCTCAAACGGCTGGTAGCGCGGCTGCTTCAGGAGCTCGGTCATACGGGCACCATGGGTCAGCTGCTTCTGAGTAGCCTCGTCGAGGTCAGAGCCGAACTGGGTAAAGCCAGCGAGCTCCTGGTACGAAGCGAGGTCCAGACGGAGGTTGCCGGCGACCTGCTTCATGGCCTTGGTCTGTGCATCGCCACCGACGCGGGACACGGAGATACCCACGTCGACTGCCGGGCGCTGACCCTGGAAGAAGAGCTCGGACTGCAGGTAGATCTGACCATCGGTAATGGAAATGACGTTGGTCGGAATGTAGGCCGAGACGTCGCCGTCCTGGGTCTCGATGATCGGCAGTGCCGTCATGGAGCCGTAGCCGTTCTTCTTGGACATCTTGACGGCACGCTCGAGCAGACGAGAGTGCAGGTAGAAGATGTCGCCAGGATAGGCCTCACGTCCGGGCGGACGATGCAGCGTCAGCGACATCTGACGGTAGGCCACGGCCTGCTTGGACAGGTCGTCGTAGATGACGAGCACGTGGCCGCCGGGGTTGGTCTCGCTGGCGGGCTTACCGTCCTCGCCGTTGTACATGAAGAACTCGCCGATAGCGGCACCGGCCATAGGCGCGATGTACTGCATAGGGGCGGAATCGGCAGCGGTGGCCGAAACGATGATGGTGTAGTCGAGCGCACCGTGCTGAGCGAGGGTCTCGCGGATGTTGGCAACCGTGGAGGCCTTCTGGCCGATGGCGACATAGATGCAGACCATGCCCTTGCCGCGCTGATTGAGGATAGCGTCGATGGCAATGGCGGTCTTACCGGTCTTACGGTCGCCGATGATGAGCTCACGCTGACCGCGGCCGATAGGCACCATGGAGTCGATGGCCAACAGGCCGGTCTGAACCGGCTCGCACACCGGGGTACGGTCGATGACACCGGGGGCCTTGAACTCGATGGGGCGACGATGCGTGGCGACGATGTCGCCCAGGCCGTCGATGGGCTGGCCGAGCGGATTGACGACGCGGCCGAGCATGGCACGGCTCACGGGGATATCCATAATGCGGCCAGTGGTGCGGCACTCGTCGCCTTCCTTGATGGAGTCGACGGCACCGAACAGAACGGCGCCGACCTCGTCACGGTCAAGGTTCTGGGCAAGGCCGAAGACGGTCTCACCGGTATCGGAGCTCTTGAACTCCAGAAGCTCGCCTGCCATGGCGCTCTTGAGGCCGGAGACGCGCGCGATGCCGTCGCCTACCTCGTCGACCGTTGAAACCTCATGCGTATCGACCGTCGCGGAGAGGCTCGTGAGCTGCTCCTGCAGTTTCTTGGCGATATCCTGGGCATTGAGGGTTTCGGACATTAGGCTTCACCTCCGTACGAATTAGCAGAGTTTGCGAGGGTCTCCTGCGCGACGCGCAGCTGCGTCTTGACGGAAATGTCACGACGCTCGCCGCGGGCCTCGAGCACCAGGCCGCCCACGATAGACGGGTCGACCTGCTCGATAAGGAATACCTTGCGGCCGAAGTCCTGCTCGCATTTCTTAGTGATGGTTTGACGCAGCTCGTCGTCGAGCGGGATCGCCGTGGTGACGGTCACGCCCACTACATCCTCGTCTTCCTCGGCAACATACTTAAAGGCAGCTGCCACCTTGGGAAGAAGGTCGAGCTGGTCGCGCTTGGACATGGTGTCGAGCACGGCGATGATCTCGGGGCTGGCGCTAGCCAGGCGCTCGATCATCTCGAGGTCCTCGAACACATGGTTCTCGGCCTTGGCGGCTTCCAAAAGGGAGCGCGCGTAGGTCTCGAGTACCTTGTCCTGATAGCGGCTAGTCGGCATTCAGGCTACCTGCTTCCTGGATGTAGCGCTCGATGAGCTTCTTCTGCTCGCCCTCGTCCTCGAGTGCCTCGCCCACGATCTTGGTGGCGACAGCAACGGACAGGTCGGCGATGGAGCTCGCGGCACCGGCGTAGATGGACTTGCGCTCGTCCTCGACGGTCGTGTGGGCCTTGGCGATGATCTCCTCGGCCTCCTTGTGAGCAGCCTCGATAATACGGGCGCGCTCGGACTCGGCGTCCTTACGGGCCTCGAGAACGATGTCGGCAGCCTGACGACGGGCGTCGGTGACGATCGAGTCGGACTCAGCGCGCTTGGCGATAGCCTCCTGCTTGGTCTTCTCGGCCTCGTCGAGGCTCTCCTCGATCTTCTTGCCGCGCTCCTCCATGGTTTTCATGATGCCCGGCAGGGCGACCTTGGCCAGCACGATCCAGATGATCAGGAAGGCGATAAGCGCCGGGATGAACTCCGCCATCTTAGGGATGAGGATGTCCGCACCGGCAGCGCCGTCCTCGGCGAACGCGGAAACCGGCATGAGCAGCGCGGCCGCGGACGCGGAGAGTGCGATCGCGCTCTTCTGGGATGAAAGATTCATACTTGACGCTCCGTGCTATTTAACGATCAGCGCGACAACGAAGCCGATCAGAGCCAGAGCCTCGCCGAAGGCGGAGCCCATGATGAAGACGGTGAACACGCGGCCCTGGACCTCAGGCTGACGGGCCATAGCACCCGTAGCACCCAGAGCAGACAGGCCGATAGCAAGACCAGCGCCGATAACACCGAGACCGTAACCGATAACTCCCACGATTCCTCCTTTGTCGTGCGTGTCTTATTTCACGCAGGATAACCTTTTTATAACTGCCGGGCTCCATGGGTACGGGCACCGGCGGTTTAACGAATTGCCTTACCTTTAAGGCGCGAACGGAAGACTACTACTCCTCCTCCGCGACCTCCTCTGCCTCGGAGACATACACGGCGGTAAGGACCGTGAAGACGTAAGCCTGGATGGCGCCGACCACGAGCTCGATCGCATAGATCAGGATGAGGATGGCAAGCCAGGCCAACGAAGGCAGGGCGCCGACGGCGTGGGCCGCGGAAACCTGCTGAAGCAGCGGCTGCATGAACATGCTCGCCATGATGGCGAACGAGCCCATGACCACGTGTCCTGCGAACATGTTGCAGAACAGACGGACGGCGAGCGTGATGAGGCGCAGGAAGGTAGAGAAAAGCTCGACGACCCACACAAGCACGTTCATCGGGAAGCTCACGCCCTGCGGGGCGAGGCTCTTGATGTAGCCGATCACGCCGTGAGCCTTGCATCCGTAGTAGATGAAGTACACGAAGGCGAAGATGGCGAGCGCGGCGGTGGAGCCGATTGCGCCGGTGCCGGGCTTCATTCCCGGGATCAGGCCGATCATGTTATTGATCAGGATGAACAGGAAAAGCGAGCACAGGAACGGGAAGTGCTTCTTCCAGTTCTCACCCACGACGCCCTTGCCGATATCGTTCTCGACGTACTCGATGATGTACTCGAAACCGTTGACGAAGAAGCCCTTGGGAACCAGGGTCTGTTTCTTCTTGAACACGGCCAGGACGATCAGGAGCACGATCGTGGAGACGATCAGCCAAAACGAGTACTGCGTGATGCCGCAGCTCAAATCGCCCACGACAGGGGTGGAGCTGAACTCGCTGACCAGATGATTAATCTCATCAGGCAGCTTTTCAAAAATTTCCACGACTTACCTTTCGACCTCATGAGGATCCCGCAGCGCCTTGGCGACGCAAACCGTGCAGGCGGCCATAAAAGCCACGAAACCGATCGCCTCGCCCAGGAGGAACATGCGAAATGCCTCTCCGAACAACGCAAACACAACCAAGGTAAAGACGAGCAGGGCGACTGCCGAGACCGCCAGACTCACCATGCCCTTGAGCATGTCCGCATTCTGTTTATCGTCAAGAACCGGCTTGAGCGTAAAAACAAAGGGAAGGAAGGCAATTGCGCCCGCGATGGCGCCTGCAACGATAGCGAGCAGATCGGCTATCTGAAACACTGGCGTCCTCACTTTCCTTTTTAACGCCTCACAGAACAGTTCCCGCCAAACATTGGTGACTATTGTACGAGCCAATCGCTAAAGTACAACCGTAAAACAAACGGTTAATACGCACCTGTACGTTTTCTTAAGGCCTTCTTTATGCCGCAGGTACGGTAATACGTTTTTTCGAACCCCTCAGGGCAAAACGTCCGTTAACAGAAGTGCGCGTGGACGACTTTTGCTCGCCCGCGCGCACCATTTCTTCGTATTTGTGACCGTAGCCGACAAGGCCCAACGACTAGAGCGTACCGTAGATGCGGTCGCCGGCGTCGCCAAGGCCGGGAACGATGTAGGCGGCCTCGTTGAGATGGTCGTCGATGGCGCACGTATAAATATGTACGTCGGGGTCCTTTTCGGTCAGTGACTTGAGGCCCTCGGGCGCGGCGACGATGCACAGCATACGGATATCCTTGACACCGCGCTCGCGCAGGTAGCTGATGGCCATCTCGGCCGAACCGCCCGTGGCGAGCATGGGGTCGACGACCAGGCAGATGCGCTGGTCGATATCCTTGGGCATCTTGCAGTAATACTCATGCGGCTCGTGGGTAACCTCGTCGCGCTCCATACCGATGTGGCCCACGCGAGCGGAGGGTACCAAGTCGAGGATGCCATCGACCATGCCAAGGCCCGCACGCAGAATGGGAACGATGGCGAGCTTCTTGCCGGCAAGCTGCTTAAACGTGGCAGTGGTGATGGGGGTCTCGACCTCGACGTCTTCCATGGGCAGGTCGCGCATGGCCTCGTAGCCGTCAAAAAGTGCGAGCTCGCGCACGAGCTGGCGGAACTGGTTGGTGCCGGTGCTCTTGTCGCGCAGGATCGACAGCTTGTGCTGGACGAGCGGGTGATCGACAAGGGTCACACGGGACGTATCGTAGGTGACGGTCATGGGTTGATTGCCCCTTTCGTTGCGGCCGGAAGATGGCCTTGCTGACAAGGCGCATGGCGATGTTGTTGCCGCGCGCCGTGCATAAGTTTAACGGTTTGTTGTATCGAGCAGCTCGTCGCAGCCCTACTGTACGGTGCCGAGCGAGCGTTTGACGGCATCATGCCAACCAGCGAGGTTGCTCTCACGGCGCTCGGCGGACATGTGAGGATGGAAGACTTTGACGATCTGAGCGTTTTGCTCCAGCTCCTCCAAATCCTCCCAATAGCCGACAGCAAGGCCCGCCAAGTACGCGGCGCCAATCGCCGTGGTCTCCACCGTCTCGCACTGCAGCACGGGGATATCCAGCAGATCAGCCTGGAATTGCATGATGAACTCGTTGCGCGAGGCACCGCCATCGACGGACAGGCGCTCAATCGAAAGTCCCACGTCCTGCTCCATGGCGCGTAGCACGTCATAACTCTGGTAGGCCATGGACTCGCAGGCCGCACGCACAATGGTCGCGCGACTCGAGGCGCCGGTCAGGCCGCACACGATACCGCGAGCATGCGGGTCCCACCAGGGAGCGCCCAGGCCTGCGAAGGCGGGGACGAAGTAGCAGCCCTCGTTGTCGCTGATCGAAGTGGCGAGTTGCGCGGACTCGCTCACGCTCGAGATGATGCCCATGTTGTTGCGCAGCCAATTCATGGTTGAGCCGGCGGCAAAGATAGAGCCCTCGAGCGCATAGCTGATCTTGCCGTCCGCGGCGATACCGATCGTGGAGACCAGACCGTTCTTGGATTCGACGATCTCGTCGCCGGTGTTCATGAGCATAAAGCAACCCGTGCCATAGGTGTTTTTGGTCTGGCCGGGATGGAAGCAGCAGTGGCCGAACAGCGACGCCTGCTGGTCGCCCGCCACGCCCATGATGGGTGGCATGTTGGTCATGATGTCGCTCGCGACGCGGCCGTAGTCGCCCGAGCTCCAACGAACCTCGGGCATCATGGAACGCGGGACGTCGAAAAGTGCCAGCAGATCGTCGTCCCAATCGAGCGCATGGATATTAAAGAGCGCGGTGCGGCTGGCATTGGTGTAGTCGGTGGCAAAGACCTGACCGCCGGTGAGGTTGTAGATGAGCCAGGTGTCGATGGTGCCGAACATGAGGTCGCCCGCCGCCGCGCTCTCACGCGCACCATCGACGTTGTCGAGGATCCACTGCACCTTGGAGGCCGAGAAATACGGATCGAGCGTGAGTCCCGTGCGGGAGCGCACCAGTTCTTCTGCGCCCTGCTCGACCAGCTCGTCGATCAGAGGTGCGGTGCGACGGCATTGCCACACGATGGCGTTATAGATGGGTTGGCCGCTTATGCGGTCCCACACCACCGTGGTCTCGCGCTGGTTGGAGATACCGATGGCGGCAATGCGGTCAGAATGGATGCCGCTCTTAAACTGGACCTCCATCATCACGCCGATCTGGCTGGCAAGCACCTCCGTGGGATCCTGCTCCACCCAGCCGGGGCGCGGGAAGCTGGTTTTGACGCTACGACGCGCCTGGGCGACGATGCAGCCGTACTCGTCGACGATGGTCGCGAGTACCGAGGTGGTGCCGCAGTCGAGCGCCATGATGTAGGAACCGCCAAAGCTAAACGAGGCGT
Source organism: uncultured Collinsella sp. (assembly GCA_900540095.1). GTDB lineage: Bacteria > Actinomycetota > Coriobacteriia > Coriobacteriales > Coriobacteriaceae > Collinsella. The sequence goes on from UQEO01000032.1 coordinate 16,826, forward strand.
CTTCCATGCCCAGGCTACCTAGATTCAACGACATCGCTTACACCTTTCTATTGCATCGGGTCGGACAGGACCCGTTCGATCTCTGATGCGGGAAGCGCGCCTTGGCGCAGGATCTGGAGCTCGCCGTGCTGAAACGACACGATGGTTGAGGCGTCGCGACACGGGGTCTCACCGGCGTCGACGGCCACATCGACCCCCTCCAGGATGCGCTCCTCCACCGTGACAAAACTTGCCGGCGCGGGTGCGCCATGCGTGTTGGCGCTGGTGCAGGCAAGAGGGCTGCCACAGGCGCGGATGAGCGCCTGCACCACGGGCGAGGCCGAAGCGCGAAGTGCCACCGTGTCGTCGGCAGCGCGCATAAAGGTCGGCACGCAGCGGGCCGCCTTGACCACGATAGTCAGGGCGCCCGGCCAGCATCGTCGGGCGAGCACGCGGGCCTCGTTAGGGATATCCACGCCATAGCAGTCGAGTGCCTCGGCATCATCGACCAGCCAGGCAACCGTTTGGGTGAGCTCGCGCTGCTTGAGGGTAAAGATACGACGATAGCCGGTACCGAGTGCGGGGACCGCGGCGCCGTTGACGGTGGCCTGCGGATCGCGCGGCCACGGCAGAGGTTCACTTGTATCTTGTGGAACGGCATCCGAGAAGGCGTTGACCGCCACGGCGACACCGTAGACCGTCTCGGTTGGAATAAGCGCCAGGCCACCGCGACCGAGTAGCTCGGCCGTGCGCTCGACTGCAAGCCGATGCACTTCCGCACGGCAAGCCGATGCGGCTCGCGCGCTCCCTCGTATACCCGATAGACCGTCTGCATGTGTATGCCAGCCCCTTACGCCCTGGTGCAAGTTTGTTTACTGTGGGGCATTCTCGCACGAAACGTTCAATCTATTTGCCCAGAGCGCATGTTGGTTTGGTGAGCGGCTCGAGTAGTCGGTGAAAGTGAGGGAGTTAATTGAAGATTTTTAGCGCGCAAGCGTAACGGTACGATCGGGAAACTCGATGCTTGCAACCAGTTTTCCGCCGAGGCTCTCTGCGTACCTGCTCAGCGTGTCAAGCCTCATCGAACCCAATTCCCCACGCTCGAGCTCGGATACGCGTTTTTGAGAAACGCCCATCGATTGGGCGACCGACGCCTGTGTTAGATCTTTTAGCCTGCGAATCTGAGCAAGCTTATAGGCTTCGATACGATCGCGAGTCCTCTCCTGCTCGGCGGTAATGGAGTCGCGTGTTATCCCGCGAGATTCCATATACTCATGCAGTTCCATCTCGATCGAGCCTCCTTACGTGGCGACGGTATATTTGCTCGGCCTTTGGAATGTTGATCGCATACCAGCCGCTCCATTTTGCCCTTGACGATCCCGCTCGCGACTTATCACCCGCCAATAGCAATACCGCCTGGCGCTTGGGGTCAAAGGCGAAGAGGATGCGGATCACCTGCCCACCACATGAAGTCACTCTCAGCTCCTTTAAATGATGAAGCTTCGAGCCCTTGACACGGTCAACCAGTGGACGACCAAGGCTGGGACCTTCCTTCTCGAGCACCAAAAGGTCTGCATAAATCTGCTTCAGCGTAGCTTCATCCTGCTCATCAAGCCAAGGTTCAATGTAATCAAGCACGATACGGTACCGATGCAGCTGATTTGACATACCTTTCTCCTTCTATAGTAGAAGTTTTACGGTATATTGCAAGAGCAAACTTGAGCAAATGTCTATTAGTTCAGCTTAAATACGCTGCTTGGGCTCGGTGACGATGGCTCGAACGATGCGGGGGCGATCGGTGAGGTCGTGGACGATGCGCACGTCCGACAGACCCGCTTGACGACAGAGCTCGGCCGCAGCGTCGAGCGCGCCCTCGTAGAGCTCGCAGGCAAACAGGCCGCCGGCGCGCAGCATGTAGGGCGCCGCGTTGAGCAGACGGCGGAAGATATCGAGGCCGTCGGCGCCGCCCTCGAGCGCCAGGTCGGGCTCAAAGTCCTTGACCTCGCGCGGCAGTGAGCGCATGACATCGGTGGGGATGTAGGGCGGGTTGGAGACGAGTACGTCAAAGGTGCCCCACTCTTCGCGGGGAATGGAGCTCACCAGGTTCGTGAGGCTGAAAGCGACCTCGTCGGACGTGAGGCCAAGCGCATCGCGGTTTTTGGTAGCAAGGTCGATGGCGCGCGGCTCGATATCGGTAGCAGTGCAGGTGACGTGGCCGCGACGCTCCCAGGCAAGCGAGAGCGAGATGCAGCCCGTGCCGCAGCCGACCTCGAGAACGCGGGCAGTGCGGGGCTCGGCTGGGGCAGGTACGTTGGCCTCGGCGGCATCTTGCGCGGGAGTCGTCTGTTGGTCGATGCCCTCAATGGCGATGCCGTATTCGTCGAGCTCGGGCTCGGGGGTTTCCATGGCCTCTACTTCTGCCGCCTGCGCGGCGGCTTCCTCGGCCTCGCGATCGGCAAGCTCCTCGGCATAGGCGCGGCTACCGAGCACGTCGCTACCCAGCGTAGCCTCATCGGCGGCCGTCAGGTTGGCGGCACGGCGCTCGGCGGCCGCGCGTTCTTCGGCCAGCGCCGCCTCGGCTTTGCGGGCCTGCTCGACCTCATCGTTCCAAGGCAGCTCCACGCGCTGGCGGGCGGCGGCCTCGGGGCTCAGCACCTCGGCATCCAGATAATTGAGGACTTCCTCGACGAGCATCTCGGTCTCGGGGCGCGGGATGAGCACGCCGGGGGCGCACGCGACGTCGATCATGCGAAACTGCATGCTACCGGTGATGTACTGCAGCGGCTCGCCCCTCCCGCGACGGACGACCGCCCCGTGCCACCCT
>UQEO01000033.1 GCA_900540095.1 uncultured Collinsella sp.
CGAGGAGGCGCTCTGCGGGGGGGGCGGCCGCCGCGCCCAGGCCCGCCAGTTCGAGCGCAAGCGCAGGGCCGCTCTCAACCAGGACCTCGGTCCTCTCTCTTCTTGTTAGCATGCAAATCTTTCCTTAGTTATCCGAGTCGATGATGTAACGGCGACGAAGGCGAACCGAGATGAACTCGAGTGCAAACGACACAGCCGGGCATACATAGACAATCACGCCCACCTCGTGCAGGTTGTAGTAGTAGTTGCCTGCCTGATACAGCTGAAAGCCGATACCGCCCGCGCCCGCGAAGGCGCCCACGGCAACCGCGTTGGCAAAATTGATCTCAAAGCGAATAAATGTCCATGAGAGCAGTTTGGTAATGGTTGCCGGACAGATGGCCTGGAACACAATCTGCCAGAAGCTGGCACCGCTCGCAGAGAGTGCCTCGATTACATCTGCATCGATTTCTTCAATCGACTCCGAGTAGCTCTTGGTAAGATACGCGATGGAATGGAAGGAAATTCCCAGCACCGCCGCCTCGGATCCAAGGCCGATGGCCACCGTGAAGACGAGTACCCACAGAATCGTTGGAATCGCTCGGATGATAGCAACGAATCCTTTGACCGCATTGGAAACGAGCGGATTCGAGAGGTTCTCGGATGCCGCCAACGCCAAGAAAAACGAGATGATGGCCGAGATGATGGTGCACAGCACGGTAACCGCAATGGTGACCAACGTGCTCTCGGCAACCTTTGCCCAGCTAAAATGCGCAGCTCCCAACGGCGGGTCAAGCGCTGGTTGGAACATCATGGCGCAGAAATCAGACCAGGTTTGAGCGAGTGCGCGGCCAAGGTCAACCGTGCCAAAATCCATGCGCACAAACGTAACGACCGTCAAGAGGCACAGAATGCCCAGCGTAAGCACGACAGAATAGTTGCGCCCCCGGCGAGACACGAGACGAATATGCCCAGCGTGCGAACGCTCGATCGCACCGGCCGTGGCGGGAGTCAGCTCAAAAGTATCCATTAGATCATCGACCTTCTAGCTGCGTTGGAAATCGCCTCGACCACGAGCACCAAAACAATGGTCACAAGAATCACAAGGCCAGCGCAGTCATACCGAAAAGACGCGTAGTACAGGTTGAAGGCAAAGCCGATACCCGTACCGGTAAGCAAGCCCACCAACGTGGCCTCGCGAATATTGGTCTCGACCATATAGAGTGTCCAGCTCATAAGCTCTGCAACGGCAAGCGGCAGACCCGCCTGAAAGACAATCTGCCAAAAGCTTGCTCCGCAGCTGCGCAACGCCTCGATGGGGCCGCAAGGGATTTCGTCGAGCGTGTCCAGAAAAAAGCGCGTAATCTGGCCAAACGTCGCCAAAAAGAGCGCGAGGAAGCCCGTGAACTCGTTTTGCTTGAACGAAAGGAGCAACAGCAGCGCCCATGCAATCATGGGAACATTGCGAAAGATATTGGCGAAGATGCGGATGACACCGCGCACGATGCCGTTTTCGACACCGACGCTCGAGCATCCCAGCACCGCAAGAACGATACCCAGCAAGGCCGCGAGCATCGTAGCGGCGATGGAATCGAACACCGTCGAAACCACCTGCGTGGCAATTATGCCCAGCTGTCCTAACGACGATGGCGTAGGGCAAAAGTTCTGCAGCATCCATGCAAGGGCAGCGGGTACCGAACCCAAGGCATATCCAAAGCTGAAATCGCCGACAAGCGATGCCCCCTCGGCAACCAAGACAACGGCCGCAACTACTGCGAGTGCGCGAAGCTGACGCCTTCTAAACCAGCTCAAATCGGGAACCTTCCCCGCTTTCGCATTGCCAAAAGAGCCTGTGGACATGGCGCCGCACTCCCCCGCGCTCATCGCAAGGCTCCAGAAGGAACAGCGGAAGCCATGCCAACAGATGCGGGTGTCGCGCCAGCTTGGGGCCCTGACACCGGAACGGAAATGAAGCCCTCTTCTCCATCGCCGTAAATCACCGCGATCATCTGGGGGGTCAGCTCGGCAGGCGCACCCTCGAACACTTTCGCGCCCGCACGCAAGCCCACGATACGATCGGAAAACTCAAGTGCCATATCCACCTGATGCAGATTGACGATGCAGGTGATGCCATGCTGACGCGTCACGCGGCGCAGATGCTCCATGACAGCACGGCTGCTCTTGGGATCAAGGCTCGCGATAGGTTCATCGCATAGAATGATGCGGGGATCTTGAATAAGTGCGCGGGCGATACCCACGCGCTGCTTTTGTCCGCCCGAGAGCTGATCGGCGCGACGATAGGCAAACTCGCCCAGGCCCACTTCGTCAAGCAGCTCGAACGCACGGAGCTTCTCGGCTTCGCTGTAGAGGCCCAGCGACCCCGCCACAGCGCCCTTGTAGCCCAGACGCCCATGCAGCACGTTTTGAATGGCGGTAAGGCGATACACCAGGTTGTAGTTCTGAAAGATCATGGCGATCTGCGCGCGCACGCCACGCAGCTTGTTGCGGCGCAGATGCGTAATGTCCCGACCATTAAAGACAACCGACCCCTCCGTGGGCTCGATGAGGCGATTGATGCAGCGCAAAAACGTCGACTTGCCGGCGCCTGAAGGACCGATCACCGCAACCAGTTCTCCCTCGCCGCAAGCAAAATCTACGCCGGAAAGCGCGTGATGCTGCTCCCGTGCACCTCGTTTGCCCTCGTAGCTTTTGGTCAAATCGCTCACCTGCAAGAGAGGCTGTGCGTTCTGTGGCATTTCCATGCCCTCCCATCAACGTCGAGGCCGGACGCGGATATTCGCGCCCGGCCCGTTTTGGCAGCGGCGAATCGTCTACGCGATGCCGCCCATCTGCACGTGTGCGCGCAGGGACATGCATTAGTCAAGCGCACGAATGGGGTCGTACCAGGAGTCCTCGACCGCGATGAAGCCGGCGGTATCACCCAGGCTCCAAACGGCACCGGTGCCCTCTTTATCCTCGGGGGCAAAGAGCAGTTCGTCTTCAGAGGTCTCCTTGGAGGTCAAGCCCTTGACGAGCTTGTCGATGATCTCCTGCGGGACCTTATCGGTGTTGACGGCGATAGGCCCGTTGAGAACCGGGGTGGACTGGATGATGCCGAACTTCTTGCCCTGAACGCGATCGAAGGGCTGGGGAGCGTCGGCCTTGACGGAGTAGACGGAACCGGCGGCGTTCACGGCGTCGCGCTCGCCCTCGGGGACATCAAGATAGGTGTCGACGTCGACATCGTCGAAGGCGGCAACATCGGCATCACCCTGCAGCAGGTTGACAGCAGAACCGGGGTGAGAGTTACCAAAGAGTACCTGGGAGAAGAAACCCGGGGTACTGAGCTCGTCGGAGGACTTCACGTCGTCCGGGAACGCCTTCATAATGGCGTTGCACGGAACCTTGAAGCCGGAGGTGGAAGTAGCGGAGACAAAGCTCATGCGCTTGCCCTTGATGTTCTTGATGGAATAGCCGCTCTCCTCGGCGCTATCCGCGTAAGCGCTCATCTCGGCCTCGGGCACGCAGATGCGGCTGTAGTACTTGGCGCCGTCGAGCTTGCCATCGGTGTCGGAGGTGGTCACAAGCGGAAGAACCTTGCTGTTCTTCTTCTGGGCCTGGATGAAGCCCTCGGCGCCCATGTTGGCAAGCTGAGCCTTGCCGGAAGCGATAGCCTCGATAGCGACGTTATAGTCGGTGGTGGTCATGAGCTCGACCTTGACACCGGCGTACTTCTCAAGAACCTTGCCAAACTCCTCGCGGCCCGCGTCGAACTCGGAGCTGGACTCGTTGGGCAGCCAGACCATGGTAAGTTTATCGATAGAAGCGGCATCCGAGCCAGCGGTCGCCGCACCACCCTTACCGTCGACGCTGCCGCAACCGACGAGACCGAGGCCGAGCGTCACGGCACTCGCGCCAAAAAGGCCCAAGAAGGACCGGCGAGAAATTTGCTTGTTCTTGATATCTGCCACAATCTTCTCCTTACAACACAAGAATGCACCGGAGGGACCGGGGGTTCTATTTGTCCCGTCCGGCGATGACGTGGTAGATATTAGGGTTGTGGGCAAGCCGTTTTTCGATCAACGGCAATCGCTTGTCATATGCTTGCGCGAAGATGCGGGAACATGACGCGAACCGTAGGCACTTATTAATAGAAACGCCCCGTCGTAAGCTCAAGGGCAGGCATAAGGCAGGTAATAGACCAGTTTTGTCAGCCCCTTGGCAGCCGTTTATAGAAAAAGTTTGCAGGCATTTTCCCAAGCGGCTCGCGCGATTGCTTCGGCATTATCGCCGGTGCGGTCGACACGGTCGTTGACCAGCGCGTTTGCCGTAATGGAAATCATCGCGGGCTCGCACTCGAGACCGCGAATAGGCTCTGGGGCCATGTACGGGCAATCCGTCTCGAACAAAATACGGTCGAGCGGTGTTGCCGCGAATGCCTCGCGCACCTCGTCGTTGCGTTTAAAGGTAGCCGCGCCGCCATAGGCGATGTAACAACCCAAATCCACAAAGCGCTCCATTGTGGCTCGGTCCTCGCCAAAGCAGTGCAGTACGCAACCGGCCTGGGGCACACCCACCTCGCGCAGTACGTTGTACGCATCAACGTGCGAGGTGCGCTCCCCATCCGAGTCCTCGTGCCGCAGGTGTAGCTCCACCGGCACATTGCGGCGCACGGCAACTTCGAGCTGACGTGCCATACAGTCAATCTGCACGCTATGGGGCGCCGGCGCGACGTCATCGTCGTAATCCATGTGGTAGTCCAGACCGATCTCGCCGATACCGGCGCACAAAGGGTCATCGAGTGCGGCAACGACCTGTGCGTGAACGTCGTCGGTATAGTCCGGCGCGCCATACGGATGCACACCGGCAAGATACTTGATCTGCGGGATATCCTGCATCGGCAGAATTTCGCGCACGAGCCAGTCGCTATAGTCCGTCACGCTGCGTTTGTCAGCGATGGGGTCGAACATCGTCACCAGCAGGTCGACACCCGCAGCTTTGGCGCGCACGAGCGTCTCGGGCACTTCTTTGCCCCAAAACGAAAGCAGATGCGCATGCGTGTCGGCAAGCGGTGCCAAGGGCACGGGGCAGGCGACCGTCTTCTTTTTCTTGGTAAACGTCACGCGTGCGGTATTAGGCATCATGGATTAGCTCCTGGGCCAGGCGGACAAAGTCGGCAACATCAAGCGTCTCGGCGCGCGTGGTGGGTGCGATACCGCAAGCCTCAAAGGCGGCATCGAGCACGTCCTTGGCAAAGCCGTTGGCGCTCATGGAATTGCGGATGGTCTTGCGACGCTGGGCAAATGCAGCATCAATCACGCGGGCCACAAATTCGCGATCGAGTCCTTCGGGCACCACGCCGTCAACACGGTCGATACGCACGACAGCCGAGTCCACGTGCGGCGCCGGCATAAAGCAACGCGGCGGCACCTCAAAGCGACCCGTCACCTGCGCATACAGGCCGAGCTTTGCCGTATAGCCGCCATAGGTCTTGTTGCCCGGCACTGCGGCAATGCGATCGGCAACCTCCTTTTGCACCATGACGACGGCGCGCTTGAGCGCGGGCATCGTCTGGAAGAACTGCAGGATGATTGTCGCCGCCACGTTATAGGGCAAGTTCGCGACAAACACCGTGGGTTCACCACCGGCGGCCTGCTCAATCTGCTCCGGCGTCACTTTGAGCGCGTCGCCCATGATAAAGCGGAAGTTGGCATAGTCAGCGGCGTGAGCATCGAGCACCGGCTCGAGCTCGGGATCTGCCTCAATCGACGTAACGCACGCCGCCTCCTGCAGCAGGGCCAACGTCAGCGTGCCGCAACCCGGGCCGACCTCGAGCACGCGCTCATCGCCCGCAAGCTCAGCGAGCTCACAGATACGTTCGATCACATGGTTGTCGATCAGGAAGTTCTGGCCCAGGCGATGCTTGGTCGCAAGGCCAAACTCCTCTAGCAGCTCCCTAGTTGCCGTGGGGTTTGCCAAAGGCGAAGTTGTCATGGTTGCCTCCTTAACATGGTGGCTGCATCGTAAAGCAAAAGGGCATGGACCGTTGCGGCCATGCCCTTACAGCTAAACAGCAAATTGCCGATATGGCGCGCAGCGGCTTAGCCCAGACGCGGGAACAGCGGCTCGCCCTTCTCGACGGGCTGACCACCGGCAAGCAGGCCCCAAGCGCAAATGCCCTTGAGGTCGTCGCTCGCGGCCTCGTCCTCGCAGGACAGGCGGCGCAGGGCCTCGGCAGAAGTCTGGGGCATGAGCGGCATCAGCAGGTGAGCGGCAATGCGGATGGCCTCGAGCAGGTTGTAGATCACAAACGCCAGCTCGTCAGCCTTGGCCTCGTCCTTGGCAAGCGCCCAGGGCTCGGAGTCCTCGATGTAGTGGTTGGCGGCATGGATGAGCTCCATGACCTCGTCCTTAGCTCCACCATAATCGAGCACGTCCATCTTGGCCATGTAGCGCTCGACCAGACCATCGGCGATCTTTGCCAGCGGGTTGTCGAACGCATCGAACGATGCGGGCTTGGCGGGCGCGCAACCATCAAAGTACTTGCCGCTCATGTTGAGCGAACGCGAGATAAGGTTGCCCCAGCTGTTGGCCAGGTCGGCGTTGTAGACCTGCTCCATGCGATCGAAGCTGATGGCACCGTCGGTGCCGGGGACGACGTCGGTCATAAAGTAGTAGCGATAGCCCTCGACGCCCAACATGTCGATAACGTCCTGCGGAGCGATGGCGTTGCCGCGGCTCTTGGACATCTTCTCGGCCTTGCCGGTCTCGGCATTGCGCACGGTCAGGAAGCCGTGGGCAAAGACGTGCTCGGGCAGGGCCTCGCCGATGGCCATGAGCATGGCGGGCCAAATGACGCAGTGGAAGCGGATGATGTCCTTGCCCACGATGTGGAACTGCGCGGGCCAGCGATAGGCCAGCTCGGCACGCGCCTCGTCGGTGTCGACACCGTAGCCGACGGCCGTCATATAGTTGAGCAGCGCATCGAACCACACGTAGGTCACGTGACCCTCGTCAAACGGGACCTGAATGCCCCAGTCAAAGCTCGTACGGCTCACGGAAAGGTCATTAAGGCCGCCCTCGACAAAGCTACGTACCTCGTTCATGCGGAACGCAGGCTCGACAAAGTCGGGGTGCTCGTCGTAAAGCTTGAGCAGCTTGTCCTGGAAAGCGGAAAGCTTAAAGAAGTAGGACTCCTCCTGCACGCGCTCAAGCGGACGGTGGCAGTCGGGGCACAGGTGCTGGCCGACGCTGCCGTACTCCTCGTCGCCCTTCTGGACCTGCGTATCGGTGAAGTAGGTCTCGTCAGGCACGCAATACCAACCGTCGTAGCTGCCCTTATACAGGTAGCCGGACTCCTTCATGCGCTCCCACAGGTACTGCACGGCATGATGCTGGCGCGGCTCGGTGGTGCGGATGAAGTCGTCGTTGGAGATCTCGAGCTTGCTCCAAAGCTCCTTGAAGTGCGGAGCCTGGCTGTCGGTCCACTCCTGCGGCGTCATGTTGTGCTTGGCTGCGGCCTCGGCGACCTTCTCGCCGTGCTCGTCCATGCCGGTCAGGAACTTGACGTTATAGCCGGCGGAGCGACGATAACGGGCCTGAACGTCGGCGATGATGGTGGAATAAGCCGTGCCCAGGTGCGGATCGGCGTTGACGTAGTAGATGGGCGTCGTGATAAAGAACGAAGGCTTACTTTGATCCATGGGGTTTGTCCTCCAGAAAAACGTTGCATACAGGGGATGATTCTAGCGCAAGGGCTGGATATCCTCCATCTATTGCATATCGAGCACCATGGCATAGACATCGCGCTTACGGCGCGAGTACTTCTGCGACAGGCGCTTGGCCACCGCAGAGGCGGGCTCTCCCTCCTCGAGCGCGGCGCGGATATCCTCGCGCAGAGCCTCGTCGGGATCCGCTGCCGCGGCGCCAACCGGCACGATACCGGCCTCCTCATCTTCGCTCGGCGGCGCGATGACCAGCGCAATCTCGCCCTTTACCTCGCCGCGAGCACGCAGCTCCTCGGCGAGCTGGGCGGCGGGCCCGCGCAAGACCTCCTCGTGCAGCTTGGTGAGTTCGCGGCAGACGGCAACCTCACGTTGGGGAAAGACCTCCGCCACGGCCTCGAGCGTCGCCACTATGCGATGTGGAGACTCGTAGAAGATGAGTGCGCCGGGCACCACGGCAAGACGCTGCAGTCGGCGCACGCGGTCGCCGTGCTTGCGACCCAAAAAGCCTTCGAAGAAGAAATGCTCGCAGGGAATGCCGGACGAAACGAGCGCCGTGACGCAAGCAGAAGGCCCGGGAATAACTTCGACGGGCACATCGGCCTCACGCGCCGCCTCGACCAGCGCCTGGCCGGGATCGGACACGCTCGGCATGCCGGCGTCCGAGGCAAAGGCGAGGGTCTCCCCCGCCAGCAGGCGGTCGACCAGGCCGGCGGCGCGGCTGGCGATCACATTCTCGTCGCAACGGACAAGCGGCTTGGAAATGCCCAGGTGCATCAGCAGCTTTGACGTCACACGCGTGTCTTCGCAGCAGATGACATCGGCAGCGGCAAAGGCTTCGCCAACGCGCGGGGACAGGTCGCCCAGGTTGCCGATGGGCGTGCCGACCACATAGAGTTTGCCCGTATGGGCGCTGTTTTGCGTCATATCAACCTATTCAATCATGCCGCGCTCGAGCGTGCCGAGCGCCGCGCGGGCGTCCCATGCTGCAATGCGCTTCTCGGTCTTCCACGTTTGGAAGAACCAACCGGCAGCCGGCGCAAACGAAGCCAGCTGATTGGCGATAAACACGCGCTCGTAGGCATTGCGGCCCTCGGGCGTAACCGACGAGTTGGCAAAGATCGCCGCGCCCGACCATTCGCCCACCAGCACGGGGAACCCAGTTGAAATCGCTTCTTTAAGCTCGCGCTTGTTACGCGAAATCGCCGTCGTCAGCCCGCGGGGGCTCGTGATGTCGAGCGCATGCTCGTCGCGGTAATGGTACAGGTGAAGGTCCATGTAGACGTTCTTGTACTTGGCGCCGCGCATAAAATGCTTCCACTCGCTGGGATGCCCCGACGACGAGAAAACGACGATCTTATCCTCGGGCATATACGAACGGACGAGCTCGTAAGCATCGCGATAGAAATTGCGCAGGTAGTGAGCAGGAATGCCATCCGTCATGGTGAAGAGGCTCTTGCAGACACTCATCTGCGGCGTATCCAGCAGCTCAATACCCAGCAGGCTCTCGGCCTCGCCGTAGCGATCGGCCAAGCGCTCGAGCACGTCGAGTGCGACATGACGACCGTTGGTGGACGAATGCCACTCGGCAACAGCCTCCGGCGTGGCGGGCGAATCGTTGGAATCGCCCTGGCCACCGGGCACAGTCGCCAGGTCAAGCAGCACGCGAATGTTGTACTTGGCAGCCCACTCAATCGCGCGGTCGATGTAATCGACAACCGAGATGTAGGAGGCATCGGACTCCTGTGAGCCAAAGGCATACCAAGGCACCGGCAGGCGCACGGCGTTGAGGCCGATCTGCGCCATGCGACGGAAATCGTCCTCGCTCACAAACGTCTCGTAATGACGGCGCATGCGCTCGTTATAGGCGGCGGTGCCCATGGCCTCCTGCAGCTCGGCCGCGTTGGATGCACCGGTCGCCGCGTATAGCGACGGGGTCACCCAAGGCTCGGGAATAAACCAGCCAGAGAGATTAACGCCGAGTATCCTCTCCATCACTGCCCCCTTCGGATCGTGCAGGCCGAGCCTGCATCGTATTGCATAGGAAAAGTATCGTTTTGAGTATACCCGCGCATGCGGACAGACGACCGAACGGTCTGTAAAGTGGCGCAAAAGCGGGAGGAATGTCTGGGCGGGCCCGAGATGGCGCGCCGAGATGTACATATGCGCCGGAAGTAGGCGGCCGAAAAGCGCATCCCGTTCTGAGCGCGGGATCTGGGACGCAGTTTCCGCCAAAGACCGCAAAAGGAAAGCACATCCCATTCTGACGCCGGATTCCGGGTCGCGCTTTCCCAAGCGGCCTCAAAGCGGAAAACGCATCCCACTCTGAAGCCAAATTCCGGGACGCAATTTCCGCAGAGCCCTCAATAAAAGAAAAGGACCCCTTTGCAGAGGTCCTAGTCAATTCAAGGTGGCGGGGAAGGGAATCGAACCCCTGACACGAGGATTTTCAGTCCTCTGCTCTACCAACTGAGCTACCCAGCCATTTGAGGTGTGCCTTGTTTCAAGGCTTGATTAGTATAACCAAGGACGCGTTCCGGTCAACCGAGAATTTAAAAAAAGTTTTTGAGCACAGCCTCGGTTCTATAAATCGGCACGTCAGAGGCATCAGCCGGCAGCAAGAAGTTTTTCGCTCAGAGCCGCACGGGCAAACTCACTTGGCGTCATCCCCTCGGCAGCCGCCCGTCGACGAATGGCCTCCTTCATTCCCAGAGGAATCTTGACCGACAGCGTTGCCGTCCCCTCACCTGAGAGCGGGGGCCGTCCATGCACGATCCCACCAACGGTGTGTTCGCCATCCGGAAACTCTCCGCGCTCGTACGACTCGCACCACGCGTCAATCATTTCATCCGTTACAACCTGACCATTAGCGGCCGTATACGTCTTGCCCATCATCGACCCCTCTGCCGAGCTCGCTCGATCTCTTGCCAGAATTTCTTCTGAACCGGAGACAGGGCATGAATAATGAGCCATCCACGAATTAGTTCGACCGCAACAAGTTCCACACTTCGACCATCTGGAAGCCATCCAATGGCAAGCCATCTCGGCGGCTCGTCCTCCGACTCGCGGCGAATGCACTCAGTAACCGCGAACCAGGCACCTAGTACCTGCTTTTCCGTCAAGTGTTTTTTGGCGTTCGGATGGATCTCAACATCCATGCACCTTCTCCTCCATCTTACCCAATTTCGTATGACGAAAGTCTGCTGTCGCCAATCTCTTACGCCGGCACTTGTTGGAGGGCGGGAGGTGTAGCGAGGATTGAAGGGCGTTCCAATACCGCCCAGGCGCCGGGGCAGGAGCACATGCGCCAAGGACGAACGTTTTCGTAGCGCGCGAGGATATTGCCGTCGCGATCGATGAAGGCGATGTCGATGGGATAGGCCATAAAACACGTATGGACCGAAGAGCAGCGTGGAAACGCCATGACGAGCGGCAGGCCGTTGGCGGCAACCGGACGCCGCCCCAGCATGCCGCGCAGACGCACGACAAACGACTCCGCCACCGCAAACTCGGCCGGCGTCCAACCCAGCCTGTTGAGTGCCCGCGCGTAGGCGATGTAGGACGAGACCGCGGTCACATGACCACCCCCGGGCGCCATGGATCGACCGTCACCGCGCGCTCGTGCGACAACGTTGTCGGCGCCCCCAGCGAAACGCCAGCGATGCTGAGAAAAGTCGGCCACGGCTCATAGTGCATGGTGCAGGTGTAGGTCCTAAACGTACCGGATAGGGAGAGCAGGCCACCATCCGATGCCTCCGCGCCTTGCTCGCTCGACACTTCGATCTGCAAGTCATAGCCTTCCATGGCATTCAGAATTTGAGTCTGAACCGTCGCCGAGGCATCGGCAGAGCTCTCGTCACCCTCCCCGCCCGGCGCCACAGCGTGCGCCAGCACGATGTCGGGCACCACGCGGTCGAAGCGCGCGACAGCGCTGGCAAAGACCATGACGTTGTACACGATGAGCGCCAGCACCAGCAAAACGGGCGCAACCACTGCCATCTCCACCGTCGCTTGGGCACGCTCCTCGCGCAGACGCATGCGGATACTCATTACGACCCACCGCCCAGAGCGCCAACCAGCGTGGCGACATCGACGGTGAGTGGGATGGAGCCGCCGCCGGGCAGAGGAATCTCCGCAAGCGTGAACACCGTACCGCTAATGGTGCGTTCGACTTGATATTCCAATGCCTCACAAAGCTCCTTGGGATCGGTCACGCCCAACGGAATACCTCGCAGCTTGTCTTGCGCTTGAGAGAAACCAGCAATGTCAGACCCCGGACTCTTAATGACGTTGGCGGAATCGGTCAGCACCGGCTTTCGCAGGCGCAAGTCGCACGGTTCCAGACCCAACGCCGCCACGGACGCCGAAACGGTATCGTCGAGCCACGATGCGATGGAGCCCAACGCGCCGCTGCCCCCTCCTAGGCCTTTAATCATCTCGTCCATAAGTTCGTCGGCCGAACCTTGGATGTCTCCGTATCCCACAAGCAGCCGTCCCCAAACATCCATGACGCCATCGAGTACGCCGGCAACGCCGCCCGAGCGTTCCTTCAATGTCGAGAAAAATCGCGAAAGCACGTTGTTTTGCGCCGTCGTCTCATCGGGCGCCAGCACCGCGGCAGAAATAGCACCGCGATCGCCAAGCCTGACTGCCGTGTTAAACGAAGAGTTGAGCTCATCGGGGCTCGAGATGGCACCCGAAGCCGCAAAGGCAACCACGCCGTTGCGACCGGGCGGAGCGATACGCGGACGCTTGCGCGAAAGCGCTTTAATGGCCTGGTCAAACGCATTGCCCGCACGGTCGGCCTCATCCTCGGTCTGACGCTCAAGTTCGAGTTCTTTGTTGCGGCAGTCGACGTAGTCTTCCAGAGCCTCTTTGAATCGATCAAAGTGGTACTCAAAGCCGTTTTCGATAGAAGTCGAAGGAGCCGCAACGGCACCGAGCGACGAAACACCAAAATGGCATCTATTGCATTTGTCCTGCCCGTCATAAGCAGCAACCGAGGCCAGCCCGCATGGCGCCCCCTTCTTATAGTTGGGGCAACTCGTTCCGTAATGCAGATACGTCTTGCCATCGATGGCACTGGTTGGCCACACCGTATCGGTATAGAGTTCCGTCGCTCGCACCTCGTCAGTGTTGCGCGGCAACAGCGGGATATAGGAAGCGACTTCATCTCCGTCCTCGGTTACATATGCACGATTGACCTCTGTACTCGCATAGGTGTAAAACGCCTTGCGCGCCGCCGACTCCGCCTTCGTCTCGACGCTTGAACCATGCGGTTTTTCGTCTGCCAGGCGTTGACGGTAGTAGGTCTTCGCGCGGTCGAACGCCACCTGTGGCTCCCACGAAATGCTCGAGGCATAATGCGGGTTCTGCTCACCCGAGAGCTTTGCCAAACTCCTCGCACGTTCCCACATGCATGAACAGCTACCGACCGAAGCCGGAACCGATCCACCACAATCCGCCAGCCAAGCGCGCTCTTTAGCCTTCGCCGTGTCCTCAGAAGCCTTCCGCAGCTCCTCGGCCGCACGCTCTAAATCATCTGATGTGTCTTTAATGGTATCGGTCGAGATCTCTGACCCTTTGAGCGCAGCGAAGTCCGATTCGGATGTCCTGGGCACGGCAAGCGCCGTACCGGTATAGGCCACACTATCGGTATCCTGCGCCGACACCGCCTGCGTGGCACGCGCGGCGATCAGATATGGCAGAGCCGTCTCGATTTTCTGTAAGCCTTCCGATGCGCTTTTGGCAAACTTGTTGCGCGTTTTAATGATCTCAATCCCGGTGTCGACCATATTGCCGGCAACTGGTTCGGCACCTGGGATGAGGATGGCGACCAGGCCCGTCCCGATTGTGGCAAACCCCGCCAGCCCCAGACTCAAGATGCTCGCATCAACCACCGTGGCAGCCGTGTGATAGGACGACACTACGTTGGCACCCGCCAGCGCGCCGCTATCGGCCGCCACCTGGGTATCCCCGGCACGCGACATGCTCCATATCGCCGCGGTCGACGAAAACAACAACGTGAGCACCACTAGGATGACCACGGCAGAAGAAAGCGTGGTGTAGGCACCGTCTTCGATAAACAGATCGACACCGGCGCGGCCCATAAAGCCGCCTCGTTTGCGATGGCAGCTCGGACGGCGCGTCAAAACGCATCTAGACCAGAAACGCTTAATCCCATGCAGCAATCCACGAATCATAATCTCCCTCCAGCCATTCGGGACGCGATTGATACGAGACATCGACCTTGAGCTCAACGTAGCCGCCCTCGGCGGTACCACCCATAGCCTGCGCAAACGCACCGATCACAGGCAACGGCTTGACCTCGCCGGAAACGGACACGGACGAGACGCCACCCGCACCGGCCCGGCCAAGCTCGATATCCCACGACAACGGCCCGCCGGCATGAAAGATCGAAACGTTGGGCACTGCGGCAAGCCGGCGGCGGGTGAACTCCTTAAGATCGTCGTCCTCCGCCGTCGTCGTGGTCATGAGCCGCGCGGTCTCGGCGGCGGCAGACTCCATGACCGCGCGCGTATAAAGCAGGCACACCGGTTGCAGTGCGAGAAGGATGAGCGTCAGAAACGTCGGCAGCAAAAAAGCAGCCTCGACCGTAGACTGCGCCCGGTCCTCGTGCGCGATATCAATACAACGCAATGTCCTTAGCGCCCGCGGCGGCGTCGATAACCGACATCGAGGCAACGCCATGGGATGCCGCCCGCTCAACCAGCGCCGCCAAGCGTCCATCGGTGCCAGCACGCCAAAGTCCCGCAATCGCCAGCACGATCGATAGCAGCGCCACCGTGACGATGGCGTATTCCACAGTCGCTTGGGCAACCTCTTCACGCAGAACGCCATGCATTTCACGATCCCTCCTTTGAGCTTATTGTTTGCGGGACCAGGCGCACCGCGCGCAGACGACATGAAGCATCGCCAGCATCCGCGGCAACCGTCACCATATCGACCCAGCCGCGCCCATCGCGCACGATGGCGCCCCATACGTTGCCCTTAATATCGAGATAGCCGCTCAGGGCGAGCTGGGCCGTTGGCACCTCGCGGTAGGCGCGTAACATATCCGCCGCTGCCTCGGTCATCGGTCGGTCCTCGGACCATGCAAGCCGGACCGCAATCGCGTTGTCCTCAGGCGAATCCGTCGTAGTGCCAGACCGCTTGTCGAGCGTCCGCAGAAAGGTTTGCGCCGTGACAGCGACATCCGAATCGTCCGCATCTCGCATCTCATCTTTTTGAGACGCCACCGCCGAATCTGAGCCCGAATCGAAGGCGGCCCCAGGACGCTGCTGCCGCGCGGCGTTAAGCCCCCAAAGCACCGCCGCCATCGCCACGATCAGGCAAGCAAACACCAGCAGCACCCCGATGGAGCGCTCGCCCTCTACAGGCTGTTGATGCCCTCGCTGATCGCATCCCATAGCTCTTTAACCTTGCCCTTAAATGCGACGATGGCGATAATCGCGATCACCACGAGCACGCCGACCAAGATGGCATACTCGGTGGTACCCTGTGCACTCTCCTCCTGCAGTAGCTCCTTGGCGCGCTGACGAACATATGCCGCCCGGCAAAACGCCCAGCCCTGGACCTTGCCAGCAGCGTCAGTCATCGTGTTCATGTATTCCTCCCTACATCATCCCGCCTGCTCCCAGCAGCGGGCCCAATATGGACAGAAGCAACGCCGGCAAGATGAGCGTGCCGGTGGGAATCAGCAGCTTGACGGGCGCACGCTCGATCTCGCGCTCGACCGCGGCGCGATGAGCCGCACGGATCTCGCGACTTTGAGCGGCCAGCGTCTCGGCAAGTGGGGCACCCAGGGCGAGTGCCTGCCCCACCGTAATGGCAAAGGTCTCGAGCGCTCGCACGTCCAGGTCGCGCGCGGCGACCAACAACTCGTCCTCACGCGTGCCCACGCCCACCTGCCACGCCATGCAGGCCCGCTCAAGGCGAAGAGCCAGCACTGACCGGCGGTTGGCGCAGAAAATCTCAAGCGCCGCATCAAACGAAAGACCGGCCGAAAGACCCAAGCGCACAACATCGATCATCTCGGACACTTCGCCGAGCGAAACTCGCGCCGGGCCGCCCGCTCCAACCGCGCCCTTCACTCGCGCGGTCAGGGCATCGACCACCGAGCGACCCGCGGCAGCGACCAGCACCGCCTCGCGCTTGCAGGCCCCTGCGATCTTGCGCGCATCCGCCCGATCCAAACCCGTCGCGACAAATACACTCAGGGCGCACAGGCAAGCCGCAACTGCAACTGGGGCGCTCATAGCTCCACCCTCATAATGCGCCGGATAACCACCAGGGCAACGGCGTTGAGGGCAAGACCCAGCACCACAGCGCCCGCGCCGGCAGGCGTCGCAAGACCGCGACGAAAATCTGCCGAAAGCAGCGCCAACACCGCGCACATGCCCGCCGGCATCGCCGCGACCATATGCGCAGACATGCGAGCCTGCGACGTCTTAACATCCAGGCGGCGCTTGAGCTCAATGCGCTCCCCCACCATGCTCGACGCCTCGGACAGTAAGTCGGCAAGCGGAGCGCCAGTGCGCTGTGACACCTTAAGCGCCAAGGTCACAAGCGAAAGACCGGGGGCGTCGATGCGCACGAGCAAGTCATCGAGCGCGTCGGTCGCCGAGATGCCGCAATCGATCGCCGCCGCTACCCGCAAAAACTCGGTATGTACCGGCTCTTGCGCATGAGCGCCCACAAAGCGCATGCCCTGGGCCAGCGAATGTCCCGAGGCAAGCGACATGGAAAGTGCGGTAAACGCCTCGGGCATGGCCTCTTCTGCATCGTGTTGCTCGCGCCGGCTCTCAAAGCCATCCCGAGCGGCGCCAACGGCAATCGGAGCAACAAGTCCCAAGGCAAATCCGAGGGGCGATAACGACACCATCGTTAGTAAAACGCAGCAGACACCGCTCGATAGCAGCAGAAACGCCAAACGCCCCGAAGCATCCTCGATCACGAGGCCAAGGCGATGCGCCGGAGCCAGCGATGCCCACGAACGGGCGATCTTTTTCAGCAGATCGTTTTCCACCAGCTCACGCGGCAGCTTCTCTGCCACCGTCTCGAGCGCCTGACGCGCCAGCTCCGCCGGCGGCACCTGCGGCACACGAGGTTCCGCCCCGCACGCCGTCGCAACAGAAAACCCTGCCAAACCCCCTACGACGAGGGGCACAGCGACCTCCATTCGTCCACCTCCTCTTGTGTGAGCGTCCCCGACCGCAGGCCTTCTGCGATAAACGGCGGCTCGCGGTCAAGCGTCCAGGTTCGCTCGGCGGCATCGAAAGTCACATAGCGCTCGAGTTCTACGCCGCCCGACGCGGCGCGACGCACCCCCGAATACGAGGAGACGAAACGCCTGCCATCGGCGTGGCGCTCGGACATCACGATGCCGTCGAGCGCCATGGCAATCTGCTCCTCGATGAGCTCGCTCGGCAGATCGATGCCATAACGTGCAAGCAACGTCAGACGCACCACGGTCTCCTGTTCTGAACCCGCATGAAGTGTGGTGAGCGACCCATCGTGGCCCGTGTTCATGGCCTGCAACATGTCGCAGCACTCGGCACCGCGCACCTCGCCCACCACGATGCGGTCGGGGCGCATGCGCAGGGCATTGGTCACCAGGTCGCGGATCGTCACCGCGCCCTCGCCCTCAATTGAAGCCTCGCGCGCCTCTAGGCGCACCACGTGCGGATGATGCGCAAACTTGAGCTCGGCAGAGTCCTCGATCGTCACGATGCGCTCGCCGGTGGAAATCTCGCATGACAACGCGTTGAGCAGGGTGGTCTTACCAGATCCCGTGCCTCCCGCAACCGCCAGGTCCTGTCGCAGCGACACCGCGCACGACAGCAGCTGCGCATACCAAAGCGGCAGCGACCCCAGCCCCACAAGCTCGTCCAGCGAGCAGATACGGTCCGAGAACTTTCGGATGGTGAGAATCGGTCCGTCAATCGCCACAGGCGGAATCACCGCGTTGACGCGATAGCCCGTTTTGAGGCGGGCGTTGACGATGGGGCTGCGCTCGTCGATACGGCGGCCAAGTGGCGAGATGATGCGGTCGATAAGCACACGGATCTGCTCATCATCCTCAAACGCACGCTCGATGGGGTACAAGACGCCGCCGCGTTCAAAGAAAGCCGAGCGGCAGCCGTTGATCATGATCTCGGTAACGGTGTCGTCCTCGATAAGCGGCTGCAACGGCCCCAAGCCCACCACGTCATCCAAAATCTCGTCGATGATGGTCTCGCGCTCGGGCGCCGCGAGATCGGTCGGCTCCTCAACATTGAGCGCCGCCTCCACCGCGGGACGCAATTCCGAGCGGGCAAGTACCGGGTCGGCATAGGCGCTGATACGCGCCACTTCGTCGTAACCTATGCGGTCCATCACGGCGCGCTTAGTGCGTCGTTTCACCGCGCGGCGACGCCCCGCATCTACAGGCGCTGCCGCCGCCGCAGCGCCGGCAGCCTTAATCCTCGTTTGCAGGCTCATCGCTGATCATCCTCGCGCGACCAGGGAAGGCGGATACGCGGGCGTTCGGTACGCGTTGCACGGTCGGCGACCATATCGCTCCAAGGGCCGACGGCGCACCCCAGTTCCACGAGCATCTCGCGCGTGGCCTCGCGCACGCTGGTCGCGAAAGCGCTCGTCTGACCCACTGCCTCGTCAGCGCGCCCAAACGCCATGAGCGCGGCGAGATCCTGCCCGCCATCGGCGATACGAATCTTGGAGCTCAACGCACAGGCAATCTCAAAGCGCATGGCGACGTCCTCGTCTGCTCCGCGCGCACCGAACCGGTTGAACACGGCGCTCATGCGCGTGCGCGGCACACCTACTCGACTCGCCAGTTCAATGACGCGCGACGCCGATGTCGCGGACGACACCGCAGCATCGCCAACGACCAGGCAACGGTCGCTCGCCGCCACCGCAGCCGCCACGGCGTCGCCCCAAAAGACCGAGGTATCGATAAAGACCACGTCGGATTCGCGACGCAGAACATCAAGTAGTAGCTCCACCGGACGTGCCATGAGCTCGGCTTGCTCGGGCGCCGCGACGGGACCCCAGAGCGTAACGCCTGGCGCCACGCGCATCGATGTGGCTACGATATCCGGCTCGGTGAGCGCGCCCGCCGCCGACGGCTCGTCCGCGACACCCCCCCCCCCGCCGGCGCCCGGAAAGGTCCCGCCATATCGCGCGGAGCATCGACGCCTAACAAGTCGTAAAGGTTTCCAAACATCAGGTCCAGGTCGAGCACGGCGGCACGCAAGCCCAACAGCGACGATGTGTGTGCCATGGTGGCAATGATCGTCGACTTGCCGCAACCGCCCGAACCCGAAATGGCGCAGATGACCGGAGCTCGATGCTGCGGAGCGGCAGCGTCTGCCGGCGGCATCGGAGGCGGCGGGGTGGGA
>UQEO01000034.1 GCA_900540095.1 uncultured Collinsella sp.
GCGCCCGCTCGAGCTTTACTGGCATTACCTTTGCCGGCGCCGGTCAGAACCTCGACACCGGCTGCAAGGTCGTGCTCAACGCGCCCGAGACCTCGGCAACGGTCGAGACCAAGGGCATCTCCAAGAGCGGCGGCATCCAGACGTTCCGCAGCTCCATCGTGGCCACGCCCAAGGCCGAGGGCTCCAAGGCAACCGTGAGCTGCCAGTCGCTGATGCTCGACGACCAGAGCCGCTCCGACACTATTCCGGCCATGGACATCCGCGCCAAAAACGTCGACATCGGCCACGAGGCCACCATCGGCCGCATCGGCGACGACAAGGTGTTCTACCTGATGAGCCGCGGCATCTCGGAGGAAGAGGCCCGCACCATGATCGTCAACGGCTTTGCCAACCCGGTCTCCAAGGAGCTGCCGCTGGAGTACGCCGTCGAGATGAACAACCTGATCAAGCTCGAGATGGAAGGAGCGATCGGATAATGAAACAGACCACCAACACCGCTGCTACCACCCTTGAGCAGGTCAATGCGATGCCGGCTGCCACTTGGGGTTGGCTCAAGATGAACCAGACCAAGCTCGAACTCTCTAACGAGCTTGCCACCGCTCCCACCGAGGCCGTTGAGGTCGAGGGCTTGGACGAGCAGTTTACTGGCGTGGCAGACGCGTTCGAAGCCGCCATGGACGCCATCGCCGAGCGCTTCCCCGAGCGCCGCGCCTCCGCCCCCGGCGATGCTGCCGACCGCGCCCGCATCACGCCCGAGACCGAGCTCGACGTGCCCGCCACCTCTGTCTACCAGGCCGGTGCTATCAAGCTCGAGGAGGAGCTCTCCCCTGCTGAAGCCTTCGAGACCGGCATGGGCGAGGCTGCCTACGCCTACTTGGCCGAGCACGCCACCAAGCGCGTCGTCATCGATGTGCCCGCATACCAGCACGCCACGGTTACCGTGCGCGTGAGCGGTGTCGATGCCGCCGCGGCCATCGCCGCCATCGACGTCATCGCCCGTCCCCAGTCGACGCTCAATCTGCATATTGCCCTAGACTCCCCCGTTACCGGCGAGGGTGTCGTGGGCTCCGTGCTACGCGTGTGCGCCCACGAGTACGCCACCGTCAACGTGACCTGCACGCAGACGCTCGACGATAGCTGGATCGCGCTCGACGACACCGGCCTGTTCCTGGACGAGGGCGCGCGCGTCAACGTGCAGCACACCGTCCTGGGTGCCGGCGCCAGCGCCACCGGCCTTGCCGGCGACCTGCTGGGCGATACCGCCAAGGTCACCATCGATACTGACTACCTGGGCGCCCGCGAGCAGGTGCGCGACTTTAACTACGAGCTGCGCCATCGCGGTCGCAAGACCGAGTGCGAGATCGACGCCAACGGCGTGCTGACCGGCACGTCCAAGAAGGTCTACCGCGGCACCATCGACCTCGTGCACGGCTGCAAGGGTGCAACCGGCACCGAGCGCGAGACGGTGCTTTTGGCCAACAAGGGCGTCGACAACAAGACCGTTCCCGTCATTCTCTGCGACGAGGACGACGTCGCCGGCAACCACGGCGCCACGATCGGTCACGTCCGCGACGAGCAGCTGTTCTACCTCGCCTGCCGCGGCCTTGACCAGAACGCCGCCGAGGACCTGTTCATCCGCGCCAAGCTGGAGGACGCCGCGCTTTCCGCCACCGACGAGCGCACTCGCGCCGCCGTCGTCCGCCTGGGCAACAGCCTGATCGACAACTTTGAAGAGGAGCTCGCATGATCGACACCGAGCACGTTAAATGCGACACCTGTACTGCCCCCGAGCCCATGGAGCTCGACGCCAGCGACGAGGCTTCGCGCGGCTGGCCCACTGTGGACATCGAGACCAACCCCTACAAGGGCCAGTTCCCGCTGTTCCAGCAGCACCCCGAGATCGCCTTCCTCGATAGCGCCGCCACCGCGCAGCGCCCTGCCTGTGTGCTCGACGCCGAGCGCGACTTCTATCAGCGCATGAATGCCAACCCCCTGCGTGGCTTGTACTCGCTGTCCGTCGAGGCAACCGACGCCATCGCGAAGGTCCGCCAGCAGATCGCCGACCTCATCGGCGCCTCACAGGCCAACGAGGTCGTCTTCACCCGCAACACGAGCGAGTCGCTCAACCTGGTCGCCAAGAGCTTTGCGCCCACAGTGCTCGAGCCCGGTGACGAGGTCGTCATCACCATCATGGAGCACCACTCCAACCTGATTCCGTGGCAGCAGGTCTGCCGCGCGACCGGCGCCAAGCTCGTCTACCTCTACCCCACTAAGACCGGCCAGCTCACGACCGAGGAGGTTCTGTCCAAGGTGGGCCCCAAGACCAAGATTCTGGCCGTGGGTCAGGTCTCCAACGTGTTGGGAGTCGAGAACCCAGTCAAGAACCTCGGCAAGCTCGTGCACAAGTATGGCGGCTACCTGGTCGTCGACGGTGCGCAGTCGCTGCCGCACATGCCGGTCGATGTGGCCGACCTGGGAGCCGACTTCTTTGCCTTTAGCGCGCACAAGGCCATGGGCCCCATGGGCATCGGCGTGCTGTGGGGCAAGATGGACCTGCTCAACGCCATGCCGCCCATGCTCACCGGCGGCGAGATGATCGACTCGGTCACCGAGCAGGACGCCGTCTGGGCTCCCGTCCCCGAAAAGTTCGAGGCCGGCACGCAGGACGCCGCCGGCATCTTCGCCACGGGCGCGGCACTTGACTACCTGGTTAACACCGTGGGTTACGAGAACATTCAGGCCCGCGAGCAGGCACTCGTCCACTACCTGATGGGCGAGCTCATGCAGCTCGACTTTGTCCAGATTATCGGCTCCATCTATTGGGACAACCACCACGGCGTCGTGAGCTTTAACGTCCGCGGCATCCACCCGCACGATGTCGCGAGCATCATGGACATGGACGGCGTCTGCATCCGTGCCGGCCACCACTGCGCGCAGCCGTTGCTCACCTGGCTGGGCGTCGAGAACCTTGCCTGCTGCCGCGCCAGCGTGGCCTTCTACAACGACAAGGCCGATATCGACAAGTTTATCGCCGGCCTGCATCACGTTTGGAGCACGTTCAATGGGTAATCTGTACACCTCCACCACGTTTATGGAGCACAACTCGCACCCCGACTACAAGTACGAGATGGATGCCCCCACGCATGAGCACGAGGGCATCAACCCCAGCTGCGGCGACGAGCTCACCTTGCAGCTGCGTGTCGAGAACAACGTGATTGAGGAGGCATCCTTTACCGGCCACGGCTGCGCCATCAGCCAGGCCAGCGCCGATATCATGGCCGACCTCATCACCGGCGAGACGGTCGAGGAAGCACGTCGCTTGGCAGGGCTCTTCCTCGCCATGATCCGCGGCGAGCAGCTCTCAGAGGAGGACCTGGAAGACCTGGACGAGGCCGCCCAGCTCCAGGACATCTCGCACATGCCCGCCCGCGTCAAATGCGCCGAGTTAGCCTGGCGCACCCTCGGCGGCATGCTCGAAGGGTAAACTATCCAGTAGCGGATGCCCCAGATCAAAGGGTTTGATTGCCGAGCCGCCCAATACGGGTGGCTCGGCTTTTTCATAACGCCTCGGACACACAAAGTTCGCGCGTCCGGCGCTCGCCCTGTCATTTACCGAACAGCCAGCCGCAAACACGGACGTTTTCCACAGCACCAACGGCTAGCGACAGAGCCACGGGCACCCCAAGCAACGCCCCATGCCCCGTCCTGCTGGGCTCCGGTTCGCTTCGCGCCCGCCACAGACGGGTCCCATAGGGTGCGGCGTGCATTTTTGCGAGTTTTCAGCACGCCAAGTTGCGTGTATACGCATTGAAAGCGTTAATTAACGTCTCCAGGCACCTTTATATTGCGTTTTAGAACAAACATCGCGGTCTGATGGGCCTCAGACATGTGCTTCGAGGGCACATCGGCAGGCATAAATAGCTTCGGGACCCATATATTTCAAGATTACGGCGGTCCTGACAGCACCACGATGCTGAAAACTCCGCTTTTTGCACGGCGTGGACGGGGGTAGGCGCGGGCAAAACCGGACTGAGCCGTAATTTTATGCAAGACGACAATCGTTCTATGCATATCAAGAAGTGCGGACAGCGTACCAAGCATTTAGAACGCTGGTTGCGGCGCATGGACGACCCCATCTGCGGTGCACAGACAGCCCTACATCACGTTTCCGCCAGCCCGCATTGCCGTTCGCGCACGGGCGCGCACAATACGAGAGACGGTACTTTTGCCAATCCCGGTATACCGCTCAATCTGACGCACCGTGAAACCGGCATCGTGCAATCCAACAATAACGGTATTGCGCTGCGCCGACGGCGCAGCTTTAACCCCGTGGAGCGAAACCCCGAGCCCCTTCGCCAATTTGTCGGCAAAGGCGTGCCGTTCCCACTCCGTCTCTTTCATATCACACAGCGCTGGCTCGCCGCCGTCGGGCGTCGAAAGCGAATAGGCAATAAAGCCCTCGGTAGAACCGAAAAGCTCAAGCACGCAAGAAGGATCGGAAAATCCCCTCGTAGCATCTGCCGCATCATTGTCGTAAGCGCGCAGATGCTCCGCAAAGCTGCTCCAGGGATAGCGCTCGATTAGGCTAACGCCCACCTCCTGCGGATCGGCGTGTACGGAGCGAATAGCCTCCATCACCTGCCAGTCGGTATCGAGCGAACGCCGGTCAAAGCGGTTTTGGAATAAATGCCCGGAACGTCCGGTACGCTTGTTAAACCGACGAGCGTACGTCAAAAGCAGTCGTTGCATCGCCGCGCTCATCGTGTCCTCATAATCCGAGAGCACCAGATCCACGTGGTCGTTCATAAGGCACCACGCAACGACCGTCACGCAGGCATCGCGGCAGCACTCGCGCATTAGCTCCAAAAACTCCCACCGGTCTTCATCGCCCTCAAAGATGAGCCGCTTGCCCGTACCGCGGGCACAGACATGGTAAAAGCCGGTAACCGTTCTCCAAACGCGCTGCATGGCGCTCCCTTCGCTGGGATCTGCTTGCCATCCAATACAGCACGATTGAAGCGTGCCATCAAAACATTCACGCAAAACAATACACTCGCGCGGCCAAAGGCAGTAAACAGGCGGCGAACGGCACCGTTGCAACAGGTCAACCCCTGCAACGCTTACAAGAGCAGACCAAAAGCTTGCCCAAGAAGGACCCCCTCTACGGAAGTTCACAACCACAGAACATAGAGTTAAATCGTTTCAATTGAAAGTTCCGCGCTTCTCGCTACGAAAACTGAGCCGTTCGCCGAATATTCCGTGCATTTCGCGGTATTATAGGGGCTGCATGTCATGTCCCTTTCGAAGGGTCGCCCGGCAATCGCCAGCCACGACCCCCAGACGGGACGCCAACACGATAGAGAGGAGAGGCATGCAGTACTCACAGGAAGTGGAGAACATGTGCCCCGTTGCCAAGGGTGCATACCACGGCCCCGCACCCATCCCCGAGGAGGGCAAGTGGGTCCAGGCTAAGGAGATTTCCGACATCTCCGGTCTTACGCACGGTGTGGGTTGGTGCGCACCTCAGCAGGGCGCCTGCAAGCTCACGCTGAACGTCAAGGACGGCATCATCGAGGAGGCCCTCGTTGAGACCATCGGCTGCTCGGGCATGACCCACTCTGCCGCCATGGCTTCCGAGATCCTTCCCGGTAAGACCATCCTCGAGGCCCTCAACACCGACCTCGTCTGCGACGCCATCAACGTTGCTATGCGCGAGATCTTCCTGCAGATCGTTTACGGCCGCAGCCAGACCGCGTTCTCCGAGGGCGGCCTGCCCGTGGGCGCCTCCCTCGACGACCTCGGCAAGGGCCTTCGCTCCCAGGTCGGCACCATGTTCGGCACCAAGGCCAAGGGCGCTCGTTACCTCGAGCTCGCTCAGGGCTACGTCACCCGCATGGCTCTCAACGACAAGAACGAGATCATCGCGTTCGAGTTCCTGAACCTCGGCAAGTTCACCGACGCCGTCAAGGCCGGCAAGACCCCCGAGGAGGCCATCGCTGGCGCTATGGGCCACTATGGTCAGTGGGAGAACGCTGCCAAGTACATCGACCCGCGCACCGACGAGGAGACTCACTCCGTCGCCAGCGTGTTCCCGGTTCACGAGTAGAAAGGGAGGGAAATAACTATGACTGTTACGTTCGAAGGTTACGAGCGCCGCGCTGACAAGATCAACAAGTGCCTCGCCGACAACGGCATCGCCTCCCTCGAGGAAGCTCTGCAGATCTGCACCGACAAGGGCTTCAACCCGCGTGAGATCGTCAACAACACCCAGTCCATCGCCTTCCAGAACGCTGAGTGGGCCTACACCCTCGGCTGCGCTCTCGCTGTCAAGCGTGGCGCCAAGTCCGCTTCTGAGGCTGCCGCCATCATCGGCGAGGGCATCCAGGCCTTCACCGTTCCCGGCTCCGTCGCCGAGGACCGTAAGGTCGGTCTGGGCCACGGTAACCTGGGCGCTATGCTGCTCTCCGACGACACCGAGTGCTTCGCCTTCCTGGCTGGCCACGAGTCCTTCGCTGCCGCTGAGGGCGCTATCGGCCTGGCTCTGAACGCCAACAAGGCTCGTAAGAAGCCGCTGCGCGTTATCCTCAACGGTCTGGGCAAGGACGCTGCCCAGATCATCGCCCGCATCAACGGCTTCACCTACGTGAAGACCCAGTTCGACTACTACACGGGCGAGCTCAAGGTCGTCGAGACCATCCCCTACTCTGATGGTCCCCGCGCTGCCGTTAACTGCTACGGCTCCGACGACGTCCGCGAGGGCGTTGCCATCATGTGGCACGAGAACGTCGACATCTCGATCACCGGCAACTCCACCAACCCCACGCGCTTCCAGCACCCCGTCGCTGGCACCTACAAGAAGGAGCGCCTCGAGGCTGGCAAGAAGTACTTCTCCGTCGCTTCTGGTGGCGGCACTGGCCGTACCCTGCACCCGGACAACATGGGCGCTGGCCCTGCCTCTTACGGCATGACCGACACCATGGGCCGTATGCACTCCGACGCTCAGTTCGCCGGTTCTTCCTCCGTGCCTGCGCACGTCGACATGATGGGTCTCATCGGCATGGGCAACAACCCCATGGTCGGTGCCACCGTCGCCTGCGCTGTCGCCGTCGAGGAGGCCCTCAAGGCCTAATCGCGCCCGCGCGATGCTCATATAGTTGAGCTTTAGAGCCGCTACCCAACCGGGTAGCGGCTCTTTTTAGTCCCTCCCTCAGTTGCGGTGAAATAGTTCCTAAACAGCCGCCCCTTCCTTCCAGACAGGAACTATTCCACCGCAACTTATTGAGAAGACGCGATTGGGCGTTAAGGTATCGGCGACGCCCACCTTCCAATTTGGCCCTTTACCGATTTCTCCAATCTTTGTGACACCTTTGCCGATCACCCATGCGACAATGCGCCGGACGAGAAAGGAATCAGATGGAATCGACTGATGTATTGGTAATTGGATCCGGAATTGCGGGCCTTTGTGCCGCCATCGAAGCGGCGCGCACAGGCGCGACCGTTGCCGTCGCAAGCGCCGGCAAGACCATGAGCGGATCGAGCTTCTTCCCGGGAACCTGGGGGCTCGGCCTTATTGGACCCGTCGACGAAGACGATGAACAGGACCTCATCGACACCATCCAGACCGTCGGCGGTGGCGTTGCCGACCCTACACTCGTCCAGACTTTTGTCCACGGTATTCCTCAGGCCATCCAATGGCTCGAGCAGGATCTTGGCGTTGAGCTTCAGCGCCCACAAAGCGCCGAGAGCGCTCAGCAGAAGCAGTTTATCCCCTGCTTTGACCATAAGACGCGCATGTGGCGCGGCCTCACCCGCAAGCCCCTTGAGGACGCATGTATGGCCCAGGTCGAGTCTCTCGGCATTCGCCTACTCCCCCACCACGAGCTTATCGACCTTGTTGAGGACACGACCGGAAAGATTGTCGGCGCCGTGCTCTTCAACCAAACGAACGAGCGCATTGTGACCTTTACAGCAAAGGCCACTATCATCGCTGCGGGCGGCACGGGCGGACTGTTCGAGCGCAGCCTCACTTCCTTCGACGTGCTCAGCTCCTCGCAGGCCATCGCACGGGCACACGGTGCGTCCCTTACCAATATAGAGTTCATGCAGATGATGCCCGGCTTCAATGAGCCTAAGCGCAACCTTGTCTTTAACGAGAAGACCTGGCGCTACGTTAAGTTCGACCAGCCAGTTGAAATCGATGATGACAAGCTAGACGATCTGCTTGAGCAACGCTCAGGATATGGCCCCTTCACTTCGCGCCTGGCTTCCCGCGCCATCGATCTTGCCATCGATCAAGCAGGCGCCGAAGGCCTGGCGCTCCACTACGACTTCCCCCGCGAGGACGTCCCCGAGTTTGTGCAGACCTTTGCCACTTGGCTGCAAGACGAGCACGGCATCGCGCCGACCGACGAGATGCGCGTGGCGATGTATGCCCACGCCGCCAACGGCGGTATCAAGATCGACAAGACCGCGTACACGGGCGTTGAGGGCCTCTACGCCTGTGGCGAGGCAACAGGCGGCATGCACGGCGCTGACCGCATCGGAGGCCTGTCGAGCGCCAATGGCATCGTATTCGGGCGCATCGCAGGCGCATCAGCGGCTCGAGCAGCGCTGGGCGCTTCCGAGGCGGCCGCCCCGATGGATACCGCCCTCCCCCAATATGGAATTGCTACAGCAGACGCTGAGCGCCTGACCCGCAGCCTCAGACACACAATGAGCACCTACTGCATGATCAACAGAACTGAAGCGGATCTATCCAAGGCGCTGCAAGAGCTTGAAAGCCTGCAAGACAAGGCCATGGCGCTAAGCAAGCCGCATACCAATGACTGCGAGATCGCAGCCCTCGCCCGCTTGCAATCGCAGATTCAGCTGGCAACGGAGATGGTCAAAGCCATGCGCAAGCGAACCGAAAGTCTGGGTTCGCACTATCGAGCGGATTAAACCGGACACCTATCTAAAGCAGAACACAACCAATCGATATCCATGGGCCCCGTGAGCTCGAAGTGGCACGGGACCCATTCGTGTCCGCACGGGCAAATATACTCATTCTGAATACGGAGTCGACATAGTCCACGTAGACAAACGAACAGAAAGGAAGAGATATGGACAGCAGGGATATCGAGAAATGGCGTGTCGAACTTGACAGCTACGCCCATGTAGAAGACGGCGTTGAGTATTGGCTCGCACGCGATTTAATGGAACCCCTCGGATACACCCAATGGCGTAATTTTGAGACTGCAGTTAAGAGATCCATGGCATCGTGTGACACGAATAAAATGCCTGTTGCCGCCCATTTTGCTGAAGCCAGCAAAATGGTAGATGCCGGCATCGCCAAACGAGCCGTAAAAGACTACAAGCTGACGCGCTACGCATGCTATTTAATCGCCCAAAACGGAGACCCAAATAAGCCCGAAATCGCACTCGCACAGGCGTACTTCGCCGTGCAGACACGCCGTCAGGAGCTCATAGAGCAGCGCTTCGCAGAGATTCAGCGCTTGCAGGCGCGCCACTCGCTATCCGATTCAGAGAAACAGCTCTCGGGCATTGCGTTCAAACGAGGCGTGGACTCCAAAGGATTCGCGATCATCAAGTCGAAGGGCGATGAGGCGTTATTCGGCGGCAGAAGCACGGCGGAAATGAAGCAGCAGCTCGGCGTACCCAAGAGCGCGGCATTGGCGGACAGGTTAGCCGATGTCCTCATCAAAGCAAAGGACCTTACGAACTCGATGACGGCCTTCAACGCCGAGGAACACGACCTGTACGGCCTGGACCAGATCAAGCAAGAGCACGTCGAGAACAACACAAGCGTGCGCGGCAGCCTCATCGACCGCGGAATTGTCCCCGAGAACCTACCGCCTGCCGAGGATACAAAAAAGCTCGAGCGTCGCGTGAAGGCAGACGAGAAGAAACTCAAGGAGGGTACTGACGGTTTTACCGATCCCCAGGGTAGACTCGATCTGTGAAAGCGGCTGTGCCCCGACGGGTTCAACCCCATGCGAGGTCAACAAAAAAGCGACCAGCTTAAGCCAGTCGCTTTAACATGCTTTGGGTGGGCCGTCAGGGGGTCGAACCCTGGACCTTGGGATTAAGAGTCTTGAACGTGATGTTATGGAGTGCCTTGTAGCAGCAAAATCGCAGGTAGTTATGTTTCCACACGCTCTCACCGCACTGAAACTGCATTGCAGAACGGATATTGACGGATATCCGGCAATGCATAAAGCCCCTCCCCGTCAGTTTCATGCCGGGGAGGGGCTGCATCCATCAATTTCTAAAGTCTTTTTGGCTGCCGACGCGCACGATTGCCCATCCGAGAAGACCGGTCAGCAGTCCTGCAGCAGCGCCGACAATAAAACAGATATCAAATAGATTCATATGCACACCTATCGATAGAGTTGCTTGACGAGAGCTTGGCCGATGGCGACGTTGGTGTCGCGGCCCTGGTATCCGTCCGCACCCGATGATCCGCACGAGATACCTTGAGCGATGAGCCACTGCTGGTGTTTGAAGACCGTTCCCGAACCCATCTGTCGCGCCTGAACACCGCCGACCACGGGATAGACTTTGCATCCGACCTTGTCCTGCAGGGCGCGGACGGCATTCGAGCCAACCCCGCCCTTGACGTACTCGATTACGCCGCGGTCGCATGCCCAAAGGTATCGCTCATTCGCCGGCCATTGACCGGAGATCACGCCATCGGCAGTCGTGCCGAGCTGGCGTTGCAGCTCCTTGGCCATCTTCGGGCCGAAATATCGCGTGTCTCCGAGGCTCGGGACCGTATTGTCCGCGACTTCCGTATTTGACCCATTCAGTGTCTTGCCGTCGCCAAGCCAGTAGAGCGTGCCGTCCCATGGGTAGCTGTAGTACGCCTTGATGTTGGACTCGCGCCCGGTCTGGTCGCCCTTGGTGCCGGTGACGGTCCCCTTTTCAGAAATGGAGAATTGGGCCAAGAGGTCGCCGCGAGCTGATCCATAGGGAGAGACGCACACGGCGGTGTGGCACTTCTCGTTGAGGTAGATGTCTCCACGCTGGGCGGACTTGACGCCCATCTTACGCCAGCCGAAAAGGCCCGTCTTGAGCAGCTGCTCCCGCATGTTTCCGGTATACGAGGCTCCGAAGGTATTGACGCCGACCGCGCGGAGGGCGGTCACTACGGCCGAGGAACAGTCGCGATCGCCACCGGCAATAGTGACGGTGGTGCCGTCGGACAGACAAATCGTCTCGGTCGTTCCGTCCCCCATGCGGTTGGCCTGCGAGTATCCGTGACCGCCGCCACCATCATGGGAGACGAGGTGTTCCATGACCTGCGCGAAGGCCTCGCGCTGTGTGATGGCCATGGCCTACTCAACCGCCTTGGCGTCATATGCGGCATGGGGCTCGCTGTACGACATGGCACGCTTCGAGTCCGACGCGCCCTTGGTGGTCGGATCGACGATCACGCCGAAGCCGGCGAGAACGGTCAGGATGATTCCGACGAGCTGGATGAGCGACCCCTGGGAGATAGGCGCCACGACTCCGAGGATTCCGAGCACCTGATAGGCTGCGCTGATTACGGTGGCGGCCAATGCCGCGAGCGTCTGCTTATTCTTGAAGCGAAGGGCCCAGTTGATTTTCATTTTTCATCTCCTAATCTGACCCGCCGATACCGTGATGCAGATCGTAATTCTTCTCGACGCGGTCGAGCCGGTTGAACAAGGTGATGACCTGTTGCTCGACTTTCGTGAGGCGCTCGCCGTGGTCGTCGAGCTTGCGGTTGATCTCCTTGACGCCGTCCTTGATCTCGCTCGTGTCGCCGCAAAGGCTGTCGAGCTTGTCTTCGGTCCGCTGCTCCTTGGCAGACGATGTTTTGGATACGGAGACGCGCCCGATGAAGAACGTGACAATCACAACGGCGGCCGAGAGGACCGACGTTGCCTCCCCGATGCTCAGCGCCGGCACCCTAAACCTCCTCCGCGTACTCTTCTCCGACGATCTCCTCATATTCGTCGCATGTGATCCACTTGCAGGCCACGGCTCGATGCACCATGGCCTTGGTCCAGAGGCCGCGCTCGTAGTAGCGCCTCACCTTGTCATAGTTCTTCGAGTGCGCCGCCGTGGTTGCAGCCTTGACGCGTACCGCCATTACTGTTCACCCCCGACCGTCATCATCAGGTAGTCGATGTTTGCCGTGTTGGTCTCGGTTTGGCTGGGCTCGGCGACCTTCTCGCGCATCTGCTCAAGCAGCTTGTCCACGTCCGGGGCCTCACCCTTTCCGTAGGCGGCGACGGCCGCGGTGTAGGCGAGCTTTCGCGCCTTCCGCTCAACGTACTCGTCATCGTCGATAACGCCCGCGTCGTGCGCCGCGTCGGGGTCGCCGATCTGCGACAGCAGATCGCGCAGGGCGTTGACCTCGGCCATGGTGCCGTCTTGAAGCTCGTTGGGGCGCGGCATGTCTTCCTCAGTGTCCATGCGGACTCCTCTCTTGTCGGGGAATGTGTCGCCATCGTATTGGCGCCGTGAGATTGCCGGGCCGCTTCGATGGGCGCAAAGAAAGAAGGCGCGCCGCGGCACGCCTTCGATGCTTCTGTTATTTCGCGGCCGCTTCGCTTAGGCCGCTGCTTTGAGTTGCCGGTTCTCCGCTATTGCGAGGGCTTGCCTCCGCTTGAATCGTCCCTCGGGTTGGCCTGCATTGAGCACCCCCCCCCTCCCCGCGCGAGATTTTCGAACAGGGCTGCGGTACAGCGCGTCCATGGCCAAAACGCTGCGGTGCGCGTCCAGCCGCTTCATGCCGCCGCGCCAGCTCTGGTAGCTCCGCTCAACCTGCTCGGGGGTCATGACGCCATCGGCGACCATGCGGGCCATCTTCTTCAGCTTGCGGCGCTCGCGCGTTATGGAGTCTCTGCACGGCTTCACGACTATGCGGCCCGTCTCCGTGTAGAAGATGCGCTTCTTCAGCCACGTGAAGCCGCGTGTGAGCTTCACCGGCGCGGTCTTGCGCGGGTTCAGCTCTATGCCCAGCTCGGCGCACTTGCGCCCTATCAGCAGAAGGCACACTTGGAGGTA
Source organism: uncultured Collinsella sp. (assembly GCA_900540095.1). GTDB lineage: Bacteria > Actinomycetota > Coriobacteriia > Coriobacteriales > Coriobacteriaceae > Collinsella. Next base: position 13,039 of record UQEO01000034.1, read on the forward strand.
CTCCTTGCTCTCGTGGATCAGGTAGAAGTCGTCCATATATCGACCGTAGGCCTCGGGGCGCAGCATCTCGATTGCGTAGTGGTCAATGCGGTTGGGGTGCGCGACGGCGCATATCTGGTTCGGCTCGCTGCCCAGCCCCAGGCCCACATCGCCCTGCGCGTCTATCAGGCGGTGCTCCAAGGCGACCACGCGCGGATCTAGCAGCGCGGAGGCCACCTGGTCTTTGACGGGTTGGTGCGCTATGCGCGCGAAGTAGTCGGAGAAGTCGCCGAGCAGTATGTAGCCCTCGCGGCCGTGCCGCCTCCAGTGGTCGGCCAGGTGGCGCTTGAGCAGCCTCAGGGCGTAGTCGGTGCCGCGCCCCTTTATGTTCGCGGAGTTGGCCGTTATGAGCGTCGGGACTATCGCGGGTACGAGGGCGTTCTGAGAAAGCGACTTCTGAATCACTCGCTCTGGGAAGTGCACGGCGCTGATGTGGCGCAGCTTGCCGCGCTCCCACAGGTCGAAGCGGATGAAGCCCCGGCATATGTCGCGGCCCTCCAGAAGGTCGTTCCTCGATTTGACCGCGTTTCGCAGATAGTCCTTCATATAACGCTGCGTGGAGGACTTCCACATCACGCCGCCCGCCGCCTGCTTGGAGGCCTTGCAAAGGCTGTTGAGGTCGGCCACGGCCTCAAGGGTGCACGGCTTCACGCGCTCGGCCTTGGCCTTGGCGCGCCTCTCCTCGCGGCGCTTGCGGCGCGCGGCCCTTCTTTCCTCGGAGTTCATCGAAGGCACCCCGCACGGCTCTCAGTGTGGCTCTGGCAGCCGCTTGAGGTATGGCCATGAAACGCGGCGAAGCCACGGAGCGCCGCGCCATGCAAGCAGCGTCCGGCCACCCTCGCGGGGTGCGTATTTACGGGCTCGCGCCCGACGGTCGCGCCTTCCTTCCTCTCTGCGCTCTGCTTTCGGCCCTGGGGCCTACTCGGTCTGGCAATAAGGGAATCCGGGGCGGGGGCGAACCCAGACGTTCGTCGCCGAGTTGTAGTTGGCATTGCCGTTGTTGTTGACGTAGCACACGTTGGACGAGGAGCCACCCATGACGGAACGCAGCCACCAATTGTACCGATATACAAGGCGGGACCGCCGCCCATTATAGCGAACGCAGGCGCTCTAGCTCGGCCTCGGCCTCGGCTATGCGCTCCTCGGCGGATTTCTTGCCCGTCACGCGCACGTTCTTGCGTGCGCCCTTGAGCAGCTTGATCTCCTCTTCGACCATTCCTGCCAGCACCTCGAAGCGGTTGGCGTTCACGGGCAGGCCGATATCCATGAGGCACTGCATGTCCAGCATAAGCTGCTCGCAGTCCGCTATGGCCAGCGTCAGGTAGCGTTTCCTCTCCAGCGCGTTGAACGAGGTGTTGGGGTAGAAACCGTCGGCGCGGTTTACGTTGTACACGATGCTGCGCGCCGTCTCCACGGTCGGCACCGCGTTCAGCAGCCTGTAGGCCTTGGGCACTACCGAGGAGGACGCCATCAGCTTGTTGACCTCCACGCGGATGGCGATTGCCTGCGTGAAGAACTTGTACTCGGAAACCTCGCGGTTTCTCTGGTAGACGCCGCTCATGGCACCTCCTGGGAAAACGTGGCAAAAAAACGGCCCGCTTCGCGGGCAGGAGGCGACCGCGCAAGGCGGTCGCCTAAAACAGAGTATAGAGCACTCGGCTGGCTAGCCGACGAGGAAGCCGGGGCGGGGGCGAACCCAGACGTGCGTCGCCGAGTAGCAGGTGGCAATGCCGGTGTAGCAGACGTAGCACACGTAGGACGAGGAGCCACCCACGACGGAACGCAGCCACCAAAGGTACCGAGTTCCGTTCAAGCGGTGCGCGGTATCGCGGAACAGGTCGAACTGGCAGTCGAAGCCCACGCTGTAGCCCTTGGTGCCCCACACTGGGCAGCCGTACACCTCCATCTCGGAGGGCGACCACACCTTGCCGATGTCCTGCCAGCTCCACGAGTTGGAGTCGTTGAGCGCGCCGCTTGCGCTGTAACGCTCCTCCAGCAGGACGCGCTGGGTCAGCAGGTACTTGGTCAGCCCCTCGGGCAGGCAGGCCTCGAAGGCCGTCTCCCACGCCTTGAGGTTGCTGTTGGGGTAGGGGCATTTCTGGTCGGCGGTGCCCTGGTTCGTGTTGGTGGTGTTCCACATCAGGAAGCTGTCGTTTGCCACGCCTGTCACGGATTTTGCCACGGCCACGGGGGCGGACGCCACGAACGCGATATGGTGGCCCTTGCTGTTGTCGCCGCAGTAGAGGTACGGGTCGATGTGGGCAAGCAGGAACCGAACAGATTGCTGGGTGGTGACGGCGGACGCGCTCACGAGCGGCACGTCCAGGTAGTCGCCAACGCGCAGGCCCGCGAAGTTCGCGGCGGGGGGGCGCCTTTGGAGCGCCCGCGTCACGCCGGCGACACGCGCTGCCGCTGCCGATCTCTCCCGCCAGGATGGTGGCGATGTTCTGCCCGCCGTACTTGCCGATTTGGCCCTGGCGGTTGTACTCAGCGTTGTTGAGCGCCGTCTGCGCGTTTCTGCGCGCGGTATCGTCGATGACGTTGAGCGACTGGCCGCCGACGACCAGTGTCTTTGCATTTGCCATTTATCCTCCTTAGGCAAGGGTTACCGTGCTGCCCGAGACCGAGCACGTGCCGCCGAACGACACCGTGTCGCCGGACACCGACGCCTTGGATGCCGGGCAGTAGACGGTCCCGTCCATGTAGATGAACTTCCCCGTCGCGTCGGCGAGCATCGTCGCGAGCTGGCCGTTCTGACGGCGCAGCTCCGCGATATCGGATTCACCGCCGGCGCCCTGCGCCACCGAGTTCGCGATCTGCAGCGCCTGGTTCGCGGCGGCCTCGGCATGAGACGCCGCGCCGTTGGCCGCGGCGGCCGCATTGCTCGCCAGCGCAGTCGAGGCGCTTGCGGTATCGTTCGCGGCATTCGCCTTCTGAACGGCGGCGTTGGCGTTCTCGGTGGCAGTCGAGCACTTCGCGGCGGCCGTTCTGGCAGCTCCGGCGGCGACGTTGGCGTCATATGCCTGAGTCTTTGCGGTGCCTGCGGCGCTGCTCGCCAGCGACGCGGCGCTCTCGGCCCTCTTTCGCGCCGCCTCGACTTCGTCGTAGTTTGCCGGGCGGAACAGGTAGGTGGTGATGCTACCGTCGCTCTCCGTCACGTCGAGGCCGTCGATATAGTCGTCCTCCCCGACCTTCACCTCGTAGACGGCGGACCCGTCGCTGTTGTTGGCCATGCGGCTTCCCTTCCGCGGGCCTGCGCCCGCACGATAATCAAGCGATGATCCCGATCGCCGTCCAGAGCGGCGGCGCCCCGATGAGGATGGCGCGCTGACCGGGCGCCGCGCCCCGACAGGACGTCGTCATGCAGATGCCGGCGACAACCGAGCCCCCGATGCGCACGTCGACGGTCCTGGAGTCCGCCGCGACGACGGTGCCGTAGGCGATCGAGACGCCGGGCGCCGAAGGGCCGGCGACGATATCGGCAAGGTCCGCGGCCAGGGACGGCATGGCGCTCACGAGGCATCACCCCTCATGTACATGCGGAGCTCGATCCTCATGGGGCATCCCATCGAGAGCTCGAGGTCCATCTTCCGGATGCAGGCGCGGGCGAGCTCGATCCCGACAGACGGCAGCCTGATGGCGCACGCCGAGTAGACGTCCGCCGACGGGTTGAAGATCGCCGTGATGATCGGGCGGCGGATGACCGAGCACTCGGTGGCGAGCAGGCTCGCCGCCTTCTCGTTCGCAGCCTCGACCGCGAACTGCGTTGCCACAACGCCCTCCTCGACCTTGACCTGCGCTACGTCGATGTACGATCCGGTCGGCGCGCTAGCGGCAAGGTAGATGTAGCCCGCGCTGTATTCCTCGGACTTGGCCGGGGTGGCCGTGAGCGACAGCCTCGTCCAGCCTGGCCCGATGGCGACCGTCGCGGTCTCTCCCCCGTCGTCCTCGCGCCAGATTGGCTGGACCCTCACCTGCACCCTCTGCGACGCGTAGAGGTAAACGGACTCGGTGTACGGCTGGCCCTTCTTGAGGAATATCTTGTCCTGGGCGATGCCGATCTCACCGGAGCCCGACTCCTTCGTGATGCGGATCGCCTGGCTGATGCCGCCGATCGGGCACCCGGAAACGCCGACGGTCTCGATGGTCCCCCCGCCGCCACTGCACCTGAAGGTCGCGCTGTCGTGGGTGCCGTCTCCGGCGAGCGGGTAGGAGCCGCCGGCGATGACGCTCTCCCCTGACGGGAGGTCGCTGTACTGGTACCGCTTCACGATGCGGCGGCCCGTGGAGACGGTCGACCACTCGCTCTGCGGGCTGTCGTCCGAGGCCGTTCCCCTGACGCTCTCGCCCTGGGTAGCGAAGTCGACGTGCACCACGTTCACCGCGTCGAAGTCGTCCTGCTCGTCGGTGAGGTCGGGAAGCACCCGGCAGTCCTCGCCCTCTGAGAAGGTGTGGTCGATCGGCCTCGCCGCCGGTTCCAGGTAACGCCTGAACAGCACGCGCCCGTAGGCGTCGGTCGACGCGCTCCTGAATCCTGCAGCGGAGAGCAGCCTATTGACCGCGCCCAGCTTGTTGTCCGGCGTGTCCGCCGTGGCGGCGATCCCGAAGACCCATGCCGTCGACAGCGTGTAGTCGCTCGACTCCGCGACCACCTCGAGCCCGCACCCCTCCGCGATCGCCTTGGCCGCGGAGACCGCGTTTGCGCCGGCCGGCACGGTGTACGGCTCGTCGAAGTCGTCCTTCGCGAGGTCGTGGAGTCTGCCGTAGAGCGTCGCGATGCCGGTCGCCACCTCGCCGCTCACCGTGCGGGACGGCGTCGAGCACTCGAAGGTCCCCAGGCACACGGTGCGCGACGCGCCCGAGATCGGGTCCTCCGCGTCGAGGTAGATGCGCACGAAGTCGTTGCCCATGTCGAGCCTGCCGACGTAGTCCAGCGATGCGGACTCATAGGTGTCCGTGTCCTGGTTGCGGCTGATGCTCCCGCCGGTGAAGCACTCGATGGCGCCGGTCTCCAGGCCGGTCGCCCGCGAAACGCGGGCGTACCGGTAGGAGGTCCTGAACGACGCGAGCCAGATATCATCCGACACCGTTGGGCTCCCTCCATCGCTCCCTCTTCGTCGATACGGACACCCTGTAGTCCTCAGGCGCGCACCTGGTGAGCGTCCCCGTGACGGCGGCGAAGCCGCGGTCGCCCAGATGGGGTCGCACCCAGGCGCTTCCGTAGCGGCCGAACAGGCCGCGGACGCGCAGGTAGTCGTCCTCCTCGATCGTGAACTCCATCGACTCCTTCATCGAGAGGTTGCCGCTCTCGAACCCCATGGGCAGGCCGCCGCCGACGAAGTGGAACTGGTCGCGCTCGCGCTCGGGGCTCGCCGAGGACTGCGGCGGGCCGCCCATGTTCCTGTCGCCCACGACGACCTCGGAGGCGTCCGGCCCGAAGTTGAGGGCGAACCCGTCGCACGGGCACACGGTCCCCACCTCGGTCGTCGAGGTGGTTCCGGAGGCCGCGTAGCCGCGCGCGACGTAGGAGAACCCGACGTTGAGCGGCGGCAGGCGGTCGATGACGCTCTGCCCGGACTTGAGGCCGCTCGCGAGCAGGAGCCTCGAG
>UQEO01000035.1 GCA_900540095.1 uncultured Collinsella sp.
AGTCGCTGCGAAAAGCGGCCCGCCGAAACGCTTCAGCAGCCGCCGAATGCACCAACAGATTGTTCTGCGCGCTAGCACGTCGGGCAACGGAGCAGCACGGGCCCTCCGGTCATGCGCACCGCTCGCGCCCGCGATGTCGCCGAGAGAGCTATCCACGCTTAGGGCTCCAACCAAGCAAGTCGCCCGCGCTCAGCAGATCCCTAAGCGAGCTACTCGCACTCAGGAGCCATAGCCTGCTCCAAGAGCTCGGCATGCTCCTCCTCGAAAACCGTCCCCACAGGGAAGGCGCGACGGAAGACGAAGCGGGAAATCGGACCGGCTACCAAAAGGTTCCACGGCAGCGCCATCACAAAATTATGCGGGATGTTGATCATCCAGATCGCGGGCACGGAATACAGGTTCGCAAGGATGCCGCCGGGCATGTGCGTCAGACCCTCGCAGGCACCGTACAGCGACATGATGATAACCATGGGAACGACCATGCAGGAGCTGACGGCGAGCGTCATGGCAAGTGGCGAGCTCTTGCCCGGCGTGACCAAGTACTTAAAGGCGAAACCCTTGGCGAGCGGGCTGGCGACGAACCAGTCGCAGCACATGGCAAAAATGTAGGCAACGGGGAAGCCGAGCCACGCAGTGGCAACGACCTCGCCGTTGATGGCCCCGTGCTGCAGGGCAACGTTGTAGATGCTCATCCAGAGCACCATGCAAAAGCACATGATAAAGGTGAACAGCAGGCTCTCTCGTTTGTTGATAGGCATAAAGGGCAGATTCCTCTCTGTGTTGTACCGCGGCGCCACGCAACAAAAACGGGCGGGCAAGATGGAGCTGTTGGAACTTCATCTCGCCCGCCCGTGGTACGTGCGTCTGCGACTACTTATGTGGTGGAACCAGCCTAGCACGAAACGCATGCGCTTCGTAAGCGTTGAGTTTATGAAGATGCAGGGCACCGATAACCCCCCCCCCCGACCCCATAAGTTGCGGTGGAATACGGACTGTTTTGACCCTTTAAGCAACAATTCAGTCCCTATTTCACCGCAACTCATTTGGTGCAAAGTAACCTGTCCCCCTTGCACCAATTAGCTGGTATGGCGCCAGCGAGGGTCGGTGAGGGTTCTCGCCACGCCCAAGCCAACGGGCAGAAACGCCACGATGAGCACTGCGCGCACAAACCAGCCGAGCATGTTGACCGTGTCGAAGGTGCACATGTAATACATAGAGCGATAGAGATACAGACCGGGCACCATAATGACAATCGAAGGTACCGTGAGGGCGATGCGCGGGTAGGTGAGCTTGACTTCGGCCAAGCTTGCCAGCAGACCCGATACCAGCGCGCCGATAAACGCTGCTGCCTCGGGAGGCATTCCCGTGCTGAGGCCCAGGAAGGGAATCATCGTCGGCGCATCGACAAGGGTCAGACGCAGGGTATTGGACACGGCGCCGATCAACCCAGCTGCCGCGGCCATCTTTACCGGGCTGTTGAACATCACCGAGAAGCCGAAAACGCCAACGAAGCTCATCACCACGCGCAGGAGCGTAAGGGCAAGCGGCGAAAGGCCCAGTGGGGCAAAGTCGTCCGGCGCCAGGCCAACACACTCGGCAACCATCCAACCTACGAGCGTCGCCATCACAATAATCGATACGGCATATGAAAGGCGCTCGATACCGCTTCGCATGTCGAGCTTGGCGATGTCGAGGCCCGCCGTAATGAGCGGAAAGCCGGGAATCACAAAGAGCATGGCGCCGATATAGCCTTCTTGGTGCGACATTGCCCCCGGTATGACCTGGCCAAGGCCGAGCAATGCCAGCAGATACGAAACGCAAGCGAGCGCAACGCCGGTCGTCAGCGCGCTGAACTGACCAAGGCCTTGCTTGAGAATATGGGAGCGGGCAAAGTTGCCGACACCCGCGCCCACAAACGCGCAGGCCATCTCGATAGGGCCGCCGCCGAGCAAAAAGACGAAGGCGCCGCAAGCACAGGCTGCCGCAAGGCCCTGTTGCCAGGGAGAGTAATCGGGCTTTGAGCTCTCAACGGTCCTGAGCATCTCGTGATACTCGTGTACCGTGAAGCGACGACCATAGGTCTCGATTTCCTTGAGGAAACTCTCCATCATCCAAATGCGATGGGTATTGACTCCCGTTGTGGGCAGGCTGACAACCTCGTTAAAGCAGTGGCCATCTTCGATGCAAGTGCACTCAAACGACAGAAGACTCAGGTCGACGTGAATTGTGACGCCGAGCACGTCAGCAACACGATTCATGGTATCGCGTACACGCCAGGCACCCGTTCCGCTCGCGAGCATAAGCATGCCGGTGCGGCAGATGATGGATGACTTATCGGTGAGCGGCGCATCGACGGCAAGTTCATCGCCTGCCGTCACGATCTGATGCCAGTCAGTTTTCATATGGAGCGCGCCGGCACGAACGCCGTGGTGCATGGGGGCTCTCGAAAGCAGCGAGTCAAGGCGCGAAGGCTGTGGGGGCTCCACTGATTCACCCTCAACCTCATCAGCCTCTTCATCGACCAGATCAAAGGAATCAAGCGGCGCTGGCTCGCGACGGTCGATCAGCTCCTCGTCCTCATCATCAAAGTAATTGAACTGATCGAGCATGTCCTCTTCGATTGCACGCTCGCTCGCGTCGTCCATATAGACGCTCCCTTCCTGCCGACTAACCCCCATCCTAGGCAGCAACGGCTAAAGGAAACATAAAAGAGACGACTGTCATGCGAGCCATGTGGGCAATATCCGTTGGGTAGTCGTTTAAGAACGTCCCCAATGACTACATCGATGTTCTAAGTGTCAACCAAGTCAACGCCGCAGATAGAGGACGGACAGCGAGCGACGTCCAGAGCGAACAAGTTGGCATGAAAAAGGCAAGGCATAGACCTTCTGGTCATGCCTTGCCTTTTGAATGACAAATTGTCGCTCTGGGCGGCGCGCAGCGTCGAGCGGTTACGGCGTTTGGTAAAACGCCGTAACCCCCTAGTACATCTTTGCGCCGGCGGGGATGGAGGCGTCGAGCTGGATCAGGTTGAGGCGCTCCTCGCCCTCCTCCTCGTGGACAGCGCTGATCAGCATGCCGCAGCTGGGAATACCCATCATCTTGCGCGAAGGCAGGTTGGTGATGGCGAGCAAGGTCTTGCCAACCAGGTCCTCGGGCTCGTAATAAGCGTGAATACCGGAGAGGATGGTGCGGTCGGTGCCGGTGCCGTCGTCGAGCGTAAAGTTCAGCAGCTTCTTGGACTTCTTGACGGCCTCGCATGCCTTGACCTTCACAGCGCGGAAGTCGCTCTTGGAGAAGGTATCAAAGTCGACGAACTCCTCAAACAGCGGCTCAACGGCGATCTTGGAGTAATCGAGCGTGGGCTTAAGCGACGTAACGAACGGGCTCGCGGCGTTGCCGGCCTCGGCAGCCTTGGCGGCAGCGGCACCGGACTGGAAACCCTTCTCGGGCTTCATGTGCGGGAACAGCAGCACGTCGCGGATAGAAGCCTGGTTGGTGAGCAGCATGACCACGCGGTCGATACCAATGCCAATGCCGCCCGCGGGAGGCATACCGTACTCGAGGGCGCGCACGTAGTCCTCGTCGTACTCCATGGCCTCGTCGTCACCGCCGGCCTTCTCGGCCATCTGGGCGGCAAAGCGCTCGGCCTGGTCGACCGGGTCGTTGAGCTCGGAGAACGCGTTGGCGTACTCGTGACCGGCAATAACCAGCTCAAAGCGGTGCGTCAGGCGCGGGTCGTCCTCAAAACGCTTGGCAAGCGGGCTGACCTCGATGGGGTAATCGCACACGAACGTCGGGTTGACGATGGTGTCCTCGCCCAGCTCATCGTAAATCTCGGCGATGATCTTGCCAGCAGTCCACTCGGGCTTGATCTCCAGGCCCTTCTCGCGCGCGGCGGCAGCAAGCTCCTCGACCGGCGTGTCGATGGTGACCTGCTTGCCGAGCACGTCGGAGACGATGTCGGTCATGGGACGGCTGGCCCACTCACCAGAAAGGTCGATGGTCTGGCCCTGGTACTCGATGACCTCGGGGTTGCCGATGGCCTTGTTGGCAGCCTTGATGACACCTTGGGCGAGTGCCTTCATGCCCTCGAGGTCGGAGAAGGCACGGTAGGCCTCCATCGTGGTGAACTCGGGGTTGTGGGTAAGGTCCATGCCCTCGTTACGGAAGATGCGGCCGATCTCGAACACGCGCTCAAAACCACCGACGATGCAGCGCTTGAGGTGCAGCTCGGTGGCAATACGCAGGTAGCACTCCTGATCGAGCGCGTTGAAGTGGGTAATGAACGGCTTGGCAGTAGCGCCGCCTTGGATGGTCTGCAGGATGGGGGTCTCGACCTCCATGTAGCCGTCGGACTCCATAAAGCGACGGAAGGTGGAGAGAATCTGCGAACGCTTACGGAAGGTCTCGCGAACGTCGTCGTTGGCGATCAGGTCGACATAGCGCTGGCGATAGCGGGTCTCCTTGTCGGAAAGACCGTGGAACTTCTCGGGCAGCGGACGAACGGCCTTGGCAAGCAGGGTCGCGCTCTTAGGGGCAACGGAAAGCTGGCCACGCTGGGTGCGCACGACCACGCCGGTCACGCCCAGGATGTCGCCCAGGTCGAGGGCCTTGAGCGTACTCCAGGCAGCCTCGTCCATGTCGTTGATGCGGCAGAACAGCTGAATCTCGGCAGTCGCATCGCGCACGACGATGAACATGATCTTGCCCTGACCGCGCTTGGCGACCACGCGGCCGGCGATCTTCACGACGTCCTCGGTGTCCTCGCCATCGGCAAGCTCGGCGTACTTAGCCTCGATATCGGCGACGTAGTCCTCAAGCTCAGAGTGCTCGGGATAGGGGTTCTGGCCCGCCTCGAACAGGGCGGCGCGCTTGGCCAGGCGGGTGGCGCGCTCGTCGTTGAGCGTCGATGCCTGATCGGCGGCGTTCTGGTTCTCTGCCATAAGTTAGCTCCTCAAACTAAAACGCTCCCCAGGATTCGGTCCCAGGGAGCGAAAACATACCTTTACGCGGGACCGTGGTCTAGCGTGCGATCTTGGCGATGGTGTAGACGCGAGTCTTGCCGGAAGGCGTAACGACCTCAACGGAGTCGCCCTCGCCGTGACCAATGATGGCGTGACCGACCGGAGACTCGTTGGAAATCTTGTGCTCGAGCGAGTTGGTCTCGGTGGTACCGACGAGCGTGACTTCCATGACCTCGCCGTTGGGATCAATCAGCGAAACGGTGGAACCGATGGAGACGCTCAGGTCGCCCGTGGTGGCAGCGACCTGAGCGTTGGCGAGGATGGCCTGGATCTCGGCAATACGAGCGGCGTTCTGGGCCTGCTTGTCCTTAGCGGCGTCGTACTCGGAGTTCTCCGAAAGGTCGCCGAACGCGCGGGCTTCCTTGATGTCCTCGACGATCTCCTTGGCGTAATCGCCCTCACGCCAAGCGAGCTCCTCGACGAGCTTCTGGCGGCCCTCAGCGGTCAGTACGATCTGGCTTGCGTCCATACGGATATCTCCCCAACTCTGATCAAACAATCAACTGTCAACAAAACGAAAAAGACCCGCTAGCCTGCGGGCAAGCCGGTCAGGTGCTCACCCCAAAGGGATGGGACTACTCTGCGTCCGCGTCGCTGTCCTCTGCCTGCTTCTTCTTGGCAGCAGCGAGCTTGGCCTCGAGTTCAGCGATCTCCTTGTCCTCCTCGGACTGCTCGACCACGACCTCCTCGGCCTGCTTGGTCTCGGCCTTATCGTCGCCCTCCATACCCTCGCGGATATTCTTGACGGTAGAGCCGAGGGACTTGCCGAGCTTCGGCAGGTTCTTGGGCCCGAAGATAATCAGGACAACGACGAGAATAATGATGAGCTCAGGAGCCCTCAGTCCAAACATGTAGACCTCCACAATACAGCGAGACAAGCTCGAATGAGTATACCGCGGGTATCGCGGTATCACAACACTAGCTAAAAAAAGGGACCGCAAGAAGCGGTCCCTCCTCATGCTCTGGTCGGGTTGACTGGATTTGAACCAGCGACCCCTGCGTCCCGAACGCAGTGCTCTACCAAACTGAGCCACAACCCGTTAGCTCGACTATAGTAACAAAGATTTTCGCCGCGTGCTAGAGAAATTTTTATTTCTTTGGCGCGTCGATTTGAACCGTGTTGGGAATAAGCTCAGTCGCGCAGGCCCACCAGCCATTTTGCTGGGCAGCATCGGCAAGCCTTTCGGCCGTGGCAGCGGTGTCGCAAATGGCAAACGAGCAGGCACCCGATCCGCACACATCTACAGCAACGGTTCCGTCCTGTTTACGCAGCCAGTCGAGGACCGTTTGAATCTGCGACTCCATCTGTGCGGAAATGACACCAAGGTTGTTATGGATAAGTGCATATGCCGTCTCGGCATCACCAGCACGCAAGGCAGAAGCTATCGCGCCGGGCTTGTCCGCAGGCACCGGGGCCTCGTCAAAACGTCGATAGGCTTCAATTGTCGAAACGCTTGCCTCGCGCGGCTTAACCAGTACGACGGGCGTCGCGGGCAGCGCGAGGTACTCAGTTGCCAGCACGTCTCCCCCACCTACGTAGAACGCAGGGCTCGCGTGCAAAAAGAACGGGACGTCAGCACCAATGCCCCGCGCAATGTCGTCGAGCGCTGGGTCGGTGCGATCAATGCCCCAGAACTCCGCCAAGGCGACAATGACCGCGGCCGCATCCGTCGAGGGGCCGCCCAAACCGGCGCACAATGGAATGCGCTTCTCAATCGTCACGCAGATGTTTGCCTCGCGATCATAATACTCGGCCATAGCAACCGCAGCCCGATACGCCGTATTCTTTTGCATGGGAAAATCTGATGCCGGAACCGTCTGGACGGTCAGCGCCTGCGCCGGCGTGACCGTCACGGTATCGGAAAGACCGACGGCTGCCATCAGGGAATCGACCCTGTGGTAGCCGCGGTCATCGCGCTCGGTATGAACCCCCAGGTAGAGGTTAATCTTTGCCGGCGCGGAAAGAGTCAGGGACCGATCGGTCACCGTTAATGCTCCTCGAGCTGATTGCCGAGCGGGGTAAAGATGTGCTCGCCGCTCTCGGGGTCGAACAGCTCGACCTGACCGGTGAGCACATCGATATACTGGTAGGACTGACGCGACTTGCGGCCGCGACGCTCGTCAACCTCGACGATAAAGACGGCGGGGTGGACGCTCTTGATGGTGCCCATGCGCTCGACGACGCGGGTGCGGCCCATGTTGGCCTTCACCTTGACGCGATCGCCCACCATATCGGTCAGCTTCTCGTGGATGTCGTCGACGTGATTGACTTCCATCTCTTCCATGAACAGGGCCTCCAGAAGGTGCAATTCAAAAAGGGGATAATACCCCTAAGATAGACAAAACTCTAATACTATAGCACCCTGCTGCCGCCATACGCAAGTAGCTAAATAAGCCCCGTCCCAAATACGTACCAGACGACAACCTCGCATGACCAGTTGTTACGCGGTTTGGTAAAACCGCGTAACCTAAAGGTTGTCGGTGTCCAAGACGATGGTGAATGGGCCGTCGTTGACCAGGTCGACCTTCATGTCGGCGCCAAAGATACCGTGCGCCACATGCTCAACGTCCTCGTGCACAAGCGTCAGGAAGTACTCGTAGAGCTCGTTGGCGACATCGGGGGCGCCGGCATCCGTAAACGATGGACGGCGGCCGTGACGGCAATCGGCGAACAGCGTGAACTGCGACACCACGAGAACCTCGCCGTCGACATCGGCAAGTGCCAGGTTGGTCTTGCCGTTCTCGTCCTCGTTAATGCGCAAGCCCCGGAGCTTTCCCCACAGCTTATCGGCCTCGGCGCGCGTGTCGCCGTGGCCCACGCCCAGCAGCACCAGATAGCCGCGCCCAATTTTGCCCACGCACTCACCGTCGACCGTCACGCCGGCGTTGAGCACGCGCTGCACCACCGCACGCACGGCCTACTCCTCGCCCGTCAGTTTGGCGGATAGGTGCTCGAGCGCATGGAATCGATGGCTGATGGCGTTCTTCTCGTCCGCCGTCAGCTCGGCCATGGTCTTGCCCGGCGTGTCGACCGGCAGGAACAGCGGGTCGTAGCCAAAGCCGTGATCGCCGCGACCCTCGTGTGCGATAACGCCCTCGCAGGCGCCCTCACCATAGGTGACCAAACCGTCCGTGTCGATGAGCGCGACGACGCTCATAAAGCGCGCAGTGCGGTCCTCGTCGGCCACGCCCTCCAGATTCACGAGCAGTTTGGCATTGTTGGCGGCATCGTCGCCGTGAACGCCCGCGTAGCGCGCGCTATACACACCGGGCTCACCGTCCAGCGCATCGACGACCAGGCCCGAATCGTCGGCAATGGCCATGAGCCCCGTCTCTTCGACGGCAGCCTGCGCCTTGATGATGGCGTTCTCCAAAAACGTCGTGCCGTTTTCCTCGGGGTCCTCAAAATCGCCCAGCTGGCCGAGCGCCACAAAGCGAACCTCGGGCATAACCTTACCCAAAATGGCCTCGATCTCGGTGAGCTTATGGGCGTTGCCCGTTGCCACGACGATGGTCGCCGCCGGGTCGAGGGTGTCGATGTCGATCTTCTCAAGTGCCATGAGTGGTCTCCTTGTCCGTATAGCAAAGTCACGTAAAAGGGACTGGCCCTTCGGCGTCTCCCCTTTCATGTGGCATCAACCCTATCTATCGGCGTTTCCGCAGATAAAACCTACCAAAATAAACCTGTCCCTTTTTGGCAGGTTAGGCGAGGGCTTGGCGCTGGAGCTCGATGAGCTCGGCAATGCCCTTGTCGCCCAAATCGAGCAGGGCATTGAGGCGCTTGCGGTCGAAGGGCGCCTGCTCGCCAGTGCCCTGAAGTTCGATCATCTCACCGGTATCGGTGGCGACAAGATTCATGTCGACCTCGGCGTGACTGTCCTCGGAATAATCCAGGTCGAGCAGGGTGTTGCCGTCGACAACGCCCATGGAAATCGCGGCGACCTGGCCCGTGAGCGGGATGCGCTCGAGCTTACCCGCCTCGACCCACATGGCAAGGGCGTCGTGCAGTGCCACCCAGGCGCCGGTAATGCTCGCCGTTCGCGTGCCGCCGTCTGCCTGAATCACGTCGCAGTCGACGGTAACGGTGTACTCGCCGAGTGCCTTCATATTGACGACGGTACGCAGGCTGCGACCGATGAGGCGCTCGATCTCCATGGAGCGGCCCTTGCGGTTGGCATGCTCGCGCTTGCAGCGCTTGCCGGTCGATGCCGGCAGCATGGCGTACTCCGCCGTTACCCAACCGGCCTTGGCGCCCTTGCGCCAGCTCGGCACGCCCTCCTCGATGGTGGCAGCGCACAGCACGCGCGTATCGCCAAACTCGGCCAGGCACGAACCGTGGGCGTGCTTCATGACGCCGCGGGTAAGCTTGATGGGGCGCAGCTCATCGGCAGCGCGGCCGTTGGCGCGATTGACCTGCATATACTCCATGGAAAAATCCTTTCGGCAAAAGGTGAACGTGAGCCCTTGGTCGGTGACCTTATATCTATTTCAGTTCGTCGATATCGATATGCTCAATGCTCTTGAGCGGCTGGCCAAAGATAAAACTGCCCGCCACCGCAAACTCGGCAATGTTATCGGACGTCGTTGCAAAACGATGCTGCGGCTCGGCAGCGTCGCCCGCCAGCTGCTCGCGGCGCGTGAGAATATCGGTCAGCTCGCGCGTGGTCTCCTCGGCGGAGCTCACCACGCGCACTCCGGGACCCAGCGTATGGCGAATAGGCCCCACGAGCAGCGGGAAATGCGTACAGCCGAGCACCACGGTATCGATGCCGTGGTCGCGCAGCGGTTCAACCGTGGCGCCGACCAGCGCGCGTACGGCAGGCGTATCAAAGATGTCCTCGTTCTCGAGCCACTGCTCTTGCAGATGCGCACCCGAGGCGAGCTCGTGCTCAACGACCTCGACAAAGCTCGAGGCAGGGCAGCCGTATACGTCGACGCCGGCATCCAGGTCCTGAATGGCACGCGTGTAAGCGCCTGAGCGAATGGTGAGGTTGGTGGCGAGCACGCCCACCCGGCGCGTGCGGGTGCTGTTGATTGCCGCGCGTGCGCCCGGTGCAATCACACCGATGACGGGGACGTCGAGCACCTGCTGGGCCAAACGCAAGGCCGCAGCGGTCGCCGTATTGCAGGCGATGACCATGATCTTGACGTCGTGCTTCGACAGCCAACGGCCCGCCTGCAGCGCAAACGAGCGCACCTCGTCCTCGGTGCGGGTGCCGTAGGGGCAGCGCTTGGTGTCGCCGAAGTAGTAGACGGACTCGTGCGGCAACGCCGTCGCAATCGCGCGCGCAACCGTCAGACCGCCTAGACCCGAGTCGAATACGCCAATGGGGCGTGTGTCGCCAGCCAGATTCTCGATATCGGACATTACCTCACCAGATTCTCTCTCGAAAAGATATGGCTCAGAACGATAGGACCGCACTACGAGCGGGCCGCGACGAGCAGCTCTGCCGTTGCCGCCCAGCCGTCGACAATCTTTCCGCGCGTGACGTAGGCGTTATCGCAGGCATCCAGGAACTCGGGCGCGCCGGCGCTGGTCAAACCGTTCTCGACCAGGCAGAACGTACCCACGTGGTCAGCCATGTAGAAGTCGGACTCGGAATCGCCGAGCGCCAGCGTCTCCTCGCGCTCGATACCCAGGCGCTCACAGAAACGTGCGATGGCAACGCCCTTGTTGAGGCCGGCGGGATTGATGTTAAACGCGCGGCCGTCCTCGACGCGTTCGAGCTCGAGCATCGTCGGCTTGGACAGATGCGTCAGGTAACCGTTGCAGGCCCAGACCAGGCCGCAGCCGGCCTCGTCCAGGATGGCCTGGACCTCGTCGTCGGGCACATCGCCGCGCATGCCGACGGTGACCTCGCGGTACTTGTAGCCAGTCGACATGTCGTTGTGGTACTCGATCTTATGCGGCCAGCGGGCGAGAATCTTCTCGCACACGCCGGTCTGCTCGATCACCTGATGCGGCGTGAGGCCGCAGGCGGGATCGTAGGGCATATCGCCGGTCAGATACTCCCAATCGTTGGCCTTGAGATCGTACATGACCAGGCCACCCATCTCGCCGATGTAGGAGTTGAGGCCGAGCACGCGCGCATCCTCGTGGATCATGGTACGGTTGCGGCCCGAGGTGGGAACCACCTGGATGCCGGCGCGGGCAAGTGCCACGACAGCCTCGACGAGCTTGGTCGAGGGGTTGCCGTCGTTGTCGCGCAGCACGCACGAGCCGGGCGCGAGCATGGTGGCGTCCAGGTCGGTAAAGACGTACTTAACCTTGGCAAGACGCTCGCGCATCTCGCCCGAAAGCTCAGCGACGGTCGGCAGGGTATTGTGGGACATGGTCACTCCATTTACGTAGAAGGGGCTTCTGGTCTTAGGCGTCGTACGCCGCAAGGGTGCGCTTGAGAATCGAACCGTCGCGCTCGCAAGGCTCGGGTCCGTTCTTGCGCAGCATGCGCTCTTCCTCGCCCTTACCGGTCACGATGACCACGGCGGGACGGACGGTTTCGCGCACGGCAGTCTCGATAGCGGCAACGCGATCAGTCACGATTTGCCAGTTATCATTTCCCTGCGCTTGAACGTTGCGCGCGATCTCGGCGCAAATATCCTCGACGTTCTCGGGGCCGGGGTCGTCCTCGGTAATCACGATTCGGTCGGCATACTTGCCAGCGGCGATGCCCATCGTGGTGCGTCGGTCGACACCCTTACCGCCCGTAGCGCCAAATACAACCGCCAGCTCGCGCTCGGGATAGTTCTCGCGCAGGTCACGCAGGAGTGTCTCGAGGCTCATGCCGTTATGTGCAAAATCGACGACGCCCAAGATTTTGCCCGATACGGACGGATAGAGCTCCATACGGCCGGGAACGAAGACGCCCTCAAAGCCATGGACGATACCCTCTTCGGAAATGCCCAGGGCCTCGGCGCAGGCAATAGCGGCAAGCGCGTTGGACACATTGAACTTAACCGGCGTGGGAATCACAATGTCGCGCGTAAAGCGGGGCGTGCGCACCGTTGCCACCACGCCGCAGTCGCCATTACGAATCGCCAGCGCAAGCACGTCGGCACGCTCGTCGGTCAGGGAGAACGTCACCGTGCGCTCGCAACGAGATGCCGCCTCGAGCACACGATCGACCTTATCCATATCGAGATTGACCACGGCAAAACGGCTCTGCGAGAAGATTTTGAGCTTGCTGGCAAAGTAATCCTCGAGTGTCGGATGCTCAATCGGCGAAATGTGATCCTCGCCGATATTGGTAAAGGCGCCGACTTCAAAGGCGATCTTGCCTGTGCGCTCGTATTTGAGGCCCTGGCTCGATGCCTCCATAACCAGCCACGGGGCACCCGCCTCCGCAGCATGCGCGATGCGAGACTGCAGCAGGAAGGATTCGGGGGTCGTCAGTTTGGAAGGGCCTGCCTCGATGCCGTCGTCGAACTCAATGCCCGTATTAAGAGCGGGTCGATGACAACCAGTAAGCTTGGCCTCGTTGGCGAGAATGCCACGCAGATAAAAGCTGCAGGTCGACTTGCCCTTGGTGCCTGTAAAGGCGCAGACCTTCACCTTACCCGACGGGTGCCCATAAAAGGCATCTGCCACCACAGCGAGCGTGCGACGAATATCACTCACAATCACCGCGGGAACATCGACATCGTAATCGACCTCGGAAACGTAGGCCACGGCGCCATCGGCGATTGCCGAAAGCAGGTACTCGCGCTTAAACGCGCGGCCCTTGCAGACAAACAACGTGCCCGGACGCACCTGGCGCGAGTCATCAGTCGCAAACTCAATGCGCTGGTCGCACGAAGCGCTCAGTCTGGAAACAACAAGGTCATCTTCCTCGAGCAACTCTATATAGCGCATCAGAGTTAGCTTCTCTTGTGTCGGACTCGACATACAAAGACCTCTCTCGCTAAATTCAGCCTTAAAGGGCAAAAGACGTCCCGCGGCAGAAACGATGAAACATTCTGTATTATCAACCATCCTAATATGCCACCTGACCTTGCGCGCACTGCAGCCTTCTAAAAAATTGCATGGACTGTGCCGTGGATTAATAAATGACAACAGTGTTCGCCCCGCGTAAAAACAAGGAAATCTGGGTGCTATTCTTTATCCAAATGTCTTGATGTGCCTCATTGACCCGCAATGCCGACCCATCATGCCAAAGCAAAGGATTCCAGATGAAACGACACTTCGAACGTCGCCACCACTCGACACGTGTCCAGTTGACCCGGCACATCGTCTGCGCCTTCGCGACGGTCATTGTGGCCCTTGCCACCATCATCGGCGCGAGCGGCTGTTCGTCCTCCCAGAACGCCTCGAGCACCTACACACTCGTCGAGAATGGCAAGCTCACCGTCGCAAGTGACTTGGCCACGCCCCCGTTTGAATACGTCAACGATTCCGGCGAAGACCAGGGCTTTACCTATGAACTCATGGGCATGATCGCAGACGAACTCGGTCTGGAGCTCAACTACTTGCCGGCGCAAAAGTTCGACGGCATTATCCCCATGGTCAAGCAGGGTGTAAAGACCGATGTCGGCGCATGTAACATCACGATTACCGACGAGCGCAAGGAAGAGGTCGACTTCACCGACCCCTATATCGACTCCAACCAGGGCGTCGCAGTTGCAAAGAACACTGGATACGACACGGTCGACAGCCTCAACGCACCGGGCGTCAAAATTGCCGTGCAGTCGGGCACCACATCCGAGGAGTGGGCAATCGAGAACCTGCCGCAGGCAACCACCGTCAACTTTGACGACTGGACGGCAGCCTTCACCGCCGTCATGAGTAGTCAGTGCCAGGCGGTCGTATGCGATCTTCCCGTTGAGCAGTGGATGGTTTCGAACTCCTTTACCGGTATGGAGATCATCAAAGAGGTTCCGACGGGCGAGCAGTTTGGCATTGCCGTCTCTAAAGACAACCCCGAGCTGACACAGGCCATCAACGATGCCCTTGCCAAGATCAAGAGCTCCGGCGCCTATGACAAACTGTACGAGAAGTGGTTTGGCATGGCACCCACGAGCGGGTCCGATAACGAGGATGCCTCGAGCCCAGACGACGCGACGGGCGCTTCACTCGCCGTCACCTCGGCGACCGCCAAGTCAAACGAAGACGGCGGCAACGGCGTGCTCGGCGGCATCGCAACCCGCCTGACCTGGGAAGCGACAACGGGTAGCGACGAGGGCGACGTTTCGCAAATTGAGCTTGAGCTGCCCGAAGGCGGGTCATTTGAAAGCACCGATGTTAAGGTCACGCTGCTCGACGGACTGAACCAGACGGGTGTCAAGGCATCGTGCTCGCTGGACGGCTCAAAGCTCGTCATCAAGTTCGCCGATCCCGTCGCTGCCGGCTCGCAGATTCGCGTTGTCGTCCCCGACGTCGTATTCCCGAGCAACGCGGGTGCCTATGCCGTCACCGGCAGCTATGTCACCGACGGCGACAAGCGAGATCTTCCCGAGAGCCCCACTATCAGCGTCTCGGAGAGCACCATGGTGCAAGAAATCGTCGCCTGGCTCGATGCCCAGCCTTGGGTTGCCGCGTGGAACTCCAACCCGTTTTTGGGCATGTTCTGCAAGCCGCAGATTATCGTCACCTCAATCGTCTCGCTCTTTAAGGGCTGGGGCATAGCACTTGCCGTGACCGCTATCGGTTTTCCGCTCGCCATCCCCATCGGCTTGCTGTTTGCCTTTATGAAAATCAGTCATAGTCGTATGCTGCGCGGCATCGCCGTAACATACATCAACGTCCTGCGCGGAACCCCGCTCTTCCTGCAGATCTACATTGCGTTCTTTGGGTTCCCTATGATCGGTCTCAACGTGCCCAATCTGCCGCTCGGCGTTGGCGTCCTAGCCATCAACTGCTCGGCCTATCTTGCCGAGATTTTCCGCGCCGGCATCGAGAGCGTACCGCATGGTCAAGCGGAAGCTGCCTACTCGCTTGGCATGACTTGGTCCCAAGTTATGTCGCGCATCGTGATCCCGCAAGCCGTACGTTACGTTATACCGACTATGACCAGCGAGTTCGTTATGCTGTACAAGGACACGTCACTGCTTTCGAGCGTTGGCGTCATGGAGCTCATGCTGTTCTCCAAAAACCTCACGGCCACCACGGGCAACATTACGCCCTACATTTGCGCCGCACTTTACTATCTGGTCGTGACGATTCCGCTCATCCACATCGTCACCAAGGTGGAGCACCGTCTCGCCGAGCGCAGCAAGCGTTAACCGCTCATACATAGCATTCGCAACCACGGCCCGACGCTTCGTCTGAAGATCGGGCGTGGTTTTTTCGGTCCCCCCGGCGCTTATGCCCTATCACGAAACAAAAGATTGGCATGATAGTAAAGATTATTTGACATCAGCTGCCGCGATCCTTGCGGCAGTACACCTGAGCCGTCAGCAGAAAGGATCTTGCATGTGCGGTTTTGTCGGTTTTACCGGTACAGATGAACAGAGTGAGCTGGTTCTCACGGCCATGATGAATCGCATCATCCACCGTGGTCCCGATATGGGCGGCCAGCATATCGTCGACAACGTTGCCCTCGGCTTCCGTCGTCTTTCGATTCTTGATCTTTCCGAAGCTGGAGCTCAGCCCATGTCGAGCGACGACGGCAAGGTCACGATTGTCTTCAACGGAGAGATCTACAACTTCCAGGAGCTTCGCGCCGAGCTGGAGGCAGCCGGCTACGCCTTCCACTGCAACGCCGATACCGAGGTCCTGGTACACGGTTACGAGGAGTGGGGCGAGGACCTGGTCAACCGCCTACGCGGCATGTACGCGTTCGTGATTCACGACCAGAACAAGAACAAACTCTTCGGCGCTCGTGACATCTTTGGTATCAAGCCGTTTTATTACTACCAGGCATCCGATGGCTCACTGCTGTTTGGCTCCGAGATCAAGAGCTTCCTGGACCATCCCAAGTTTGAGAAGGCTGTCAACCACGACGCGCTACGCCCCTACTTGACGCTGCAATTCCCCGCCACGGAGGAGACCTTCTTTAAGGGCGTGTTCAAGCTTGCCCCGGCGCATTGCTTTACGTATGACCTGACAACCAACACCATGGACATCAAGCGTTACTGGAGCTGTGACTTCACCGACGACAACTCCAAGACCTTCGAGGAGTACGTGGACGAGTGCGACAAGGTTGTGCACGAAAGCGTCGCTGCACACCGAATCGCCGATGTTAAGGTGGGCTCGTTCCTTTCTGGCGGCGTGGACTCCAGCTACATCGCCGCCTGTCTCATGCCCGACACCACGTATTCTGTCGGCTTCGATTACAAGAACTTCAACGAGACCAACTACGCTGCCGAGCTTTCCGACAAGCTGGGCATCAAGAATGTGCGCAAGATGATTACCGCCGACGAGTTCTTCGATGCGCTGCCCGATATCCAGTATCACATGGACGAACCGCAATCGAACCTGTCCAGCGTGCCGTTGTACTATCTGGCGCAGATGGCTTCCGAGGAGGTCACCGTCGTCCTTTCGGGCGAGGGTGCCGACGAGCTGTTTGCCGGCTATGAGTGGTACGAGGACACCCCCGAGATGCGCTCCTTTAAGAAGCGCGTGCCGCTCGGCGTACGTCGCGCCCTGGGCTCGCTCGTTCAGCATCTCCCCTACTTTAAGGGCCACAACTTCCTGACGAAATGCGCCGAGGTTCCCGAGCGTTGGTATGTGGGTCAGGCAAAGGTGTTCGATCCCTCCGAGGTCGACGAGGTGCTCAAGCCCGCTTATGACACCGGCAAGAACGCCGCCGAGATGTGCGCCGAGTACTACAAGCAGGTTCCCAACTGCTGCGAGCTTTCCAAGAAACAGTATCTGGATATGAACATGTGGCTGCCGGGCGACATCCTGCTCAAGGCAGACAAGATGTGCATGGCGCATTCTCTGGAGCTTCGCGTCCCGTTCCTGGACAAGAAGGTCATGGAGTTTGCCGAGCACATTCCCGCCAACTACCGTGTTAACGAAGAAGGCTGCAAGCTCGTCCTGCGTCACGCCGCCAACCGCACGCTGCCCGACGAGTGGGCAACGCGCAAGAAGGTGGGCTTCCCCGTACCGGTCAAGTTCTGGCTTCGCGAGCAAAAGTATTACGACTACGTAAAGGAATACTTCACCGCACCGTGGGCTGCCGATTTCTTTGACACCGATGCGCTCATGAAGCTGCTTGACGATCACTTTGAGGGTCGCGCGCTCAACCAGCGCAAGATCTATACCACGCTGACGTTCCTCATCTGGTACAAGCGTTTCTTTATCGACGAGGACAAGGGCGCCGAAGTCGCCGCGTAAGTTTCGTTATGAATTAGCGGTGAACAGCCCAGGGTTTCCGCTATACTCAATCCCTGCGGGCGATTGGCGCAACGGTTAGCGCAGGTGCTTTACACGCACAAGGCTGGGGGTTCGAATCCCTCATCGCCCACCACTTGATTGAAAAGGCTCCCAGCGATGGGGGCCTTTCCTTTTTGGGCCCATCGCAGAGGGATTCGAACCCGCAAGGGTGCGGAGCCGAGGAGACGCACAAACGTTTTCCAGCGCAGCACGCGAGGGCCGCAGGCCCGAAGCGAAAGCGGGCGGCGCCAGCCGCACGCGGACATCCCTCATCGCCCACCACTGAATTGTTAGGCCTCCAGCGATGGAGGCCTTTCCTTTTTCGGGCCCATCGCAGAGGGATTCGAACCCTACGGCTCGCTCGTTTCAAGGGCAATGGTCAAAAAATGCCAAATATGAGTACTGCCACCTTTTTTGTAACAGCATTTTCAAGGTCCCAAAGGGCAAATCTGACATCAAAGCAACGGCTAATGGTCCGGATGAGCATGTTTTCTGACAACAAAACTGAACATATGTGGTCTAACTAATCCTGGATAGTCGGTTTGATATGAGATTCAACTGGTGACAGTACTCATATTTGGCATTTTTTGACCAGAGGGACTTTTGCCCATCGCAAATCGGCAACAAAACGGGCTCCAGACCGCTGAATCGTCCCGCATATGGCACGTCCGCAGTCCGGAACCCGGTCCAAATTGAGTTATTGCGCTGTGTTAGGCCAAAACGTCCGACAAAATCTCGATCAGGCTGTCCACGTCGGCTTCCTCGCAGACAAGCGGCGGCAGGAAACGCAGCGTGTGGGCACCAGTAGCGTTAATCACGGCGCCGGCGGCCAGCGCGCGGGCAACAATATCATGCGCATCGCCCGCAGCGTCATCCAGATCGCAGCCGAGCATTAAGCCGCGACCGCGTACCTCGGTAACGTGCGGAAGCTTGGCCAGCGCCTGCTCCATATAAGCACCCACCTTGGCGGCATGCTCAGCGTAGTCGCCGCGCACAAGCGCGGAGAGCGTCGCGGCGCACGCCGCGACAGCCAAGCAACTACCGCCAAAGGTCGAGCCGTGGTCGCCCGGCTTAAACGCGTCGGCGATCTCCTTCTTTGCCACCACGGCACCCATGGGCACGCCATCGGCAATCCCCTTGGCAAGGCTCATAATGTCGGGCTCCACGCCATAGGTCTGGAATGCAAACGGCTTGCCGGAGCGGAAGATGCCACACTGGACCTCGTCGGCGATAAGAACGGCGCCC
>UQEO01000036.1 GCA_900540095.1 uncultured Collinsella sp.
GCCTGCCACTGTAGTGGCTCCGGCTCCGAGCTGGTCCGCTTTTCGGTTACCGCACCGGACGACTTGCTGCGCCGTTTTGACGAACAGATCGCGCGCCGCGGCGACGTGGCCAACCGCTCCGAGGCCGTGCGCGACCTGATTCGCGCCTCGATCGCCAAGGAGCAGATGCGCACGCCCGACGAGCATGTTATCGGGTCGCTCACCATGATCTACGACCACCATACCGGCGACCTGACGCGCCGTCTGGACGAAGTGCAGCACGACTACACCGACGAGATCGTATCGACCATGCACGTGCATCTGGATCACCACAACTGCTTGGAGATTCTGGCGCTCAAGGGTCGCGGCGAGCGCGTCTACGAACTAGCCGACCGCCTGCTGGGCCTGCGCGGCGTTAAGCACGGCGAGCTCACGTGCGCCGCCACCAAGCAGAGCCTGGGGCTGTAGCGGGATTTCCCGCAGCGCACCTGCCAAAAAGGGACAGGGTTGTTTTGACAGGTCTAGAAGTTTTACCTACCAAAATAAACCTGTCCTTTTTTGGTCGGTTTTGATGAGGAGTGTCGCATGCGGCATGTGCATATTCATGTGACGGGCATTGTGCAGGGCGTTGGCATGCGGCCGTTTGTGTATCGCGAGGCCATGGCGCATGGCATTTGCGGATGGGTGCTCAACGCGGGCGACGGCGTGCATATCGAGGCGCACGCTCCGGCCGATGCGCTCGATGCTTTTGTTGCCGCGCTTTCTGAGCATGCGCCTGCGGCAGCCCGCGTAGAGCATGTCGAGGTTGTGGACCTGGCAGCCAACGGTTGGGATACCGCCAATGAGCAGGGCTTTCGCATCGTAGCGTCGCAGGATCAGACCGCGCACACGACGCTCGTCTCGCCCGATATCGCTACCTGTGACGATTGCCTGCGCGAGTTGTTCGATCCCGCCGACCGACGCTATCACTACCCCTTTATCAACTGCACTAATTGCGGCCCACGCTTTACCATCATCCGATCGCTGCCGTATGACCGAGCGGCTACCTCGATGGACCGTTTCCCCATGTGCCCCGCCTGCGCCGCAGAGTATGCCGATCCACTCGACCGGCGTTTTCACGCGCAGCCCGATGCCTGCTTTGATTGCGGGCCGCATATTACGTGGCGCGAGGCTGTAAACGGCAATGCGTGCGGGAATTCGTCCGCGACACCGGCCGTCGGCACCACACGCGAGGCCAGCGACGCTATCATCGAGCGCTGCGTTGAGCTGCTGGCCAGCGGTGGCATCGTCGCCATCAAGGGCCTGGGCGGATTCCATCTAGCCTGTGACGCTGCCAACGAGCAGGCGGTGGCCGAGTTGCGCCGTCGCAAACGCCGCAGCAACAAACCACTTGCCGTCATGGTACGCAGTCTTGCTGATACCGAGCGCCTGTGTCATATCGACGATGCTGAACGCGATCTGCTCGCTGGCAGTATCCGCCCCATCGTGCTGCTGCGCCGGCGCACTGTTAGCGAGGACAACGACGGTTCCCCCGACATCCTCGCCCTCGCGCCATCTGTCGCGCACGACCTGCCCGAGCTCGGCGTCATGCTCCCCTATACGCCGCTTCAACATCTGTTGCTTGCCGCGGCAGAAGTCTGCGGTATGCACGCGCTCGTCATGACCAGCGGAAACCTGAGCGAAGAACCCATCGAGACCGACGACGACCTTGCCTGGGAACACCTCGTTGCTGCCGGCATCGCCGACGCGTTGCTCGGTAACGACCGCGCGATCCTCTCGCGCTACGACGACTCTGTAGTGCGCGTGGTCGACGGCGCCATTATGCCCGTTCGCCGCGCTCGCGGATATGCACCCCAGCCGCTACCGTTGCCGGCGCTCGACGGCGCTCCGTCCTGCGTGCTAGCCTGCGGGCCACAACAAAAGGCCACGATTGCGCTCGCGCGTGAAGGGACGAACGGCAAGACAACCTGTTTTGTGTCGCAGCATATCGGCGATGTTGAAAACGGCGGGACCTTCGATGTCTGGAACGCCGCGCGCACGCGCTTGGAAGATCTCTTTGACTTGGCGCCCGCCGCCTTGGCCTGCGATGTGCACCCCAGCTATCTATCGGGCCAGTGGGCGCGCGAGCAGGCGCGAAAATGCAATCTGCCGCTCGTCGAGGTGCAGCACCATCATGCGCATATCGCGAGCGTAATGGCCGAGGCCATCGCCGCGGGCCAGCTTACAACCGACGCGCGCGTCCTTGGCATCGCCTTTGACGGCACCGGTGCCGGCACCGATGGGACCATTTGGGGCGGCGAGTTTCTTGTTGCCAGCCTTGGCGGCTTTGAGCGCGCCGCGCATTTGCGCACCTGGGCGCTCCCCGGTGGGGCGGCCTCCGTGCGCGACGCCCGCCGCAACGCCTTTGCCCTGCTCAGTGAGCTCGGCCTGCTCGAGCACCCAGGTGCCGCTCGGCTTTTGGACAGCCTCGACGAGCAAACGCGCAGCGTGACAGCCACCATGATCGAGCGCGGCATCAACAGCCCGCGTACCAGCAGCATGGGGCGTCTCTTTGATGCCGCGGCAGCGATTCTGGGCATCTGCGACAAGGCAACCTACGAGGGCGAACCCGCCATAGAACTCGAAGCCGCCGCCTGGCGCGCGCTCGACAACGAAATCGCCCATGTTCCCGACGATAAAGACGGCCGTTCCGCATCTGACCCATTGCGGCTGGACAGTTTGTTCAGATTTGTATTAAATACAGACCCTCTAACCAACGGTTTTGGCTCAGATTACCCCGAAGAGGGCTCTCCAGGCGCCTCATTTGCGTCTAATTTGCCCGTCGGATACCACAAATCAACCCATTCGGGGACCTCGCAGACAATCTATGCCACCCATTGCTGCTCTAAAAAGTACAAATCTGAACTAACTGTCCAAGCAACCTCGAGCAGGCCTCTCGTCCTGGACCCCAGCTCACTTTTTAAGGCGCTTTTGGAGGGAATCAGGGCCGGCGTGCCCGCCGACAAGCTCGCACTCGGCTTCCATGTCGCCGTTACGCGCTCTTCGGCACGAATCGCACGCGAAATCTGCACGCGCGAAGGCATCGATACCGTCGCGCTCTCGGGCGGCGTGTTCATGAACCGACTTCTGCTTCAGCTTCTCACCCGCGAGCTCAAAAGCGCAGGCTTTACTGTCCTTGTCCCCCACACCGTACCCGTCAATGACGGCTGCATCGCCTACGGTCAGGCAGCAGTCGCACGCACTCGCCTCGCACAGGTCGCGCCACAATAGGCTGTTCGGCCAGCCCGCAAGCCGCCGTCTCACAGGTGTAGCGCGTTTGCCCGCAGCGCCCGCGAGCGCTACCATCAACTGATGGATTATTGAGCGCCCGTCCAGCGCAAAGCGTATAAAAGGGGAACAATATGTGCCTTGCCGTTCCCGGTAAAGTAGTCAAACGCGACGACGACCTCAAGGCCACCGTCGACATGATGGGCATCGAGCGCCCCGTGTCGCTGCGACTCGTGCCGACGGCGCAGGTTGGCGACTATATTCTCGTACACGCCGGCTTTGGCATCCAGATTGTCGACGAGCAGGAAGCACAGGAAACGCTCGAGCTTGTTAATGCCATGTCCGAGCTGGTCGAAGAAGACCAGCTGACCACCAACCCGGCGGAGGCTTACTAGTGGCGCCCGAGCAGCCGGCGCGCTCCGGTATCGATTTCTCGGCATTCCGCGATCCCAAGCTGGCTCGCGAGCTCATCGAGCGCATTCATGAGCTTGTCGGCGACCGCACCATCAACCTTATGGAAGTCTGCGGCACGCATACCGTGAGCATCGGGCGCTATGGCTTTCGCTCCATTATGCCGGCCGGGCTCAAGCTGCTGAGCGGCCCGGGCTGCCCCGTCTGCGTCACCGCCAACCGCGACATCGACCACGCAATCGCGCTCGCCAACATAGACGGCGCCATCATCACCACCTTTGGCGACATGATGCGCGTGCCCGGATCATCCACCTCGCTCGCTGCGCAAAAGGCGGCGGGGCGCGATATCCGTATCGTCTATTCCCCGCTCGACGCGCTCGACATTGCCGAGCAAAACCCTGATCGCCCGGTCATTTTTATGGGCGTGGGCTTTGAGACTACGACGCCCACCATCGCCGCCGCCATCTTGGAGGCCGAGGCGCGCGGGCTTTTGAACTTCTCGGTCTATTGCGCCCACAAGGCCACGCCGCCGGCGTTGCGCGCCATCGCCAACGACCCCGAGACCACCATCGACGGCTTTATCCTGCCGGGCCACGTCGCCACCATCACGGGCTTGGTGCCCTTTAGCTTTTTGGTCGACGAATTCAATACCCCGGGCGTGGTCACGGGATTTGAACCGGTCGATATCCTGCAGGGCATCTGCATGCTGGTCCAGATGGTTGTCGAGGACAGGTCGGTGATTGACAACGCCTACCGCCGTGGCGTCAACGCAGACGGCAATCCCGTGGCGCGCCAGCTGGTCGAGCAGGTGTTTGAGCCGTGCGATACCACATGGCGCGGGCTGGGGCTGATTGCCAACTCGGGCCTTTCCATCCGCCCCGAGTTCTCGCGCTTTGATGCCCGCGCTCGCTTTGACGTGCCCGTTGAGGCGACGGTCGAGCCGCGCGGGTGCCGCTGCGGCGACGTGCTGCGCGGGGCCATTGCGCCGAGCAGCTGCCCGCTCTTTGGCCGCACCTGCACGCCCGAGCACCCCGTCGGCCCGTGCATGGTGAGCTCCGAGGGCAGCTGCGCGGCGTACTACCGCTACCGCGACTAGCCCGGGCACACCCGCACACCGGCACCACCCACGATTGGAGTTTTCGATATGTCCCATAGCGTTACCGATAGCACCGTCCTGCTGGGCCACGGCTCCGGCGGCCAGATGATGAAACGCATCATCGATGAGGTCTTTTTGGATGCCTTTGGGTCGCCCGAGCTGCTCGAAGGCAACGATGCCGGCGTCGCCGCGCTGCCCGCGAGCGGGCGCATCGCCATGTCGACCGACAGCTTTGTAGTCTCGCCGCAGTTCTTCCCCGGTGGCAACATCGGCCGCCTCGCCGTGTGCGGAACCGTCAACGACGTCGCGACCTCGGGCGCCAACGTGCGCTACCTGTCGTGCGGCTTTATCCTCGAAGAGGGCTATCCCATGGATAGGCTCCGCCAGATTGTGCAGACGATGGCCGAGACGGCGCACGAGGCGGGCGTGTCCATAATCACGGGCGACACCAAGGTGGTCGAGCGCGGCGGGGCCGACGGCGTCTATATCAATACCGCCGGCGTGGGCGAGGTGTCTGCGGGCGTGGCGCTCAGCGGCGCAAACTGCCAGCCCGGCGATGTCATCCTGGTCTCGGGTACACTGGGCGACCACGGCATCGCTATCATGAGCCAACGCGAGGGTCTGGCGTTTTCGAGCACCATCGAAAGCGACGCCGCGCCGCTCAACCACCTGATTGCCGATGTGCTTTCCGCAGCACCCGACACACGCTGCTTCCGCGACCCCACGCGCGGTGGCCTGGCCTCGACGCTCAACGAGTTTGCGCAGGCCAGCGGCGTTGCCATGGAGATCGACGAGGATGCCGTGCCCGTGCGTCCCGACGTGCAGGCCGCCTGCGAGATGCTCGGCTACGATGTGCTGCAGGTGGCAAACGAGGGCAAGATGGTTGCCGTCGTGCCGGCCGAGCAAGCCGATGCCGCGCTGAGCGCCATGCGCGCCGCCCGCTACGGCGAGAATGCCGCCATCATCGGCCGCGTGCTGCCACTTGCCGAGGGCGCCCATCCCGCCGTGCGCGTGCGCACCGGCTGGGGCTCGACCCGCATCCTCGACATGCTCGTAGGAGAGCAGCTGCCGAGAATTTGCTAACGACAAAGGCTCAGGGCTATTAAAGATATTCAGATTCCAAACATGCCCGGCACGCATGCCCAGTATCATGGGGTGCGTTTTACAACTCAAGCGGCAGGAGCACCCATGGCAGCAGCTTTTTCCCATGTGATCTTTGACCTGGACGGCACCATTCTCAACACGCTCGAGGACCTGGCGGCCGCCGGCAACCATACCTGCGAGGCGCACGGCTGGCCCACGTTTGCCGTTGACGAGTACCGCTACAAGGTGGGAAACGGCATGCTCAAGCTGGTTGAGCGCTTTATGCCCGCCGAGTACGCAGGCGACGGCCGCATGTTTGAGCAGACGCTTGCCGAGTTTAGGGCTTACTACGGCGAGCACAAGGAAGACCACACCGCTCCCTATGCCGGCACGATCGAGATGCTCGACCGCTTGCGCGCCGCGGGCGTTCAGCTTGCCGTGCTCACTAACAAGGACCACGTCTCGGCGGCTTCGCTTATCGAAAAGTATTTTGGTTCCAAGCGCTTTGCGCTGGTGCAGGGCCGTGTCGATGCGTTTCCGCCCAAGCCCGAAGCACCCGTCACGCTGCATGTGATGGAAGAGCTAGGCGCCGACCCGGCGACCACGCTCTACGTAGGCGATTCCAATGTCGATATCCTGACCGGCCACAACGCCGGCCTTAAGAGTGCGGGCGTCAGCTGGGGTTTCCGCGGCCGCGCAGAGCTGGAAGCCACCGGCGCCGACTACGTGGTGGACACCCAGGCAGAGCTCGCAGCGCTGATCCTGGGCGAGTAACGAGCGACACTGCTTAACGCAGCTGCGACAATTCTTCCGCGCGGAAAGCGCATCCCGTTTTGAAGCTCCGGAATGGGATGCGCTTTCCGTTTGAGGCGCATCAGGGAAACCGCATCCCACTTCAGAGCAATATTCCGGGTCGCAGTTTCCGCAACCCACCCCATCCGGAAAATGCGACCCACTATTCGGCCAAAAACCGGGTCGCGGTTTCCCAAGCACTCGGTGCAACGCTGGCACAAGGAGTGTCCCCAACTGCCGGCAGAAAAGGAACGTCCCCAGCTGCCGCCTTCCCAATGACTACTTCAGCGATGGCAACGTCGCAGGTAAAAGTGCCACTTTAAGCCAACCAAGGGAACGACGTTGTTTTGGCAACGACAGCGAAAGCCCGCCAGAGCGAGCAAGGTGCCTTGAAACAAGGCGGCATTGACCTTTTGGTCATGCCGCCGAAGTTGAAAGGCAGATTGCCGCTCTGGCGGGCTTGCAGCGTCGAGCAGTTGCGGCGTTTGGTAAAACGCCGCAACGAACTAGCTCAGCATTGCATCCATCATCTCGGAGTTGACGGAGTCGTCGGCAGACCACTCACCGTCGTCGTTGCAGGTGTACTTGAAGATAACCGTGGTCTTCCTGGGCTCGGTGGCCTTGGTCACATCGACCATAACCTGACCGGCCATCTTGTACAGCTCGTCATCGGAAGGAACCGTGTCAAGCGCAGCGACCTTCTCCTGATACTGGGTGGAGAAGTCCTCGACGATCTTGTTCATAGACTTGCAGGTGATAGAGACCTCGGCGGTCGCGACACCCTTGTCCTCGTCGACCGTCACGTCGCCGATCTTGTAGTCAAAGCCCTCGAGATAGGTCTTGGCGTACTCCTTGGGATCGATACCCAGCTGCTCGAACTCGTCGCCCGAAGCCTCCTCCAGACCAGAGAGGAAGTCGTCGCCACCGTTCTTGACCTCGTCAAACTGTGTCGTAAGATCCTCGGTGATGAGCTCCTCAACCGAAGGACCTCCACAGCCGGAAAGTACGACCACGCATGCAACCAAGACGGCCATGAGGGGCGCAAGCAGCAGCTTCTTTTTCATGTTGTTCCTCCCAATGAGCGGCACCGCGCTTCCCGGACGCGGCACACGTTGTAATAAGTAAGCCCATACTATCCACTTATGAACACCCTCGGCAACGCGAAGGCGTGGTCGGTTCGTTTTAGCGTCCGAACGGTTTGCAAGCCCGCCCAACGTGCAATAAAACGCTTCCCCACGGTGCAATAAAAAAGGTGGCCGGAAAACCCGACCACCCTTGCACATCCTTTGGACGCCGCAGTTTACTTGCGAACGACCTTAACGATGGCGTCACCGGCGGCGACGGCGGAGTCGGCCTCGACGGTAAGCTCGACATCGGCAAACTCGGCGGTGTTGGACACGGCCACCACGACGCAGTCCTTGTAACCGGCAGCAGCGATCTTGGCGCGGTCGATCTTGAGAATGGGCTGGCCGGCCTTCACGACGTCGTCGGCCTTGACGAAGCCCTCGAAGCCGTCACCGTTCATGTTGACGGTATCGACACCAACGTGCACCAGAACCTCGATGCCGCTATCGGACTGCAGACCCACGGCGTGACCCATGGTGACGGTCACCTTACCGTCGCAGGGAGCGTAGACCAGATCGTCCTCGGGCCACACAGCACAGCCCTTGCCCAGAACCTCGCCACCAAAGACGGGATCGGGCACGTCAGCCATCTTGATGACCTTGCCCTTGACGGGCGAGCACAGCACGTCGGCGCCAGCAGAAGCAGAGATGGAGGCCGGAGCAGCGGCAGCCGCGGGCTCAGCCTTCTTCTTAAACATGTCAAACAGACCCATACGTTTTCTCCTCTTGATTAAGCGCAACGTTATGCGCATGCCTATGGTGATTATAGTGCCAAATGGTTCAAATGCTAAGGTGGGGACTCGAATCGCGAGCCCTTCCCGGTAGTGCTCGCGGGACGAGCATCTCCTTTGCATCGCGGGTCGATAAGCCGAGTATCGTCTGCGCACGGGACGGGCAGAAGCGGGCGCACCAAACCCGATACTTCTTTTCGCTCTCGAGTCCTGCCGCCGCCCCGTCCCTGACACTTCCTGATACCGACCGAAACGTGCCAAAATAAACCCGTCCCTTTTTGGTAGGTTTGGCGAGTGTGGATTTTCGGACGCTTAACTAACGAGCGTGGATAATCTCCCACTTTGACTTTGAGGCCGTCACCGAGCCAAAAACGGGAGATTATCCACGTTCATTTTGGATGACCCCCTTGTACCAAGCCGAGCTCCATGGTCAAGTAATAACGACTTTTTATCATTAGATTGTTTACATCAATTCTAATAACTATTTAATCCTTAAACTCGTTATTAGAATTGATATGATTAGCCTAATAACGAGTTTCCGGCACTAAAGATATGGAGGGCGCGATGCAAATCGAGGAGAACGGCCAGGGAACGCTCCGCAATAATCTATCGGGGAAATTGGCTTACTATTCGTTTTTTCCAACGCCCTTGCAATCATTGAGGCAGCTAAACCTCACCGAGGAAACCTATCGCACGCTTTCCGCATGCTCACGAAAGCTTGGAGAGCTTGAAGGCATGCTCTACTTTGTTCCCAACGCCGACATGTATCTGACAATGTACGTGCGCAAAGAAGCACTCCTTTCTTCGCAAATTGAGGGAACCCAGTGCACGTTTGACGACCTACTTAGTCCATCGCAAACACAACTCCATCATAAAGATGTCGCAGACGTCGTGAATTACGTCCGTGCTGTCGACCGCGGCGTAGAACTGCTCAAAAAGATGCCCTTGTGCACGAGACTTCTTAAGCAAGTTCATGCGGTCCTGCTGGACGGAGTGCGCGGAACGGAGAAGAATCCAGGCGAGCTGCGCTCCTCACAAAACTGGATTGGCCCCTCAGGCTGCACCATTGCAACCGCATCGTTTGTCCCTCCAAACATTGAAGATTTGAGCAACACGCTCCAGGACCTCGAACGCTTTATCAATGAGCCTCAAGTCGAAATGGATCCGATTGTGCGGGCGGCGCTCGTCCATTACCAATTTGAAACTGCCCATCCATTCCTAGACGGAAACGGTCGCCTGGGCAGGCTTCTCATTACACTTATGCTCATCAATGATGGCGTTCTTCATTCTTGCTTGTTCTATCCATCGTTCCAGTTCAAGAAAAATCGAAGCGAGTACTACCGGCAACTCACATCCGTAAGGGAGAGAGGCACTTACGAGGAATGGATAGAGTTTTTCTGCAACAGTCTTCTCGAGAGTGCGAAGGACTCGGTAGGGTCTTTAAAAAACCTTGTTGACCTCCATAACCGTTCCACAGCAACCATTACCGAAAATCTCGGAAGGACTGCTGCAAACGGGCAAAGGCTGTTGGGCATTCTTGAAGAGCACCCCATCGTCGACACCGCATTCATCGCTGCCCAACTCGATATCGGCAGGAGTACCGCGAGCTCGCTCGTCAAATCATTTGAAGAATTGGGTATCCTCCGTCCTCTCGACGAGTCAAGACAGAGATACCGGCAGTACGGGTATGAAGAGTATCTTTCGATTCTCAGGGAAGACGCCGAGCCGATTAGATAGGCATCGCAGCCCAGGCAAATTAAAGCGAGCGCGGATAATCTCCCACTTTGAGCCCGCACACAGGCCAAAACTGGGAGATTATCCACGCTCATTCCTGAGTAGTCATTTATGAACGTCCCCAATGACTACCCAATGACTACCACGGCAACGCCGATGTTTTGGCAACGCCAGCGAGCGGGTCGCATTTGTGACAAGGTGACGTGAAACGAAAGGGCGCTGACCTTCTGGTCGCGCCCTTGAAGTTGAACGTCAGATTGTCCAAATGCGGCCCGCACAGCGTCGACCGGTCCGCCGTTCGGCAGAACGGCGGAACCTACTTGACTCCGTACTGCTCGTAGTAGGCGTCGATGGCGGTCTTGAGCTCGTCGTCGATGACAACCTTGCCGTCGATCTCGTGGTTGTAGAGGGTCTCGACGACCTCAGCCATGGAGACGATGCTCGCGACGGGGAAACCGTACTTGGCCTCGATCTCCTTCTGCGCGGTGGTCACACCGCCCTTGCCGACCTCCATGCGGTTGAGGGACACGATCAGGCCCTTGATCTCGACATCGGCAGCAGCCTTGACCTTGGGATAGGTCTCGTCGATGGACTTGCCGCTGGTGGTAACGTCCTCGACCATGACCACACGGTCGCCGTCCTTGGGCTCATAACCCAGCAGGTTGCCCTTATCGGCACCGTGGTCCTTGGCCTCCTTGCGGTCGCAGCAGTACTTGACCTCCTTGCCGTACAGCTCGTGGTAGGCAATTGCGGTCACGACGGCCAGCGGAATGCCCTTGTAGGCCGGTCCAAACAGCACATCAAAGTCGTCGCCAAAGTTATCGTGGATGGCCTGGGCGTAATACTCGCCCAGCTTCTTGAGCTGATAGCCCGTCACGTAAGCGCCGGCGTTCATAAAGAACGGGGACTGACGGCCGCTCTTGAGCGTAAAGCTGCCGAACTTAAGGACGTCGGACTCGACCATGAACTTGATGAACTCTTGCTTGTAAGCCTCCATGCGGGCTCCTCTCGTAATCGCGTACGTGCTCTTCAGTTTAGCACAGGCGAGGCGTCGATGTGGGCGTGCTTTGAGGCCACATCCCCCGTTAGAGTAAGGGACTGGGCGGCGGCTCATACGCTAGTCCTTGGGTGTCCAGGACCAGAAGAAGTTGATGAGGGCCACGCGCGAGGCGGTGCTGGTCTTTTTGTTGATCGAGGAAATGTGACGATAGAGCGTGGAGCGCGAAAGGAAAAGCGTTGTGGCGATGTCCTGAACGCTCTGGTCCGAAACGACCAAGACCTCAAGAATATCGTGCTCGCGCTCTGTAAGCCCAAAGGTGGCGACGAAAGCATCGAGGCGTTCATCGGACGTGAGCTCCGCCGCCTCCACGGGCTCGGGGTCGGGGCATGTGGGCGCAAGATCCCCACCAAGATCGTCGGTGGCAAGCGGCAGGCCATCCTGCATCACGGCATCATCGGCTCGTTGCCCCAACTGCCCCAGCAGCGTAATCGCAATGCCCACAAACATCACGAGCGCTGCACCGACCGCAGCCAGCACATTTTGACTCGAGATAATCGCCACTGCCGGCGCCGTCACGAACATCGAGCACACGTTGTTGACGACGCGACCCATGCACGGCCAAAAATATGACCAGCGCGCATAGAGCGAGACGGCGGCATATTTTGTGGTAAAGAACACCACGAAAAAGCCCGAGCCCAGATAAAAGATGATCGTGGCAGCAAGCTCGTTGCCGCCATTGCCATCGACGACGAGCACAAAGAACGAAAGCGTGGACAGTATGGCGGCACACGTCATGCCGATATTCATATACGAGCGGCCGTGCAGGTCAAATAGTGCGCCAGCGACCAACGAGCTCACGACAAGCAGCAGGCGCGGCCAATCGCCCAAATCGACGGCTCCGACAGCATGCAGGGTCGTGAAGCCCGCGTTGAGAGCGGCGAATACGCCGGAAAGATACGCCGTCGCCACGGTCAGGCGAACTACGGCGCGACGGAATGCCGCCTTTGCCTCGGGATCGTCATGCCACTTGGCGCCATATTCCAGAGCATCTACCGAAAGCCCGGCAGCACTGGGTTCAAAGTTGGGATTGGACTCGTCGCGCAGCTTGGCGCGTCGGGCACCGTGGAGCAACGCCAGCTGCGCGATCGCGCAGACGACCAGAACAGCCTGCTGAGGAATGCCGGCAGGCATCACCATGTGGTTGAGCACCTGCACCAGAACGCCCATGGCGTAGGAAAGTGCAGCCGCACGCGCCAAGCAGGGCGTCCGTGCAAAGCGCCGCGCAAAGTTTGCATGGGCAGTCGATCCGCAGTAGCCCAGCGCGCAGCACGCCACCAAACCGCCGGCAATTACTACCTCAAACCGCACTGCCGTAATCATCAGCAGCAACGCCGATACCAACAGCACGCCTGTAATATCGCTCGTCGCATCGATCGTCTGGGGAAGGCGATAGTACAGAAATGGGCGCACGAAAAAGCCAATCACGCTCGCGCCGACAACGATGCTCTCGTAGATGACGACCTCACTCGATGGCACGAACTCGGCCATGCGCACATCAAAGAGATACTCGCACGCCAAAAACGTGAAGAAGAACAGCGCCAGGCATATAATCTCCCGAATGCCCCGACGCAAATATGCGGTTGTGTCTCCCATGCCCCTCATGGTTAACCCCCCAGCCGCTCAATTGTCTGGAAATCTTTTTTAACAAAGAACCAGTCTCAATATCGAAGCCAGGCTCGAAATGTTGCCAATTCGACCCCAGCCGTCCACATCACGCCGCGATTTTGAGCCGCATGGACCAGAAGGGACGCGCGCGATCTCTAGCTCGGCCAGGAGTGTCTCCAACTACCACTCATTTAAGTACGTCCCCAATGAGTGGCCGAAGAGTGTCCCCGGCGTCCAATCAAAAAATGGGCCATGTGTCCCAGTTGTGGAGACTCGTTGAGCCGTCTGGGTATCGTGAAAGATCGCGCGCTCGCCCATCATCAAAAGTGACACACGCTACCTGTTGATGGGAGGCAGCCATGGGCTTCTTTGACAAGATGTTCGAGAAGAAAGAGTGCGCGATTTGCGGTACCGAGCTGGGACTTTTGGGAAAGACCAAAATCAACGAAGGCTACCTGTGCAAAGAGTGCGCCAGCAAGCTCTCCCCCTTCTTTAGTGGTTGGCGCTCCAGCACCGCGGACGATATCCGCGAGCAACTCGCCTACCGCGAGGCCAATGCCGAGCGTCTGGCGTCGTTCAACCCCACGCGCACGCTCTCTGCCGGGCGCACCAACATCATGCTCGACGAAGACGCGGGCCTGCTGATCATTACCTCGCAGAGCCGCTGGCGCGACGCCAATCCCGACATCATCGAGTTCTCACAGGTACTCGGCTGCGATATGGATATCGACGAGCATCGCACCGAGATCTATCGCGAGACCAAGGACGGCGAGCGCGAGAGCTACAACCCACCGCGCTACGACCTGGATTACGACTTTAACCTGACCATCCACGTCAACACGCCGTACTTTACCGAGATCAACCTGCGCGTGAACGACTCCACCATCGATCAGCGCGGATCCATCGAGTACCGCGAGGCCAAGCGCCAGGCAACCGAAGTCCGCGATGCGTTGATGCAGCTGCGCCAGGAGACGCGTGACAGCGTCGTGGCCGCTAAGGCCCCCAAGACCGCGGTCACCTGTCCATTCTGCGGTGCAACCACCATTCCCGATGCTAGTGGGCGCTGCGAATACTGCGGCGGTGCCATCGGCGCATAGCCTCCGGCACGGAAAGGACCGATCATGGCCTTCGAGAGCGTCAACTATCAGTGCCCCGCGTGTGGTGGCCCCCTTCACTTTGCCAGTGCCGAGCAAAAGCTCGTCTGCGACTACTGCGATTCGCGTTTTGAAGTCGAAGAAGTCGAGGCCCTCTATCGCGAGCGCCAGGACAAGGCAGACGCCAAAGCCGATGCCGCAGCCGCGGCTCCCAAACCTGCTGCCGACGATGCCGTGCAGGAGCTGGCTCAAAACGCCGGCTACATCTGCTCGTCGTGCGGTGCCGAGCTGGTCTCGGACGGCACCGTCGCCGTTACCACCTGCCCATACTGCGGCAACTCTGCCGTGGCACCCGGCCAGCTCTCGGGCGACTTCTCACCCGACCTGGTGATCCCGTTTAAGCTCGGGCGCGACGATGTCATGGCCGCGCTCAAAGAG
Source organism: uncultured Collinsella sp. (assembly GCA_900540095.1). Classification (GTDB taxonomy): domain Bacteria; phylum Actinomycetota; class Coriobacteriia; order Coriobacteriales; family Coriobacteriaceae; genus Collinsella. The sequence goes on from UQEO01000036.1 coordinate 14,415, forward strand.
CACTACAAGGGCAAGATTCTGCTGCCCAAGAGCTTTGTCACCGGCAACCACATCGACGAGGTCCAAGGCGTCTACGTGCCGTTTTGGCTCTACGGCGCCCGCGTGGACGGCGAAGTGTACTTCGATGCGACCAACGAGACCGTGACCGAGGAATCCGACCGCACCGTCACGACCACCGACCACTACGACGCCTACCGTAAGGGCAATATCTCGTTTGAGCGCGTGCCCGTCGACGGATCGTCCAAGATGCCCGACGGCCACATGGACGCCATCGAGCCGTTTGACTACGACGCACTGCGCCCGTTCTCGGTCGCTTATATGCCCGGCTACATCGCCAACCGCTACGACGAGGATTGCGAGACCTGCAAGGCGCGTGCCGAGCGCCGCATGGAGGAGAGCACGATCTCGGCCCTGCGCGAGACCGTCGTCGACGAATATGACGATGCCACGGTCGAAAGCAAGCAGCTCGACTACACCTGGGAAGACAGCGACTACGCCCTGTTCCCCGTGTGGATGCTTTCCACCTCGTGGAACGGCAAGAGCTACCTGTTTGCCATGAACGGCCAGACCGGCCGCTTGGTCGGCGAGCTCCCCTGCTCCAAGCCCAAGCTCGCCATCGCCTCGGTGCTGTTCTTTGTGATCGGATTTATCCTCTCCCAGATTCTCTTTATGGGGGAATACGCCTTCGATCCGGATTACCTCACCTTTGATATCGAGGGCATCCTCATCAACATCATCGCGCCGCTGATCATCGTGATTATCGGAGACGTGCTACTGGTAGGCCAGCTCAAGACGGCCAACGAGGCCACCCACGCCGACGAGTACTGCGGCGAGCTCGACCTGACCGAGAAGCACGACACCTTCAGCCACACCGAGACCACCGTTGTCATGAAAGACGACAAGGACGACTAAGCAATCCAACCAATACCACCCGGCCTTTGACGAGAAAGGAAGATCACCATGGGACTCTTGAAAGCTGGATTGGGAGCTGCCGGCGGCGTCATGGCCGACCAGTGGAAGGAATTTATCTACTGCGAATCGATGCCTGCTGACGTCTTGGCCTGCAAGGGCAGCAAACGCACCGGTGGCCGCAGCTCCAACACGCGCGGCGAGGACAACGTCATCTCCAACGGCTCGGTCATCGCCGTCAACGACGGCCAGGGCATGCTCGTGGTGCAAAACGGCAAGATCATCGAAGTCGCGCTGGAGCCCGGTGAGTTCGTCTTCGATACCGGCAGCGAGCCAAGCGTCTTTAGCGGCAATCTGGGCGACTCCATCAAGGAGACCTTCGCCAATATCGGCAGCCGTTTTACCTTTGGCGGGGACGCGGGCAAGGACCAGCGTGTCTACTTCATCAACACCAAGGAGATTATCGGCAACAAGTACGGCACCGCCTCGCCCGTGCCCTTCCGCGTGGTCGATAACAACATTGGCCTGGACGTCGACATCTCCGTGCGCTGCAACGGCGAGTATTCGTACCGTATCACCAACCCGCTGCTGTTCTACACCAACGTATGCGGCAACGTGACCGATAGCTATACGCGCGACAAGATCGACAGCCAGCTTAAGTCCGAGCTGCTCACCGCCCTGCAGCCCGCCTTTGCCAAGATTTCGGAGATGGGCATCCGCTACAGCGCCATCCCCGGCCACACCACCGAGCTCGCCCGTGCGCTCAACGAGGTCCTCTCTGCCGACTGGCGTGACCTGCGCGGCGTCGAGATCGTGAGCTTTGGCGTCAACTCCATCGCCGCCTCGCAAGAGGACGAGCAGATGATCAAGGACCTGCAGAAAGCCGCGGTCATGCGCGATCCCACTATGGCGGCAGCCAACATTGCCAGCGCCCAGAGCGACGCAATGCGCGCGGCAGCCGCCAACCCCAACGGCGCGATGGCGGGCTTTATGGGCATGGGCATGGCGGGTGGCATGGGCGGCATGAACGCCAGCCAGCTGTTCGCCGCCGGCCAGGCACAGCAGCAGGCCGCCCCGCAGCCGGCTCCGGCTCCCGCCCCCGCACCGGCCCCCCCCCCTTCATGGTGTCCCGCCGCCGCACCTGCGGCCGGCACGTGGACTTGCAGCTGTGGCGCCACCAACACCGGCAAGTTCTGCTCCGAGTGCGGCAGTCCCGCACCCGCCCCGGCACCGGCAAAGTGGTTCTGCCCCAACTGCGGCAGCGAAAACGGCGGCAAGTTCTGCAGCAACTGCGGAACGCCCCGGCCCTAGCCCCTCTATCTGGTAATTGGCGGGGGATCCGCCACCCCCGCATTTGCTTCTATGGGTTTCGTTCGATGAAGGAGGACACCATGAAGACAACGTTCAAAAAGTCCGTACTCGCATTTCTGACATGCGTCCTGGCGCTCGCCTTTGCCCTGACGGGCTGCAGCGGCGGCGGCAAGGACCCCAAGGCCAACTTCGTCGGCAGCTGGCAGTACTCGGGTGGAACCTTGGATGGCGAAGAGCTCACCGATGAGTACATGGATATGCTCAAGGAGTGGGGCCTCAACTGCGTCCTGATCCTCGACGAGGACGGCACAGGCGTCCTCGATATGTTCCTTGAGGTCGCCGACCTGAAATGGGAAGCCAAGGACGCCACCACCGTAACGATCACCGCCGAAGATGAGTCGCACGATCTGAAGCTCAAGGACGACAAGCTCGTCCTGGAGGTGGACGGCGACAAGCTCATCTTCACCAAGTCCGACAAGGATCTGTCCGGTACGGTGAAGAAGGATCGCGAGAACGCCGAGAAGGAAGAGGAGATCGATGAGGCCGTCGAAGACGACGATGTCCAGAGTGTCGTAATCTCCCCCGCCGTCACCGTCGCCGATGACGATCTGTGCACCATCACCATCACCGAGAAATTCAAGGACGACTGGGGCGACATCGGCTTTGTCGTCAACATCACCAACAAGAGCGACAAGGACCTGACCTTCTACGCTCCTTCCGGCAAGACCAACGTCAACGGCACCATGAAGGAACCCTGGTTCTCGGCTAACCTGATGCCCGGCACCAGCGCCACCGAGGAATTCACGTTCTCGAGCGGCGAGCTTGACAGCCTTGACGACCTGGTCAATACGACCATCGGCATCGACGCCTACCTGACCGATTCCTACGAGGACGTCGCCTCCTACAGCGCAACCATCGCGTAGCGGCAGACATCGACGGCCGCGGATTGGCGGATACATCCGCGCACATGTCAGGCGGGGCCGCAGGAGTTGATCCTGCGGCCCCGCCGCTTTATGCCGACAGCACTGCCCATACAAGCAGGGCGCCCCCCCGTTTTTGGAGCAAAAACGCCGAGCTGTCGA
>UQEO01000037.1 GCA_900540095.1 uncultured Collinsella sp.
ACTCGGTGGCGCGCGCCGCCGCCTCATGGGTGCGGGCGCGCTCTGCCGCCTCGGCCTCGCGCTGACGAGCGCGGTCCTCGTTCTCAAACTCGATATCGTCCTCAATCTCATCGCTCGGATTGAGCAGCTCGTCCAGACTCACACCATAGAGCTTGGCGAGCGAGATCAGGTTCTCGGTATCGGGCGAGCTCTCCGCACGCTCCCATTTACTAACCGCCTGGCGCGACAGCCCCAGCTTTCGCGCCAGCCCTTCTTGGCTAAAGCCCTTGCTGCGGCGAAGGTCGGCGAGCCGCTGCGCAGTTTCTACATTCATGGTTCCTCCTATGTGATGCCAGCCGTGCCGCCGGACCGTTTTTGTTCTTAAGGCGCCTTGCACAGTTAAAAATCTATCCGCCACCGCCAAAAGCATGCCACCTATTCTAGTGAGATTTTTGACAACTGGCGGTTGCGGGCACATATGAGCTGCGGAAATGTGTCCAAACAAAGCAATGAGCCGCAGCTCGGTTGTCCCCGTTGCGGCGTTAACGGTAGTATGGTCATACTGTTTATTCCGCACCGCCAACGGAGGGAGTTCCGCGCCGTGAACCGCGATTTCGCCTCATCGCTCATCCAGCTCAACAACACGTTCTATCGCGAGCACTCCGCCTCCTTTTCCGATACGCGCCAGGCCCCGTGGCCCGGCTGGGTGCGCACCATGGACATCGCGCTCGAACAGCTCGACGTCGCCACGATCGAGCATCCCGTCCGCGTCTTCGATCTCGCCTGCGGCAATATGCGATTCGAAAACTTTGCCGCCGGCGGCGCACTTGCCGCCAAGGGCGTCGACGGCGCAAACCCCTCGGCAGATGCCAGCTGCCCGTTTGAGTTCTATGGCGTCGACTCGTGTCAAGACCTGGCCATCGATGCACATGGCCACGCGCTGCGCATTCCCAACCTGCACTTCCAGGAACTCGACGTGCTCGACGCCCTCATGAAGCTCAACCCCGCCGAAACACCCGACGTGCTTTTCGACGCCCCGCTCGCCGATATCTCGGTCTGCTTTGGCTTTATGCACCACGTGCCGTCGTGCGAGTACCGCGTACGCGTGCTCGACGCCCTGGTGCGGCAAACGCGCCCGGGCGGCATCATCGCCATCAGCTTTTGGGAGTTTATGAACGACGAGCGCATGGCGCGCAAGGCCGTTCGAGCCGAAGCCCGCGCCCAGCTCACCCCGCCGTTTGAGGGTTACGATTCCGCGCAGTTTGAAGCCGGCGACCACCTCATTGGCTGGCAAAACGACCGCCACGCCTACCGCTATTGCCATCACTTTGACGATCAGCAGATCACCGACCTGGTGCGCGGCGTCCGTACGTTCTACAAAAGCGGCGAGGTCCCCGTGCGCGAGCTTGAGCGTTTCCATGCCGACGGTCGCAGCGGCGAGCTCAACCGTTATGTGATCCTCAAGCGCCTGTAGGCATCGACGACTCGCCGCCGAGCCGTGCCGCGTCTTTCGAGCAAACTATGCCCACCCTTTTCAACCCATTGACGGAACGCGCAGCTATGCGTTCCATATTTATGACCAAGGAGCCTCATGGGAGCCGTCCACGTTCGCACGCCTAAGAACTTTGTGCTCGAGGAGCGCCTGGAGCGCTACGCCGATGCGATTGAGACGAACCCCGAGGCCTATGCCGGAGATTGGCGTGAAGTCTGTGCGCCAGTTGGCAGCAAGCCATTCGAACACCTTCACCTGGATCTTGGCTGCGGCAAGGGAACGTACCTTGTAGAGCGCGCGGCCCACGAGCCAAACACGCTCTTTATCGGCATGGACCAAGAGCCCATCTGCATCGCCTATGCCGCACAGAAAATCTGCGAGCATGAACTGACCAACGCACTCGTTCTGCCTCGAGGCGCCGCATCGCTGCCGCAGCTATTTGCCACAGGCGAGCTCGATGCCATCACCATCAACTTTCCCACGCCGCAGCCCAAGGCCAAGTACGCCAAAAAGCGCCTCGTCCATGTCGACCATCTGATGCTCTATCGCCCGCTCTTTGCAGCCGGCGCCACCGTAACGCTGCGAACCGACAGCAAACCGTTGCGCGATTACGCCCTGGGACAGTTTGCCGCAGCCGGCTACGATACGCTTTGGGTAAGTGACGACGTCCGCCGCGACCATCCCGAGCATCCCGAGACCGAATATGAATGCCGCACGCGCGAGATGGGCGCCGCCGTCTATGGCATTTGCGCTACGCCCGGCGCGGAACCCATCGAAGAGCAGCTCGCGGCGGGCCGCGCGCAGGAGCAAAGCCTTGCCTGCTACCTGCCCGAAAACCTCGATGAGCTCACCTACGTGCCTCTCGGCATGGAAGAGGCCGTCGAGAACTTCAGAAACCGTGCCCGCAAGGGCAAGAAGCACCTGCCGCAAGAGTCCTAGGGGCTTCTGATGGTCGCGGCGTCAGCAAATAAGCGCGAATAGGCGCCAGCAAACAACCCTCAAACCTAAGTGAGTAGACTTTTTTGCAATAGCCAAGCACAACCCGCATAACGAAAACTAAAACCGCAGATAGAACCCTTGTGCAAAATCCATGTGCTCGCGACATCGCAAAAAGTCTACTCACTTAGCTGGCAACTGCACCAAACGGCCGGGCAGAACGCCCATTTCCTGCATTTTCTTGCCTGCAAACGCATCGATGCGCCGCTACGCCATAATAGTTGGCGGACAATCGCGAGAGAAAGCAACCACATGGCACAGACCACGACAGATACCGCCGCCAGCACCGTCTCCGGCGCCGGCGCCGCCAGCTCATTCTCGGGCGGCACGGGAACCGAAGCCGAGTTTGGCTCGCTCGGCGCGCTCTCCCCCACCTGGTGGGAGCCCGAGGACGGCAGCGAGCCCGAACCGTGGCTCACGCCCGATCAAGCCTTCGAACGCTTCTTTGAATGGACGAGCGATCGCGGCATTGAACTGTGGGATCACCAAGAAGAGGCCCTCATGGACCTGGCTGCCGGCGATCACGTCATTTTAGGCACACCGACCGGATCGGGTAAATCGCTCGTCGCGCTGGGCATGCTCTTTATGGGCATGGCGCAGGGCAAGCGCTGCTACTACACGGCTCCCATCAAGGCTCTGGTCAGCGAGAAATTTTTCGACCTTGTGCAGGTGCTCGGCCGCGATAACGTAGGCATGATTACCGGCGACACGCATATCAACACCAAGGCACCCGTCATCTGCTGCACGGCAGAGATCCTTGCCAACGACGCACTGCGCGAGGGCGAAGATGCCGATGTTGGCTGCGTCGCCATGGACGAGTTCCACTACTTTGCCGACCCCGATCGCGGTTGGGCCTGGCAGGTGCCGCTGCTCACCCTGCCCCACACGCAATTCATGCTCATGAGCGCCACGCTCGGCGATGTCACTGCCATCGCCGCCTCACTCGAGGAACACACCGGCGCTGCTTGCGACTTGGTTGTCGACGCCCCGCGTCCAGTTCCGCTGAGCTACGGCTACGTGACGACCTCGCTCGAGGGCACCGTCGAGCTCGCGATGCGCCGCGGCGAAGCCCCGCTCTATATCGTGCACTTTAGCCAGGATGCCGCCCTTGCGACGGCGCAGTCGCTCGCCAATTTTGGCATCGCCAGCAAGGAGCAGCGTGAGGCCATCAAGGAAGCGGCAAAGGGAACGAGCTTCTCGACGGCCTTTGGTAAGATTCTCAAGCGCCTGCTTGGATGCGGCGTCGGCGTGCACCATGCTGGCATGTTGCCGCGCTATCGCCTGCTGGTCGAGCGCTTGGCGCAGCAGGGTCTGCTGCCCGTCATCTGCGGTACCGATACGCTCGGCGTCGGCATCAACGTACCCATCCACACCGTGGTGCTCACCGCGCTCACCAAGTTCGATGGCTACAAGATGCGTCGTCTGCGCGCCCGCGAGTTTCATCAGATTGCCGGCCGCGCCGGCCGCTCGGGCTTCGATACCGAAGGTATGGTCATTGCCGAGGCACCCGAGCACGAGATCGAGAATGCCAAGCTCATGGCCAAGGCGGGCGACGACCCCAAGAAGCTCCGTAAGATTAAAAAGAAAAAGGCCCCCGAGGGCTTTGTCACCTGGAACAAGCAGACCTTTGAGCGCCTGATCGAGACGCAGCCCGAAACGCTCAAGCCGCGCCTGCGCATCACGCACTCCATGGTGATTAGCGTGGTCGAGCAGGGCGGCGATGCCCGAGCCCGCGTACACGACCTCATCGAGACGAGCCTGCAGACTCCCGAGGAAAAGGCTAAGCTCGAGGTTCGTGCCGACGAAATCTTCGCCACGCTCATCGATTCCGGCGTCGTCGTGCGCACCGAGGTGCCGCCCGCGCCCGACGCCCCGACTGACACCGCGCCGGACATCGACTACGCGCTGACGGTCGACCTGCCCGAGGACTTTGCGCTCGACCAGCCGCTCTCGCCGTTTTTGCTTGCCGTGCTGGAGCTGCTCGACCCCGAGAGTGAGACCTATACCATGGACCTCATCTCAATGGTCGAGGCTACGCTCGAGGACCCCAAGCAGGTGCTGCGCGCACAGGAGCGCGCCGCACGCGATCGCGCTATGGCCGAGATGAAAGCTGATGGCGTCGAATACGAGGAACGCCTGGAGCGCATTCAAGACGTCACCTACGAAAAGCCGCTCGAGGACTTGCTCGACGCCGCCTTCGACAAGTACTGCCAGGAAGTACCCTGGGCCAACGACTACCAGCTCTCACCCAAGAGCGTCCTGCGCGACATGCTGGAGAGCGCGAGCGACTTTAAGGGCTATATCCAAAAGCTCGGCATCGCCCGCTCCGAGGGCATTCTGCTGCGCTACCTGGCAGAGGCTTACCGTTCGCTCGACCGCACCGTACCCATCGAGAAGCGCGACGAGCGTCTGCGCGACATTATCTCGTGGCTAGGCTTTGTGGTGCGCTCGGTGGACTCGAGTCTGGTGGACGAGTGGGAGAACGCCGGCAACCCCGCTGCACTCGACGCCGCACCGCCGCAGGGCATCGACGAGGTCGTGGCGGACCGTCGCGGCTGCACGCTGTTGGTGCGCAACGCACTCTTCCGCCGCGTGACCCTTGCCGCCCGCGAGCACGTTCGCGACTTGGGCGAGCTCGACGACGCCTGGGGCATGAGCGAAATCCGCTGGCAAAAGGCGCTCGATGCCTACCATGAGCAGCACGAGGAAATCCTCACCGACGGAGATGCCCGCAGTGCCGCGATGTTTTCCATCGATGAGTCCGACGAGAAGACCGCGCACGTATGGCACGTGCACCAGATCTTTGCCGACGAGGATGGCGACCACGACTTTGGCATTATGGGCGATGTCGATCTGGACGCCACGCAAGACGGCGGCGAGGTCATCTTCAAAAACTACCGCGTCGGCTTTATCGAGGACCTGCTCGAGGACTAGCCGCACATACTGGAACAAAACGAAGTGGGGCCGCTGGTAACATCGCCAGCGGCCCCACTTTTGCACTATACGCTATGCCTTACTCGGCATCCTCGACCTCATACGAATCCGCCTCGGCTGGCTCATCGTTTGTCTCTGTCGCAGCCCCGCGCGCCTCGTCAAACGCGGCCTTCATGGTCTTGTTACCCCACGTGAGCTTGCGAATGGTAAGATCGTCGGCCTTCTTGTTGGCTAGGCGCAGGTTGTTCTCGGAGGACAGCAACGCCTCCTTGGTTTTCTGCAGATGGCTAATCGTCTTGTCGATCTCATCGATCGCCGTTTGGAACTTGCGGCTCGCGATCTCGTAGTTGCGGCCAAAGTCGTTCTTGAACTTCTCCATCTTGGCTTCGAAGTTCGTGACGTCGATATTCTGCTGTTTGTACTCCGCCAGCTCCTGCTTATAGCGCAGCGAACCCATAGCGGCGTTGCGAAGAAGCGTGATCATGGGAATAAAGAACTGCGGGCGAATCACGTACATCTTCTCGTAGCGGTAACTCACGTCGACGATACCCGCGTTATAGAGCTCGCTCTCGGGCTCGAGCAGCGTGCAGAGCACCGCGTACTCACAGCCTTTCTGGCGACGATCGTGATCGAGTTTCTTAAAGAAGTCCTCGTTTTTATGCTTGGTCGCGGTCTCGTCGTTCTCGTTTTTCATCTCGAACATAATCGAAATGACCTCGTTGCCGCTTGCGTCGCACTCGCGGAAGATAAAGTCGCCCTTGGTGCCCTCGGACGCATCGTTATCTTTCTCGAAGTACGCGTTAGGAAATGCCGTCATGCGCAGACGGTTGAACTCGGTCTCGCAGTGCTGCTCGAGCGACTCGCCCACCATCTTGGTGGACAGGCGGACCTTCATGTCCTTAAGGCGCTCAATCTCTTCGTCCTTGTAGCGAATCAGGTCATCGCTCGCGCGCTTGGCCTGCGCAAGCTCGAGCTCGTGTGCCGCCTTGACCTGTTCCTCGCGAGAATCGCGCACAGCCAACTCGCTCGTCAGTTTGGCACGTGCCTCATCGCGCTCTCGCTCCGCTGCGGCGACCGCCTTCGACAGCTCCATTTTTGCAGAAAGTTCTTGCTCACGAAGCTGTGCACGAAGGCCCTCGGCTTCGCGCTCGGACTGAGTCTTAGCATTCGAGAACTTCTCGCGCACTTCTGTCTGGTAATCGGAAAGCTTACGATTCGCTTCGTTTTGCGCAGCCTCGAGCTTACGCTGCGCCTCGGCCGCAGCAGCTGCGAGTGCCATTTCTTGAGCCTTATCTGCGGCGGCAAGCTTTGCCTGCAACTCCGCAATCTGAGCATCGCGCGCGGCGAGGTCATTTTGAGTCGCATTGCGTACCGCGGCTTCGGCAAGCTTTGCTTCGTCATCCTTGCGCCCCAGCTGCGCGCGCAGGCTGTCAATCTCACGCTGGAGCTCTGCGTTTTCCTTCTGCGCATCCGCACGGGCCTCTACCGCCGCGCGTTGGCTTGCGCTCTCACGCTCTGCGGCAGCGCCCTCAAGCTTGACGCGTAGCTCGGCGAGCTCAGCATCGCGCTTGGCGACTTCTTGTGCCAGTATCTGATCCGCAGTGTTCTTCTGCTCGACAAGCTGAGCGTTGCGCTGAGACTCTGCCTCCTGCAAAGCAGCCGACGAACGCGAGCGTTCAAGCTCCAGTGCCTGCTCGCCCTCGCGCTGGACTGCCTTCACACGCTCATCCAGGTCGCGCGAGAACTCCGCATCGCGCACCTGCTTGACGATATCCGCATAGCCGGATGCATCGACCTTGAAAACTTCGCCACAATGCGGGCACTTGATCTCATTCATAGCAGCTCCTCGATGGACGCAAATTTCAACCGCCTACACTCTACCGCGCCGCACGGACAAAAAAGGCGCCGCCGCCATAATGGCAACGGCGCCAGAACCACCACAAAGGTGCCTGTCCCCTTTGTGGTGGTTCGAGCATTACAGTCCAAAGAAGCCGAGGATCTGGTCGCGGCTTACGGGCTTGTAATCGTTGGCATCGAGGCCGACATCGTAGCGGTAAATGGGGCGTTCGCGATCGCGGTTGCGCGTGTTGGTGCGGTCTCCCCTGCTGTGGATATGCCCATGCAGCATAATGGCGCCACGTGCCTTGCCGTTCCAGCTGAGCATGGGGTAGTGGCTCATAACCAGACGATGGCCCTTGGCATAGCCGGGAGCAATCTCCAGGTAATCGCGCACGTCTTCCCAAATCTGCGGTACTTCGGAATCTTCCCAGTCGCCGTCATGGTTACCGCGGATGAGCGTCACGTTCTGGCATTCGATACGCTCGCGCAGGCGCACCGCCTCCGCCAGGGGCAAACGATAGGTAAAGTCACCCAGAATATAGAGGCGGTCATCCGCAGCCACGCACTCATTGATGGCATCGATGACCTTGCGGTTCATCTCCTCGACCGAATCAAACGGCCGATCCATATCGTGCAAGATATTCGTATCGCCCAGGTGCAGGTCGGCGGTAAACCACATCATCGTCTGTGTCCTCATTTCGCAACGTGTTCAACTCGTGCTAAGTATACAGACGCAGCGATGCGGCGGTTATCCAAAGAGCCCGCCGAACAGTCCGCGGCGGCGTTTGTCTTGCTTTTTCGAAGCGTCACTCTGAGTTTTCTTGTCCTGCCGTTTCTTACGATCCTGCTCCAACTCATCGTCGTCGAGTAGCAGATCCCACTCAAACGGATCGTCTGTCAGATCGAACTGGTCGTCGTCATCAAACATGGCCGCCTCCATTGCCGACTAGCGGGCATCCACCACATAGAGGCCAACGCGCACCTGGTGCCACGGGCTGCGCTCGGGGGCAACCTGTTGCACGCGGGCCTCAAATACGTCCTCGTGGCCGTAATACATCATCAAGGACAGCGGGCCGACCTCGTTTCCCGGAACGTAGCCAAGTTTGGTCTTGCCATAGTAGATCGCAACTGCCTCGGGGTCATGGGGATTATCGCGCTCGGCACACAGCGTCAGCTTATCGCCCGCTTTAAGATCGCCCAGGACCAAGGCGCCATCGGCATACTGAAATCCTGCAATGTGAAATGACAGAAGAACACGTGAAGGCTCGTACATAGCAGCTCCTCTAACGGCCGGATAAACCGGTGTGTAACCTTATTGAGAAGTCTACGGTCCCGTGCGGACACAAATACATCCTGTCTGCGTCCTTCAATCGTTTGCCTCAACGCTTGCGCGACAGAACGCTTGCAGATAAGATAGGAACACGGATGGCACCCGTTGCCGCGGGTCTTGCCAACTCCGATACACGTTTTCATCGTGAGAAGTGGCCGTCTTCGCTTACGCGGGGGCGGCTATTTCATTCGGCCGATAAACAGACCGAGTTCGATAGCCGCAATCAACAACGCCAATAACGAAATAACATCGCTTACGTTCATACCAAATCCCTTCTAAAGGGAGTTGGCCCATCCGTGCTCCATAACAGTAGTCTAACGCAAAATGCAGGTAATAGGAACACTTGTTCGTATTACCTGCGCCCTTTTCTAATGCACAAACATGCGCACGAACTTGTGCTTCCAGCTTGCGTAGGGCGCATACCGAAACGGCACGTCCAGCCAAGTTGCCTTGTTCACGATGCTCTTCTTGTGGCTAAACGTATCGAAGCTCTCGCGGCCATGGTACTGCCCCATACCGCTCGCGCCCATGCCGCCAAAGCCCATATGGCTCGTAGCCAAGTGCATGATCGTGTCGTTGACACAGCCACCGCCAAAGGGCACGTAACGCACGAAGCGCTGCTGAACTGCGCGATCCTGACTAAAGATATACAGGGCCAGCGGCGTCGGACGATCCGTAATAAACGCTTCGGCCTCGTCTAGGCTCTCAAACGTCAGCACCGGCAAGATGGGACCGAAGATCTCCTCCTGCATCACGGCGTCATCGGGGGTCACGCCGTCTAGGATCGTCGGCTCAATCTTGAGCGACGACTCGCGCGCCGTGCCTCCCAGCACGACCTTATCGGGATCGATCAGCCCGCGCACGCGCGCAAAATGCTTAGCATTGACGATATGCCCGTAATCCTCGTTATCGAGCGGATGCTCGCCAAACATACGGCGGACCTCTTCCTTGATGAGGCCCAGCAGCTCGTCGTGCACGCGCGTATCGACCAGCAGGTAGTCGGGCGCCACGCAGGTCTGCCCCACGTTGAGCCATTTGCCAAAGGCGATACGCCGTGCCGCGACCTTCAAGTTTGCCGTCGCATCCACGATGCAGGGGCTCTTGCCGCCCAGCTCAAGCGTCACGGGCGTGAGGTTTTTACTTGCGCGCTCCATGACGAGCTTGCCGACCGGAACGCTACCGGTAAAGAAGATCTTGTCCCAGCACTCATCGAGCAACGCTTCGTTCTCGGCGCGCCCGCCCTCGACAACCGTCACCAGGCGCGGATCAAATGCCTCTTCACAGATTTGCTTGAGCACCGCGCTCGATGCCGGAGCATAGGCACTCGGCTTGATGACCACGGTATTGCCCGCGGCAAGGGCGCCGGCGAGCGGCTCGAGTGTTAGCAAAAACGGGTAGTTCCACGGAGCCATGATGAGCGTGACGCCATAGGGCACGGCTTGCGTTTTGCACGCGCTCACGGCGTTAGCGAGATCGCACGGACGCAGGCGCGGACGACTCCACCGAGCCACGTGAGCGATCTGATGTCGAATCTCGGAAAGCGACGTGCCGATCTCGCACATATAGGCCTCGTCATGCGACTTCCCCAAATCGGTCTTGAGCGCATGGGCGATATCAGCCTCGTGGGCCCGCACCGCATCGCATAAACTCACGAGCGCGCGACGTCGAGCATCGACATCAAACGTGGCGCGCGTCTTAAAGTAGGCGCGCTGATCGCCGACGATGCGCGCAATTTCCTCGGTGTTCATGTGCCCTCCTAGTTCTCGCCCTCAAACATACCACCTGCAACGACTTCATACATATGCTCGAGCTCCAAGCGGTCCATCAAAAGCGGAACGGGGTACAGCGGATTGGCCTCGGCATCGGCATGCGCCGCCATCTCGGGAATGTCGGAGCGGCGAATGCCCGAGACATATTTGGGGATTCCCAGGATCTCGTTCATGCGGTCGACCCAATCGATAAAGGCCTCGGCCGCAAGACTATCCTGCGCGGTAGCCGGCGCAATGCCCGCCATGCGAGCAAGATCGGCAAGCTTGGGGGCGGCGGCGTCACCATAAGCGCGAAGCATGTGCGGCAGGATGATCGCGTTGGCCAAACCGTGCGGAATTCCGTATCGGCCGCCCAGACTGTGCGCGATGGCATGAACGTATCCAACATAGGAGCGCGTAAAGGCAACTCCCGCCTTATACGCCGCCGAAAGCATATTGCGACGCGCACGCATGTCGTCGCCATGCTCATAGGCCTCGAGCAAATTGTCGTGGATGAGCTGCACCGCCTGTCGCGCCATCTTGCGCGTATAGGGCGTGGTGCTTCGCCCGATAAAGGCCTCGACGGCATGCGTCAGGGCGTCCATACCCGTCTGCCCCGTAATGGAGGCGGGCAGACCGCGCGTAAACTCGGGGTCGTGCACCGCAAAGCGCGGAATAAGCACAAAGTCGTTAATGGGGTACTTGTAGTGCGTCTCGTCATCGGTAATTACCGCCGCAAGTGTGACCTCGCTTCCCGTGCCTGCCGTGGTGGGGACGGCGATGAGAAGCGGCAGGCGACGATGAATCCGCAGCAGGCCGCGCATCTTGTTGATGGGCTTGTTTGGCTGCGCAATGCGTGCGCCTACGCCCTTGGCGCAGTCCATGGCTGATCCTCCGCCAAAGCCGATAATGGCCCGGCAGGCACTCTCTCGATACAGGGACGCCGCTTCCTCCACGTTTGAAACCGTGGGGTTTGTACGCGTTTCGGCATAGACCGTAACGCCAATCCCCCTGGATGCGAGCGCCGCCTCGAGCGGTGCCGTGAGCCCCAGACGGGCAATGCCGGGATCCGTCACGATAAGGACCTTCTGGATCGAGCGCTTTTGAAGCACCGCGGGCACATCCTCGGCATGCTCTAAAATGCGCGGCTCGGTATAGGGCAGGATCGGCAATGCAATGCGAAAAACCGTCTGATATGTTCGGCACCAGGCACGACGGGCTAGATGCATAAAGGAAACTCCTTCATTTGTTGATAGGTCAACATTTGCTCGCCCGATTGTACTCAGCAAAAATCGCAGACGGCCTCCCAATCGTTAATCAATCAACATCTTCATATCTCGAAATTGTTTTATTAAAAATCATTCCTAATAGGCTTCACATTTGGTTGCATTTATGGATAATAGAACTCGTCAAGACGCACGTCCGGAGAGGGCCCTTACGGGACCGGACGAGCGCACAATCGCCATCGATCGAAAGGATCGAATCATGAAGTTTGTTTGCCCCGTTTGCGGTTATGTGGAAGAGTTCGACGGCGACCAGCTGCCCGAGGACTTCAAGTGCCCCCAGTGCGGCGTTCCCGGTTCTCGCTTCCTGAAGCAGGAGGAGGGTCAGCTCGAGTGGGCTGCCGAGCACGTCGTGGGCGTCGCCAAGATGGAGGGCGTCTCCGAGGACATCGTTGCCGACCTGCGCGCCAACTTTGAGGGCGAGTGCTCCGAGGTCGGTATGTACCTGGCCATGGCGCGCGTCGCTCATCGCGAGGGCTATCCCGAGATCGGCCTGTACTGGGAGAAGGCTGCCCACGAGGAGGCCGAGCACGCTGCCAAGTTCGCTGAGCTCCTGGGCGAGGTCGTAACCGACTCCACCAAGAAGAACCTCGAGATGCGCGTTGAGGCCGAGAACGGCGCCACCGCCGGCAAGACCGATCTTGCTAAGCGCGCCAAGGCCGCTGGCCTCGATGCCATCCACGACACCGTGCACGAGATGGCTCGCGACGAGGCTCGCCACGGCAAGGCTTTCGCCGGCCTGCTCAAGCGCTACTTCGGCTAAGCCAGCAACCTGAGACATAACCTCTAGCTCGATGAGGCCCGGACCGCATGGTTCGGGCCTTTTTCGTGCCTCACAAACTTGTTAACTACCTGAAATAGGACCGCCTTCGGCATCGGCTTCTCGTCAAAAACTAAGTGAGTAGACTTTTTGGAACTTGCCGAGCAGACCATCCATATCACTTTATAAAGCCGCAGGTAAATGCCTTGTTGCAAAACGACCTAGTCGCCAAAGTGCCAAAAGTCTACTCACTTAGATTCGCAGCCGTCCACGATCGAGCCATTTTGTGTCTAACGGGCATCTTTCCGTCGATTACTCCCAATTTTGTCCAGTCAACAAATAGTTCAGACCTGAGTAATGTCTCAGCCCTTTGCTCATCTGAGCTTTTATCACGATATTCAGCATCGAGCATCCTGCATACGGCCTTAACGATCGCGCGGAATCTATCCTCATCGGATATCTGCCTGTGTGTCAGGAGAAGTACATCGTAGCCCATGGCTTGAAGGGCCGTCATGCGGTCAGCGTCACGCAAGCCATCCCCTGCGCGTCCGTGCGAGGCCTTTCCCTGACATTCAATGGCCACCTGTCGCCTGCCGTCCGGCGAAGACAAAAGTAGATCGATATACACACGGGACTTTCCCACAATCGCTCGAGCACTTGTGCTTAACGTCACTTCGACATTGAGCTCTATACTGCAAAACCCTTCGCCTCCCAAGGCTCGCGGCAGTCCAAGCAACAAATATGCCTCGACCTCAAAAGGCGACGCGGCACCCAATGGAACGAGTTGTGATACCGCCATAAATCTATTGCCGTAACGCATCCCGCAAACATCTGAACAAAAACGGTCAAGGTCTCCGCCCAAAACCAAAGCGTCTCGACGCCATAATTTTGAGGCGGTGCCGTCCTCGGACGGGCAGCGCACCCAACCGAACGTTGTCGAAATCGCGCCCGAGTCAATTGCACGCGCAAGCTCGGCCTCAAGTGCCGCC
The DNA here is from genome assembly GCA_900540095.1 of uncultured Collinsella sp. GTDB lineage: Bacteria > Actinomycetota > Coriobacteriia > Coriobacteriales > Coriobacteriaceae > Collinsella. The sequence continues at coordinate 13,351 of UQEO01000037.1, forward strand.
GGCAGAGCGCACACCGCAAACAAGCCACACATCTCCGCCAATACCAAAAGGAGCTGAAAATCCGTCAGATGCCGCGACATGATGAATGCCGTCAGTAGAGGAGACGTAATCAAAAATCCATGCTCCGTTTCCAGCACGGATTCCCTGGGGAGCTCACCAAGAAACAGCCGCTGCCTAATGCTGGCAGGACAAGTCCGTTTGTTTCTCGTCCGAACCAATGTATGCAACGGAAAACCGAGCGCGACCGCAGCCGTCGGGTTGCGGGCGAGATCATATCGCTGCCGGTCTTCTTCCGGTCGTGGAAGCGACGGACACAAAGCGCGGACTTGAGGAGGCAAACGCCAGTACCTAAAAGCCGATATGTCACAAAGTAGATCCTTCATAGGCACAGGAGAACACGAATTTCAACCCAGTCAGTCACGCATTGGCGCGAACGCACCAAAAATGGCGCCGAACGGACTGCCAAGTTTTCAACAGCCCTCCCCAACTGGCCAAAAGCTTGTCGAGAGCTGGACGAAGCCCTGTTGAAAACCCCATTTTTTTCTCATGCAGAAGCTTTACGCGGCAAGTGAGTAGACTTTTTTTGAACATTCCGAGCAGGCCGGTCTTCCTGCTTTTCAAAACCGCAGGTAGATAGCTTGTTACAAAACTGCCTGGTCGCCAAAGTGCTAAAAGTCTACTCACTTAGATTGCAGAGTGCCCCCCATTAGCTGCAATTCCAAGGTAGTTAGTACTTTTGGACTCAGGTCGTCATACTGGACAAGAATATGAGTTGAGTTTTCAGGGGCAGATGCGCCATCGGCACACCAAAAACAGTCACCGATATCGATAAAAGGGATGCTCGAGCGCGTGAGGGCCCGTGCAAAAGTGCTTCCGCCCGTTCCGCGCTCCGCAACCACGGTGCAGTAAAGGCCCGCGTCTGCATGCTCGATCGAGACCTCTCCTGCCGGAAATACCTTCCGCACAAGCACCATCAGGCCATCACGCGCCTCGCGAGCACGAACGCGCACGCGGTTCACATGTCGCTCGTAATCACCCGATTCCAGCAAGCGAGCCAATGCAACTTGATCTATAGAGCTAACCGACGAGGCGTAAAAACCAAGGTCGCGCCTAAACCGCTCCATCAGCTCGTCGGGCAGCACCATGTACGCTAGGCGCAACGCCGATGACAGGCTCTTCGAAAACGTATTGGTGTAGATAACCGACTGGGCGGCATCGATCGACGCGAGTGCGGGGATCGGCTTGCCGGCAAGGCGGAACTCACAATCAAAGTCATCTTCGATGAGATATCGACCCGGCCGTTCGGCAGCCCAGCTCAGCAGCGCATATCGACGCGCGATGCTCGTCACCAGGCCGGTTGGATATTGGTGAGACGGCATCAGGTGAAGGACATCGGTCCCAGTTTTCTGCAGAGTGCTCAGGTCGACGCCGTCATCATCCAACGGGATATGCCGAACTTTGCAACCCATGGCCTGATAGATGCGCGTCAGGCGCAAATAGCCCGGGTCCTCAACGGCATACACCTTGTCGGCTCCAAGCAACTGAACCAACATAGTATCGAGCAGCTGGGCACCTGCACCGATAACGATGTTGTTGGGGTCGACATTCATACCCCTTGTCCCGCGCAGATGGTGAGCAATTGCGCGTCGCAGCCGAGCGGTGCCATGCGCCGGTGCGGGCGAAAAGATTTCGCGCTCGTCTTCGGATGCCAGCGTCGCCCGTAGCGCACTTTGCCAAAGCCGCGCCGCCTCCAAAGCGGAAGGAGAAAGTGCATCGAACAGCTCAACCTGTCCGTTGACATCATGCGCGCTGGGACCCGCAGAGGCGGCATCTCGGTCGATGTCCTCCGCAGCTGAAGCCAAAACCGGTGCATCCGGAAGCTCGCAAGCGTAGTAGCCACGACGCGGCATTGAGCAAATATAGCCCTCAGCGAGTAACTGGCTATATGCATTCTCGATGGTAATGACACTGATTCCCAGATGACTGGCAAAGGCGCGCTTAGACGGAAGATGCTCCCCCGCCGCAATACGTCCAGCAACAATATCATCTCGAATTTGCTGATAAACATACTCATAGAGCGATGCCTCGCCACGTTTTTCCAAATTGTAGTCAAGCATGAGTTTGCCACCTGACCTTATCGAGCTGTTCAATCTGATATTAAGCTGACCTTATTATTATCTCGAAAACTGAGTATTTTGCCATACCCAGCTCCCCGATAGGATGTTCCGTCAAACAATGCACATGCCAACCAAGGGAGCAACCATGGCAGAACAGACCAGCAAGGCCGATCGCGTCAAACTCAATCGCGAACTCGCACAGATGCTCAAGGGCGGCGTCATCATGGACGTCACCACACCCGAGCAGGCGCGCATCGCCGAGGAGGCAGGCGCCTGCGCCGTCATGGCACTCGAGCGCATTCCGGCCGATATCCGTGCCGCGGGCGGCGTCTCGCGCATGAGCGACCCCAAGATGATCAAGGGCATCCAGGAGGCCGTCTCCATCCCTGTTATGGCCAAGTGCCGCATCGGCCACATTGTCGAGGCGCAGGTCCTGCAGGCCATCGAGATCGACTACATCGATGAGTCCGAGGTTCTCTCCCCTGCCGATGACGTCTATCACATCGACAAGACCCAGTTTGACGTGCCGTTTGTCTGCGGCGCCCGTGATCTGGGCGAGGCGCTGCGCCGTGTTGCCGAAGGCGCCACGATGATTCGCACCAAGGGTGAGCCGGGTACGGGCGACGTCGTTCAGGCCATGCGTCACATGCGCAAGATCCAAAAGCAGATCCGTGACGTTGTTGCCCTGCGCAACGACGAGCTCTTTGAGGCAGCCAAGCAACTGCAGGTTCCGGTCGAGCTGGTGCGCGAGGTCCATGCCACGGGTAAGCTTCCCGTCGTGAACTTTGCCGCCGGCGGCGTAGCGACCCCCGCCGACGCCGCGCTGATGATGCAGCTGGGCGCCGAAGGCGTGTTTGTCGGCTCGGGCATCTTTAAGAGCGGCCCGTACCCTTAAAGGGCGGCCCCCCCCCCAAGCGGCCAGCCGCCATCGTCAAGGCCGTGGCAAACTTCACCGATGCCAAGCTCATTGCCGAGCTTTCAGAGGACCTGGGCGAGGCCATGGTGGGCATCAACGCCGACGAGATCGAGATTATCATGGAAGAGCGCGGGCGCTAGTCCAGCAGAAAGGATCGCACATGAGCGATTATGCAGACCAAACGGTCGCCGTGCTGGCGGTCCAAGGCGCTTTTGCCGAGCACGAGGCAAGACTATCCGGGCTTGGCGCACACTGTATTGAGCTGAGGCAGGCGGCTGATTTGAAGCAGGACTTTGACCGTCTGGTACTTCCCGGCGGCGAGTCCACCGTTCAAGGGAAGCTGCTTGCCGAGCTCGGCATGCTCGAGGAGCTTCGTGCCCGTATCGCTGAAGGCATGCCCGTCCTGGGCACCTGCGCCGGCCTGATTCTGCTGGCTCACGACCTTGCCGCCCATGACGATAAGGGCACGCCGCGCCTGGCAACCATGGATGTGCTCGTTGAGCGCAATGCCTACGGCAGGCAGCTCGGCAGTTTTCGAACCAAGGGGCAGGTAGCTGGCATCGACGGTGAAGTGCCGCTGACGTTTATCCGCGCGCCCCGCATCGTTGAGGTGCACGGCGATGCCGAGGCCCTGGCCGAAGTCGATGGCCGCATCGTCGCCGCCCGCCAAGACAACCAGCTCGGCGTAACCTTCCACCCCGAACTCGACGAAGACACCCGCCTCCACGAGCTCTTCCTCCAAATGTAGGCAGAGTAGAAACGAGCGTGGATTTTCGGACACGCAACAAATGAGAGTGGATAATCTCCCACTTTGAGCTCGAATGCAGGCTCAAACCGGGAGATTATCCACTCTCATGCTATGTAGTCATTTAAGAACGTCCTCAATGACTACCTTGGATCATGGCAATGCCGATGTTTTGGCACCGACAGCGAGCGCCCACCAGAGCCAACAAATTGGCATGAAAAGAGGACGGCATAGACCTTCTGGTCATGCCGTCCTCTTTGAATGACAAGTTGTCGC
>UQEO01000038.1 GCA_900540095.1 uncultured Collinsella sp.
GGCTGCCACCCGTTTTTCTCATACCAGCCTAAAGCAGGCATGTTACTTCTTAATGCCGCCCCCCAGACGCTCGGCGACCGATGCCACGGCATCCTCGCTAACCGAATCGCAGGCAGGCGAAGGGCTGCGTGTAGATGATGTTGGGCGCACCGTGATCGATTAGGTCGAGTATCTCGGCCGTGAGCAGCCAGCCCTCGCCCATGTTATTGCATACCGAAAGCACCGTGCGGGCTTTATCTGCCATGGTGCCAACACCTGAAGATTTTGAAGATTTTGTCCGTAACTCAAAGAGCTAGGATGTTGATAAAATCCAGAGACATCATGGCTAAAAGAGACGGACACACTGTCCCTGTTTTTCGCACGAGCAGCGCAAAAATAAGGCCCAGACAAAGATAGCCCCCCATCATTGCAATGATGTAATTTGTGGGTGCCCCGATTAAACACTGTTGAGTCACGAGAAGCAATGACCATAGCATCGACTGTATAAATGCCCTTATGCAAAACGGCCGAACTATTCCGACGATTGTGTATTCAAATAAAAATACGTACCTAAATAACAGCTCATGCAAAACTGAGACCGAACAGACCAATACCCATCTGGATATTGATTTTCCACCTATATCGAGCATAGAGGCCATAATAATAAATACGATGAAAATGAACTGCCATCCCAAAAGAATCCCACGCCGTTTGGGCTTATCACAAGAAACAGCGCCCCGAGTTGCAAAAAGATAGACTACCAACGCACAAAAGAGCGCCCCTGTAGAGCACAGCCAAGCGGGGGATCCTTTTGCAATAACCCAAATAGCCCACGGCACGCTAGCAACCATCGTGCCCAGTAGATAACGTGCCCCCAGGCGCATTATTTCAGTCGCTTTTCCCAAGCTCTACCACCTCATCACTAGCATCTATTAGGTCCATATCGTGTGTAATTGCAATGACAATCTTGTGCTTTCGCATTTCCTTCATAGCTTTTATCAGAGCTTCTTTATGAGCAATATCGAGTGATGCTGTTGGCTCATCGAATAAATAGACGTCTGCCTTCTTTTCTAAGACCCGCCTAATTTCCAGTTGTTCCAGTTCCCCGGGAGACATTCCTCCGCACCTCTTCCTTTCGATAGAAGGAAAGTTTCTATCGCAAAGAATATCCTTTACTGATATCGGAGTTTGTTCAGCAAACGAAACTAGCTTCTGCCTAAGGAGCTCACAGTTGATTTCTTCTTGGGCCTTACCGTTGTAGGAAATAGTCCCAACGTAATCCGAATTGAAACAACCCATCAATAAGTACGCAAGGGTCGTTTTGCCCGAGCCATTAATCCCTACAAGAGCATAGAGCTTTCCTTTTTCAAACCTGACATTCAAGTTGCTGTAGAGACACTTTCCATTTAATGTAAAGCCGAAATTATGCAGTTCGATGTAATCGATCTCCAAGAGCTCCTCTCCAGCAGCAGCCGAAGGCAATTTAGAGGCATTTAGACGGGATATCGATGAGAAGCAGTCTTGTGCGCTGCTACCTATACCGTAGATTGACCTCACGGCAGATAGCATTAAAGCCATGTAGCTCGAAACAGCAACAAGTTGGCCTACACTCATGCTTCCATGCATTACATAAAAAGCCGAAATCAAAAGAATGGTCACCTGGGACGCAGCCGCAGCAAAGGAATCAGTTGCCTGAAATTTCGAAACGACACTTTGATAGGCGACTCCGGCGTGCAGCAAAGACGAAAAATAGCTATCTATGGATTTCAATGCTCTTTCGAACAGCGCATTAACATACAAAAATCTCTGATGCGCAAGTATGGACTCCACTTTTCCGAAATACAGGGACTGCTCTTCCTTAAAGGTCAGACCTGAAACAAAAAGCGGTTTTTTAAATGAAGCATATGCAATTGCATACAAGATGCAAAATGTCACGGAAACCCAAAAGAGCGCTGTGGAACATCCATAGAGAAAAAATAAACTGATACCTAGCTGGACAATCGCAAGGAGTACCGTCTGGAGCATCGACAATCCGAAGGACGCCACAGTATTGGCATCTGAACAAATCTGTTGAGTTTTTTCAGCAGACTCCTGCTCAAAAAACAACTCAAAAGGCATCCGCACGAGCTCATCGATTTTTCTTCGAGCAATCGAGAATGCAGCCACGGTCGTTATCCGCATTGAAAGAAGGGTGCTTAAATAGCTGACAACAATATCGATTAATGCCGCGAAACCAATTAACGCACTGTCAATCATAATAGCACCATAAGGAGCTTTTTTAGATATATTATCAACCAGAGCGCTCGTGAGCAGCGGGGATACAGAGGCCATCATTCCAGATATTATTAAGCACAACGTAAAGGCTATAACCAGAAGCAATTGGGAAGAAAACCCAAGTCTGAAATATGGCAGATAGTCGAAGATCGCCGTTGAATCCGCATCACTTCTTATGTTTGAGATCATAGGCCGCCCTCATTACTTTTATACAGTTCTTTCTTGCGGATACACAGCTTGTCTTATTTTCATACAGCCTGGTGAAGGGACAGCCACCCATGCACATAGGAAGAAGTGAGCAGTTAAGGCATTCTGAATCTGAACAAAAGTCGTAAGCATTCCATATGGAAACTTCGGATGCGCTACTCGTTACATTTTCAAAGATGCTCCCATAGCTTCTGTCGGAATATCCTATTTCATTCCAGCATTTATATAAGGAACCGTCTGGTCCAATAACTTCTGAATATTTATTGACGGCTCCGCATATGGTCGGATTAAAGCCTGGAAGAAATGGATCCATGTACCCTGTCATTTTGTAGCGAGATAGACAGGATGCTTCAATCGAAGCAAATTCATCCTCTGAATAGCATGGAGAGTTAGCGCACGTCCCATTTATATCATCTACTGCCGCTAAATATAGTTTTACTTTATTACGAAGACCTTTACGATCAAGCGAATCAACCAAACGATCAATCTGATCACCGTTCGACGGATCAACATTGACTCTTAAGATGACATCAAAGTACGCACTAGCCCTTTTTACGTTATCAATAATACGGTTGAACGTATCGCCGCCAGAAGGAAGACATCTTCTTCGATTGTGTATCTCAGGCGGACCATCGACAGTTACCTGAACGTGCGTAACCCCATTTTTTGCAAGCAACTCCGCCGTTTTCCCATCTAAGAAATAGCCATTGGTCACCATGCTGGCGTTAAATAAGATTTCATCACTTCGGATTCCGCGCGTAATCTTCTCCACCGTCTCAATCGCCAATAAAGGCTCGCCGCCATACCAGGCAATCTGCAAACTTTCCGCCTGATTGTCTATAACCATGCCATTGATATGCTTTATTACCTGATCGACACATCGGTCGCTCATTGAGCCATAACGCTTGCCGTTCTCATAGCAATACGGACATCTGAAGTTACAATTCAATGTCGGGGCTATCGTAAATGAAAGTGATTTTGATTGCATGCGACAGGCCAACGATATCTCTTTTAAATGTTCGATCTCGTCAAGTCCGTCGGGAACCAACAACCCCGCGTCCGTCAAATTATCGACAATCTCCGAAGGGCAATTAGCTCCATTCTCAAAAAGCCCCTTCTCGTATTCTGCATCCAACGCAACGATTGCACCAGAGTACGAGTTATATGCCAGCGTAGGTTGATTCCCTTTATCGATTACATTAAAGCGAGACTGTTTCATTTCTACTCCGTTGCATATTTCAATATTTCAACCTGCCATTAGGAGTAATTCCAGCCACAAAATTTGGTAATGCAGATCCTCAGGCCACACGGTCCTCCCCCTGAATAACTCCAACAAATATGTGCTGCACAGGACACACACGTAGAAATATCTCGAGACGAAGCAGGCATCTGAGTATTCACTGGCTTTTGAATATATTCCATCGGAGCTCCTAGCTAACGTGTATACCGCAATGTTGAAATGCGCGGCAATTCCCGCCCGTGTACACGGCACACATCCCCCAGGGATTACAGCGCCCTTGACATTTTGCGCCCTGACAAGGACACCAACTTGATAGCAAAGCAATATCGTTAGGTGTTTGAGTTGGCTGTATCCAATCCACAATGGCTCCTTTCTCGTTCTAGGCCTAGTTATACTTTGGTCAAAAAGTCAAAAGCTGTTTGATAACTTTTTGTACTAGATGAAACAATTTGTTTGCCTTGTTTAACATTATTTAATTTACACTTAGACTGATTTAAAATTCAACCTAAGGAAATTCTGGTGAATGTTGTTCAGCTGCAGTATTTCATAAAGGTATTTGATTATCAGAATTACTCGGATGCAGCAACTATATTAAGCGTTTCGCCGCAAGCTGTTTCAAAAGGCATTCGAGCATTGGAATCTGAACTTGGTCTGAAGCTGTTCGAAAAAAGAGGCAGTATTCTACATCTAACAAACTATGGAGAGGAAATCCTTCCTATAGCATTAGATGTACTAGCTTCAGTTGAGGGAATTCAAGCGTATGCGCAAATCACGCGTGAAAAGATAAAAATAACCCAGACACGTTTGACACGCGTTGCAGTCGGACTAGCACCAATACTCGCAAGCTGGTTCAACCAGCCCACACTGAACAGGCTTTCGAAAAAGTATAAGGGCGGTAAGTTTACTGTTTCCAGATATGACGACGGCGGAACGTGTTTATCCCTTCTACTTGACAGACAAATCGACATTGCAATTGTCGCTGGACAAGTAGACACCAATCTTTTTGAATCACATTTTTTATTGAATGCCGAAGTCAACCTCTTAGTTGAAAGCAGTCACCCATTAGCCAGTCGCGCAACGGCAAATCTAAACGCGGTGGCTCGATATCCAATTGCAAACACCTGTGACATTCGATATTGTCGAAAGAGAATAAACTCAGTATTTAACCATCTGGGCCTTTCCCCTTCCTACGAGAATATTAACTTAGCAGACCAGCAAAATTTGTCCGATTTTCTGATTCATAAGCATGGGATTATTCTGACCATGGCCTCACAAGCGTCTCAAATCAGGATAGGCTATCCAGCAAAAATCGTTTGCCTAAGCGAACAAGACAGAATATCAATCCCTTTTTACTGCGTTTCAAATTCAAACGATACCCAAGCGCAGACTCATCACGCGATAAGCTGCATTCAACTTGAGGCACGCCGGCTCTCTCGATGTTTAAAAAGCGCTGAAAGAGGAGACCTTTCCAGCTGAATATGACGGGCATGCTAATTCCATGCAAAGCAGCAACGTATTCCGCCAGAACAGAAACGTGGGTCAGCCCATGTTTTTTGAAGTTTTCCGAGAGAAAACAACGAGGACCTGACAGACTCTTGCCAAATCAGTGACCCACTCACCACCCGCAAGCCTGTGCCCCACTTCCGAAATAAACGGCTCTGTCCCACCTTCTCAGCGGGTTGAGCCGAGCACTGACCGCACCATTCATTGTCTGCAGCGCCCTAGACCAAGCCAGAGAAAGATGGCGCGGCGACAGCCAGATGGCCGCCACCGCACCTCACACGCTATTTCGGCAAGCCGCTGTTAGCGTCGGAATAATTTAGCTACTTCACACCGCGTCCCAGGCGCTCAGCGACCGACGCCACGGCACTCTCGTCGACCGAGCCGCAGCTCACGCAGCCGTCATGGGCACGCATCTGGCCAGTGACCTCGTCCATCGCGAGCGGCGCCACCTTCTCGAGCTTAAAGCCCTTACCGGCGCGCATGTTCTCCTTGGCCACGCTAATCATGAGCTTAATACGGTTGAGCTGGTTGACCTCGGACGCACCGGGGTCGTAGTCCACCGCGACGATATTGCTCTCGGGGTGCTGACGGCGCAGCTCCTTGATCACGGCCTTGCCCACCACGTGATTGGGCAGGCACGCGAAGGGCTGCGTGCAGATGATGTTGGGCGCACCGTGGTCAATCAGATCGAGCATCTCGGCCGTGAGTAACCAGCCCTCGCCCATGTTGTTGCACACCGAAAGCACCGCACGAGCCTTGTCCGCCATGGTGCCAATGCGCTCGGGCGCCTCGAAACGGCGGGACTTTTCGAGCATCTCCTCCACCGGCGTGCGCATCCAGTCCACCAGCTTAATGAGTGCCTGCATGCTAGCGCGCGCCGTGGCAGAGCTTCCCAGCTCGTCTTTTTGCAGCTCGGCATTGCTCATGGAGTACAGGAAGAAGTCGAGCAGGCCCGGCACCACAGCCTCGCAGCCCTCGCGCTCAATGACATCGACCACGTGGTTGTTGGCCGTGGGGTGGAACTTGACCAGGATCTCGCCGACCACGCCCACGCGCGGCTTGGTGCCCTCGCCCACGAGCGGCATGGTGTCGAACGCGCGGATGGCCTCACGCGCAAGCTTGGTGTAGTTGTGCCTGTTGAACTTGGGCGCCAGCTTGCGGGCGCGCGCCATGTACTCCTCGTAGAGCGCGTTGGCGGCGCCGGGCGTGGCCTCGTACGGGCGGCAACGATAGAGCATCTGCATCATCACGTCGCCAAAGAGCACCGCGTAGACTGCCTGCTTAAGCAGCGCCGGCGTAATCTTAAAGCCGGGGTTATCCTCGCCGAGCGCCACGGCCGAAAGCGAGATCACCGGGATCTCGGGGTGGCCGCTCTCGCGCAGGGCCTTGCGGATGAGTGCGATGTAGTTGGTGGCACGGCAGCCGCCGCCGGTCTGGCTGATAACCACGGCCGTCTTGGACAGGTCGTACCGGCCGCTCTCGATGGCCTCCATAATCTGGCCCGTTACCAGAATCGACGGGTAGCAAATGTCATTGTTCACATAGCGCAGGCCAGCCTCGACAGCGTCGTGATCGGTCGAGGGCAGCAGCTCCAAGTTGTAGCCAGCACCACGGAACACCTCTTTGACCAGGTCAAAGTGGATCGGCGCCATCTGCGGGCACAGGATGGTGTAGCCCTCCTCGCGCATCTGCTCGGTAAAGGGCACCTTGGGCCACGCGGTCGAAGCGCTCTCGCGCTGAGCCTCAAACGTGTACTTGCGGCTCGCGAACGCGGGGGCATCCGTAGAGGGCGCCACCGGCGCGGCATCGCCCTGCTCGTAGGCCTCGCCCGCGGCCGTGGCCTCGGGCAAGCGCTCGGCCTCCTGGTCCTTGAGCGCTGCCATGAGCGAGCGGATGCGGATGCGCGCGGCACCCAGGTTGGACACCTCGTCGATCTTGAGCACGGTGTAGATCTTGCCGCTGGCCTCCAGAATCTCCTGCACCTGGTCGGTGGTCAGAGCGTCCAGGCCGCAGCCGAAAGAGTTGAGCTGAATCAGGTCCAGGTCGTTGCGCATCGTCACAAAACGGGCGACGGCGTACAGGCGGCTGTGGTACATCCACTGGTCGACGACGCGAATCGGACGCTCGGGCTTCACCAGGTGCGCGAGCGAATCCTCGGTAAAGACCGCAAAGCCAAAGCTCGAGATAAGCTCAGGCAGGGCGTGGTTGATCTCGGGGTCGTTATGGTAAGGACGGCCGGCGAGTACGATGCCATGGCCGCCGTGGTCCTCGACCCACTTAAGGGCCTCCTCGCCCATGGTCTGGATATCCTCGTGGAAGCGCGCATCGGCCTCAAAAGCAGCGTTGACGGCGGCATCGACCTCGGAGCGTGTGATCTTTGGACCGCGCACGCGACCGCGACCGGCTTGCGCATCGGCCACGCGGTCGACGGCGAGCACCTGGTACAGGCGGCGCTTGAGCTCGGTCTTGTCGTGATAGGGCACAAACGGGTACAGGAACTCGATGTTCTGCTCGCGGATCTCATCGATGTTGAGCGCCAGCGCCGTGGGGTAACTCATGACGATGGGGCAGTTGTAGCAGTTACCGGCGGTCGGGTCCTCCTTGCGCTCCCAGCGCACGCACGGCATCCAAATGAAGTCGACGTCACGGTCAATAAGGTTCATCACGTGGCCGTGGCTCATCTTGGCCGGATAGCACACGCTCTCGGACGGCATGGACTCGATGCCCGCCTGGTAGGTCTTTTTGCTCGACTGGTCGGACAGCTGCACGCTAAAGCCCAGGCGCGTAAAGAACGCATGCCAGAAGGGGTAGTTCTCGTACATGTTGAGTGCGCGCGGGATGCCGACGGTGCCGCGCGGGGCCTCGTCGGGGCTCAGCACCTCACGGTTAAACAGCAGATCGTTTTTCTTTTTGAAGAGGTTGGGGGCCTCGGTCTTCTGCTTTTTGTGGCCGGCGCCCTTCTCGCAGCGGTTGCCGGTGATAAAGCGCCTGCCGCCGCCAAAGTCGTTGACGGTGAGCTGGCAGTTGTTGGAGCAACGGCCGCAGCGGACATGCTTTTGCGTCACGGTGAGGTGCGCGATGTCCTCGGCCGAAAGGATGGTCGAGGTGCCATCGGCGCCGGCGCGATCGCGGGCGAGCAGGGCAGCACCATAGGCACCCATGCAGCCGGCGATGTCGGGACGCACGGCATGGACGCCGGTGAGCTGCTCAAACGCGCGCAGCGTGGCATCGGACATAAAGGTGCCGCCCTGGACGATTACCTGGCTACCGATCTCCTTGGGGTCGCGCAGCTTAATGACCTTGAACAGGGCGTTCTTGATGACGGAATAGGACAGGCCGGCCGCGATGTCGCCCACCGTGGCGCCTTCCTTTTGCGCCTGCTTGACGCGCGAGTTCATAAAGACCGTGCAGCGGCTGCCCAGGTCGACGGGAGCCTTAGCGTGGATGGCGGCATCGGCGAACGCGCGCACGTCCATGTTCATAGACACGGCGAAACTCTCGATAAAGCTGCCGCAGCCCGACGAGCAAGCCTCGTTGAGCATGATGTGCTCGATGACGCCGTCCTTGACGCGCAGACACTTCATGTCCTGGCCGCCAATGTCCAGGATAAACTCGACGCCGGGCAGGAATGCCTTGGCGCCGCGCAGGTGCGCGACGGTCTCGATCTCGCCGGAATCGGCCTTGAGGGCCTCGATGAGCAGTGCCTCGCCGTAGCCCGTGGTGGTCACGTGGCCGATGGTGCAGCCGGCGGGGATGTGGTTGTAGAAATCGGCCATGATGACCTTGGCCGTGCCCAGGATGTCACCGTTGTTGTTGCCGTACCAGGTGTGCAACAGCTGGCCGTCCTCGCCCACGAGCGCGGCCTTCATGGTGGTGGAACCGGCGTCGATACCGATGAACACGCGGCCGGTGTAGCCGTCGAGCTTACCCTTGGGGACGACCTCGGTGTCGTGGCGAGTCTTGAACTCGGCAAAATCCTCGTCGGTGGCAAAGAGCGGATCCAGGCGCTCGACCTCGGCACCCTGCGTGTCACCCAAGCTGTCGATGGCCTCGATGAGCTGCGGGAACGTGCTGAGCTTGTTGGACTCGTGCGCCATGGCGGCGCCGCTCGCCACAAACAGGTGAGCGTTTTGGGGCACAATGCGGTGCTCTTCGTCCAGGTTGAGCGTGAGGTAGAAGCGGTGGCGCAGCTCAGAGAGATACTGCAGCGGGCCGCCCAGGAAGGCGACGTTGCCGCGAATGGGACGGCCGCACGCCAGACCCGAGATGGTCTGGGTCACGACGGCTTGGAAGATGGAGGCCGCCACGTCCTCGGAGCGGGCGCCCTCGTTGAGCAGCGGCTGGACGTCGGTCTTGGCAAAAACGCCGCAGCGGCTGGCGATGGGATAGATGGTGGTGGCGTTGGCCGCGAGTTCGTTAAGGCCGCTGGCGTCGGTGTGCAGCAGGGTTGCCATCTGGTCGATGAACGCGCCCGTACCGCCGGCACAGGTGCCGTTCATGCGCTGCTCGATGCCGTTGTCGAAGTAGATGATCTTGGCGTCCTCGCCGCCCAGCTCGATGGCGACATCGGTGGCCGGAATGAGGGTCTCGACGGCACGCTTGCTGGCGATGACCTCCTGGACAAACTCCAGGTCGAGCCACTGGGACAGCAGCAGGCCGCCCGAGCCGGTAATGGCGCAGGTCATCTGGGCCGTCGGCAGCACGGTCGCAGCGCCCTCGAACAGGTCGCGGGCGCAGGCGCGGACGTCGGTGTGGTGGCGCTGGTACTTGGCGTAGACAATCTGGTTGTCGTCGTTGAGCACAGCGAGCTTAACGGTGGTGGAGCCCACGTCGATGCCCAAGTGCAGGTTGCCACGAGCGTTCTCGGGGTTGAAGATCGCGCCTTCGGGGGTGTGGGCGGCGGCTACGGGCTCAGCGGCGGTGGCGGGCTCGCTAGCGACGGACGTCTCCCCTGCCGCGTTCTTGGCATCGGCAACTGCCTCGGCAACTTTCTCGGCAGCTGCGGTCGCGGCCTTCTGCGCGGCATCCACCACGGCGGGTGCAGCCTCACGCGCGGCAGCGACCATACGGTCCTTAATGCCCTCGACGAGTTTGCTCATTGTCTCTCCTCTTAGTTGTTGGACTCGACGGCTGCGGCGGTGTCGGCCGCGTCCTCGAGCTGCAGGTTCAATAGCTTCATGCCGTATTCCGGCACGTTGATATCGATGGGTTGGCCATACAGGTCACCAGGGCGCACAAAAGCGAGCACCGTCATAATGCGCGCCATGGCCTCGGGCGATTCGGTGAGCCCACGCTCAAACCAGCGCTGAATCATGCCGACCTCGGCACTCACGACGTAGGTGACGTAGTAGTCAAAGAACGTGCCCAGCGCCAGGCCCAAAATGCCCGTCTGCGCACGCGGCACCACAGCCTCACGCGCGGTGTCGATGATCCTTTTAATGAAGGCCTGGTCGCCGCCCGGACCCAGCAGCGCACCGATTAAGTCGCGGTTGGCCGCAAGATAACGCAGCAGCTCAACCGAACCGGGTGCCGGCTCGAGCTCATCGATGTTGTGATAGAGGTCGGGCAGCTGAGCTGCGGTGATGAGCTCAATGCGCTCACGGATCTCGGCCAGCAAGCCGTCCTCGATTTGATTGATAAAGTCGGGGATATCGCGGTAATGCGAATAGAACGTGCGACGCGTAAGGCCAGCGCGCTCGGTGAGCGACGCGACATTAATGCGCGAAAGGTCGCCGCTTTCGGCAAGCTCGCTGGCAAGTGCCTGGCGAAGGGCACGCTGCGAGCGAAGGGACCGGCGATCGCATTTCTCGAGCTGGGACAAGCGTCCTCCTTGTTACTCAACCTGTGCGCTATTGCACAGTGCGAGTATTATTGCACACCGTGTGCATCAACACGTAAAGGCAATATTTTGGATGTGACAAAGGGACAGTCCCTTTGTCACAACCCACCTGGCTTTTGGAGCGGCATTACCGATTGTCCAAAATGTCATTCGTGGGTAGAATAATGTCGACGGCAGCCCAAGTTCTGCAAAGCTGGGCAGCGCCGTTGTTTGCATTAGGGGGTCAACGCCTTAGCGGCGGCGACCCCTTCTGTTGCGCTTCGAACGCTGCTTGAGTGCCTCGGAAAGGCCGACAAGCGCCGTGAAGAACGAGACCAAAGCGGTCAGAAGTCTCACGAAATCAATCAAATCGGTCATGGGCATCACCTCCCATCAGATGGAGGGCGTTGCCCGGCACATGGAACTGCCGCCAACAGTATCAATTCTATCAAAGCGCAGTTAGATATGCGAATGTTTGTTCGTATTTCAGAAGAGCGGAGCTCGGGTACGGCGAAGGAACAGTTCCTTTGCCGTACCCGAGCTTGTCGCCGAACTGCCACCTACATTTTTCGAGTTATTCGGCCACGCTGCTAGTTCTGTATAAATGCACCGCCGGGATTATCTGAGGGTTTTTGTCCTTATTTGAGCGCATACATGCCCATTTGCGCACTTACGACACCGAATCAAACACCATTAGAGGTATGAATGTTCCCGAGAGGGCATCTTTAGCCATTTAACGACCTCCGACAGGCCGAATAACTCAAAATTTGTTGGTGGCGAAAGCGAGACAGTCCTATACGCCAAAAGCCGGCATCTCCCATGTGACAGAGGGGCTGTCCCTTTGTCACATTATTCGATGACGGTGCGGGAGTTTTGCTTGTGCATGGTGGCGAGCATGTGTTTGGGAACGGCGTGGACCATGCAACTGCCGATAGTCGCGCTCGCGGCGGCCTTGGCTGCATCGCTTGCGTTTTTGGTCGCGTAGCTGTGACGAAAACGATTGAGCATGGCGATATCGTTGCCGCCGTCGCCGTAGACCGCGACCTCATCCTCGGCAATACCGTAGTAGCCCGCCAGCCAGGCCACGCTCTCGCCCTTGTTGCACGCCACGTCCGTGATCTCGAACATCACCGGATCGAACGGCGCGTTGACCACGCGGTCCGATCGCTCGGCCAAATATGCTTTAAGGTCACGCTCCAGCTCGGGCGAGGTCACGCGGCAGTTGATCTTGCACACATCGTGGCGCAGGATGTCACCGATCGACTGGTCGAAATATTGCTCCTCGTGATACCCGCCACGTGCACGCATGCCACGCATCACGATACGCTTGATAGGGCTGTCCTTTTTAAAGCCCGCCTGATGCATCTCGAACGAGCCGCTCGAGAACATGCCATCGGGCGTGGAGCAATCAAAGCAAATGTCCGGAAACTCCTTGAGCAGTTCCTCGGTGATCTGCGGGTCAATGGTCCAGGTTTTGAGCACCTCGCCATGACTGTCGCGCACGATGGATCCATTGGAGCAGCAGGCGTCAAGCGCCAGGCCCGTAAAGCCATGCTCGCCGATCGGCAGCGTCGAGCGTCCGGTCGCGGGAACCACATGCAGGCCAGCTTCGGTCAGCTCGCGAATGGCACGGCGGATGGTCCCATCCGCCTCATGCAGGGCGTTCAGCAGCGTTCCGTCTAAGTCACTCGCAAACATCTTGATCATGGGCGTGCCTCTCCTTCGTCTGCACGATATTGTAGACGAAGGAGAGGCACGCCCAAACAATGCCGTCACGACGCGACGTGCCACTGCCTTCACAAATTCACGGTGCCCCAGCGCGCTAAGACAATCGCCACAAGCGACTTTTCAGCCGATAAAACAGCGCCGTCGTCAACGTCAGCACCGCCAACATGCCTGCGAATACAATCGCCGGTGTCCATCGATCATATGCGAGCCCGTAAACCAATTGGCCAATAGGCGTTGCACAGGAAAGCGTCATATAAACGAGTGCCAGCACTTTTCCGCAGAGTTCCTTTGGCGCTGACCGCTGAACAAATGAAACGATTTCGACCGATGTAATGCTTGCCCACGCCATGACCCATGCCGAGCCGGCCGCAAGCGCGGCAAACGCTAATTCATCAGGACCGCTCAGTAGCGTGACAATAATCGGCACGACTCCAAAACAGATCATCGCAACATATCGACATATGCCCTTGAAGGAAAAAAGATGCGGCCAAATACCGACCAAACCACTGCCGACAAGACCACCTAAGCGCATAGCCACCTCAATAATCCCAACGAAGGATGACTGCATTCCGAGATGCTTTGCAACAATAACGGGAGCACCAATCGTTAACCCAACTAACGCAAGGTTCAAAATAGCCGCAATCAAAAACACAACGAGCAATGATGAGTTTTGAGACAGGTACCGAATCAACTCCCGAAAATCGTTTCGGCGTGTCGTACGAGTCGCGCCGTCTCCCATCGTTTCAGATGAGGCATTTTGCTTGAGTGCGCCCCCGAACAGCAGGGCTGAAATCGTAAACGTCAACGCCGCGGTTTCGCATAGAGTATCGATACCAAAGCACCCATAGACTGCCGTCCCGACTACAGGCCCCAAGATATTGCTCATCATGATTATCTGCGAGACCAACGCAGTGGCACGCTCAACCTTTTCTTGGCCCGTCATGCGCACCGCCTCAATTTGAAGCATCGGTTTCAGCAGCGATTGGATGCCATATTGGACGCAAAGCATTGCTGCCACGACAACCGCAAGAGGCAGCGAACGCTTCATGGGGATAAACAGCAGTGATGCAGCCATCAGAACAATGCCGAGTACCACAAGAACCCCGCGATGTCTTCCCCGATCCGCCAAAATCCCGCCAACCGGAGTCGCGAGCACGCCCGGTATGAACGCTATCGCCGCGACGGCGCCATATAACGTTGAGGAGCCGCTGCAATCGAACAAGTAGAGCGGACACGCAAAGCACAGTGCCGACAGCATCGAATACGCACACAGCTGTGCAACAAGAAGACCAAATAGCCTGATAGATCGCACTGTTTTTGGCGCCAATGAAACGCTAATTCTTCGCATCCCAGCCATAAGCCTGCCCCCAAATACATACTGTCAGTATGTATTTAATGACTTGAAAAGGGCAGCCGTGGCTACCCTCACAAATCAATTACATACCGTTGGTATCTATATTACCACCCGGCACGGTTCCATACGTCCCAAATCTGGGCCGTTGTCTGGAGCACTTCATTACCCAAATCGAGCCCCACCGCTGCCGCCATCTGTGCCAAACATTGTGCGCGAGCGAGCATTCGCTCCTTGGGCTCGAGCGGACGGAACAATGGCAGCAACCAAAGATTCGCCAACAACGATACGGCCTCCGCCGCTTCGCGAGGGCATTCGCACGCAATGGAGCCGTCGGCGATGCCCTCCTCGATCACTGGCAAAAGACAGCCATCGGCCGATTCGTCAAACGAGCCCTGGTACTGCATCGCCAGTAGACGCGAGCTTTTTACCGGATCCGCCGCAGGATGTATGCGTGCCCATAGCTCAATTTGTGGAACGACGGACTCGGGCGCGTACAGCCGCTTGAGCTTTTGGGCTCCGTTCATATTACCGATACCAAGCGTTGAGCGGCGGCGCTCAACAATCGGAGCCATTGCCCGATCAAATGCGGCGTTGAAAATCTCTTCTTTACTCTTAAAGTGATGATAGACAGCACCCTTGGTCATGCCATCGAGGCGGTCGACGATATCTTGAATGCTCGTCCCCTCATAACCCTGTGCGCAGAATAGCTCCAGCGCCGCGTCGAGAATCTTCGCGACCGTCTCCTCGGGATATTTATTACGCCCCATAATCTGTCCATCCGCAACGCAAGTCTTGTGCCTCATTGCAGTATTTTAACGTTGCGGATGGCAGGCAGTCGATTCTACACCGCGGCGGGGCCGTGTTCGCCGGTACGGATGCGGATGACCTCCTCGACCGGCTCGACCCAAATCTTGCCGTCTCCAACGGCACCGGTGCGGACGGCGCTGCAGATGATGTCGACAATTCCGTCGACGTGCTCGTCGGCGCAGATGAGGGTGAACTGCACCTTAGGGATCATGTTGACAAGCAACTCGTTGCCGCGCACGTATTCCTTCCAGCCATGCTGTGCGCCGCAGCCCTGCACCTGGTTGATAGTCATACCGCGAACATCAGCAGCAAACAGCGCGTCTTTAAGAACCTCAAGCTTTTCCTGACGCACGATAGCCGTGATCTTTTTCATAATGAATTCCTCTCTTTATCAAATAAATGAATTGCCATTCAATGACGCGGGTTTCCCAGGTGCCGCAGATTGGGTTGAAAGAGGAGCGCCGCGTACTTTTGTACGCAAGCGACGGTTTGAAACCCAAGGTGCGGTGCCTGGGGAAGCCGCGCGACGGTTTGAAGGGCAAGGTGCGGAGCCTGGGGAAGCCGCTAGTCAAGTCCCGAGAACGAGGGATAAGCGCTCTCGCCGTGCTGACTCGCATCCAGGCCCAGCGCCTCGTCGGCCTCGTCCACGCGCAGGCTGCCGTGGAACAGCGCCTTGACCACCGCGGCGATCACCAAGTCGAGCACCAGTACAATAGCGACCGTCACCACAATGCCCAAAATCTGCGAGATGAGCAGCGAGACATCGTCCGTGTAGAACAGGCCGCCCTTACCGGTCCACGAGAGCTCCGGCACGCAGAACAGCCCCGTGAGCACGCCGCCCAGGATGCCACCGATGCCGTGGCAGCCAAACGCGTCGAGCGCATCGTCGTAGCCAAATTTGGTCTTAAGATGGCTGATGGCCAGGTAGCAGACGGGAGATACGATCAGGCCCATGACCAGCGCCGCCCACGGCTCGACAAAGCCCGCGCCCGGCGTGACCACCACAAGGCCCGCAACCAGACCGGTGCTGGCGCCCACCAGCGTGGGTCGACCGGTGTGCACGCGCTCGACGGCAAGCCACGAGACCATGCCCGCCGCGCTGGCCGTCACGGTATTGAGGATGGCAAGTGCCGCCACGGCGTCGGCCCTAAACTCGCTGCCGCCGTTAAAGCCAAACCAGCCAAACCAAAGCAGGCCGGCTCCCAGCGCCACAAACGGCACGTTATGCGGACGGTAGCTCACCATGCCAAAGCCGCGACGACGGCCGAGCATTAAGCAGAGAATCAGGCCCGTAAGACCAGACGAGATGTGCACCACGTCGCCGCCGGCAAAGTCGAGCGCGCCGATGATATCGCCGATAAAGGAGCCCTCGCCGCCCCAAACCATGTGAGCAAGCGGCGCATAGACCACGAGCAGCAAAATGCCCAGGAAGGCCGTCGTGGCACCGAACTTAACGCGGCCGGCCAGGCTGCCCGTGACGATAGCAGCCGTGATCATGGCAAATGCCATCTGGAAGGCGATGTTGATGATCTGAGGGTAGACGACACCGTCCGCAGCATTGCCCTCGGCCGCCTGCAGCACCTGGTTGAGCACCGGCAGGCACAGCAGCTGGTCAAGGCCTCCAATAAACGGACTCGAACCGTCGCCGCCATAGGCCAGAGACCAGCCGGCAACAATCCACAGCACACCAACCAGACCAATGGCGCCAAAGCACATGAGCATGGTGTTGATGACATTTTTGCGCCTGGACAGGCCGCCATAGAAAAACGCCAGACCCGGTGTCATTAAAAACACGAGCATGGTGCAGATGAGCATAAACGTTGTCGATCCCGTATCGTACATTCGCTCTCCCTTGGTCGCATGAACGTTGTCGGCGCCCATAATGCGGCCGAGGGGCAACTGGTGTAGACCAGATACGGCGTTGTTAAACGCGGCGTTGTCGAATGGAAACGGCGCCGCAATCTTGGAAACGGCGCGGCAACGGACGCGAAACGAACGGGAAATACGCGAGCAAGGAAGCCGTGAGCGCGCCCGTCCCGGCTAGTGGCGGAACAGCTCGCGGGCTCGGTCGCGGAGATTAGTTGCTCGAATGACGCCTTCGTAGCGATTGATGCGCAGACGCGGGAAGGCGTTAAAGAAGCGTAGGTCGCGGCGGCTGAGCGACACGCTTGGCACCGGACGGCTCATGCGCTTGCCGGCAAGGCGACGACTGAGCGACGGACGCGGCATGTTCGGCGCGGCATCGGCCACGCGGCGGGCGGCAAGCGCCAGGGCGCGAGCTGGCGG
>UQEO01000039.1 GCA_900540095.1 uncultured Collinsella sp.
ACGCCGCTGCTGGCAGTGAAACCGCTGCCGAGCCCGTTTCCGATACGGCTGCCGAGTCTGAGTCCGAGCCTGCCGAGCCCCAGGGCGTTCCCAGCTTTGACGACGAGCCGCAGGTGGCTATTGATACCGAAGGCGCGACCGTCGAGAGCCACGAGGTCCCCGCTGCCGTCTTTGGCGGTGCGGCAACGGTTCCGGCAGGACCTGCGCACGAGGGCAGCCTGCCGCTCGTGGACGGCTCCGGCGAGGACCCTGCCGCCACGGGGGCCATGCCGGCCCTGCCGCGGGAGTAAGTTCACACGTTTATCACCGCCGTCTACCTGCGCTTTTACCGTACGCAGATGAGCGGGGCGGCAAGTGTCGCGCTGCGGGTATAATGGACAGCATTCAAACGGTGGGCACCGAGGTGCCCGCAGGAGAGGAATGATCATGGGAAAGACTTTCAGCTTTGTCTCCGGCGCGCTCTTTGGTGCTGCCGCCGGCGCTATCATCGGTGTTGCCCTGGCCCCGCGTTCGGGTGCCGAGACCCGCGCCATGGCTGCCGATATCGCCAACGATGCTTGGGATAACATGCGCGACACCTACGAGCACGGTGCCGAGGAGGCCCGCGCCGCGGTCAGCGACTTCGGCCCGATGGTCGACGCTAAGACCGATGACCTGCGTGCCAAGGTCGACTTGGCCCGTGAGCGTATGGACCAACTGCGCGAGCAGCTTAACGATGCCATCTCGGGTGGCAACGTGACGCCCGCCGCCGATGTCGTGGTCGAGAACGCCGTCGAGGCCGACACCGAGGCTGCGGAGCCCTCGACCGAGGCATAATGCGCGCCGGGGATTTTGTCGGCGCCAAGATCTATCGCAAGCCTACTGAGGACAAGCGTACCAAAAAGGACGGCACACCGCGCAGCCCTAAAAAGCTCGGAAAGATTCACTTTCCGGTCTTTACCCCGGGCGGTACGCGCGTGGTCGGCTTTATGGTCCGCCAGTCCGATATCGCGGGTATGATCGAGCGTCCCGACCGATTCGTAGCGCTCGACGCCATTGGTGTCTACGAGGGCGCCATCGCGGTTGACGACGTCAAGGGCACCTACGATACCGCCGCTGCCAAGCGCCTCGATATTAACCTGGACGACTGCATTATCTGGGTCGGTATGGACGTGCGCACGGAATCAGGCGACGTCGTGGGCTATTGCTCGGACGTTGAGTTCAAGCCACGCTCGGGCATCGTGCAGGCATTCTATGTGACCGCCGGTGCTGCTTCGAGTGTTTTGGTTGGTGACACGCAGGTGCCGCCGACGATGCTGCGCGGCTATGCGGACGGCGCGATGATTGTTTCGGACGAGGTCAAGTCGCTCGGGTATTCGGGCGGTGCGGCTGCCAAGGCCGCCGAGGCCAGCGTCGTGGTGGGCGACAAGGTCAAAAAGGGCGCCAAGGTGCTCGACGACAAGGGATCGGTTGCCGTGGACAAGGGCAGTCGCGCACTGGGCAAGCAGCTCGGCAAGACGCGCGGCATGTTCAAGGCCTTTAAGGACGAATACCAAAAGGCGAGCGGAGGCTCGCCAAAAGCTACAAAATAGCGACGTACCAAATGATGGGAGGCAAGCCGGAGACCTGTTGCTCCGGCTTGCTGTGTTTATGGGGGAGGGCACATGCGCCAAAACGGATCCAACTTAAACGGGCGTTCGGGTGCGCGTCCGACGGCGCGCCGCGACCTAGGGCAGCTGCCCAGCGGTCAGCGCAAGCGTCACCGTAAGCCCGGCGCGATGTATCTCAACCATAGCCGCGGCTTTAGCGACCGCAGTGCGCGCATCGGCAACAGCCGTACGCCCCGTCGTTCGTCTCGCCTGCCCTATGCGCTCATTGCCGTGGGCTGTGCGCTCGTGCTGTTTATCGCTGCCGTCGTGGGCTATGTCAACCGCAGTGTGGACGTGGAGCTCAACGGCCAGAAGACCGCGGTGCGTGTGGGCTCTACGCTGCAGAATCTCATCGACGACCAGGAGTTGACTGACACCTACGACGCAGGCGACCTGCTGGCCGTCGATGACAGCGTGCTCAAGCGCCATGGGGGCGAAAAGCTGTCGGTGAAGGTCGACGGCAAGCGCGTGAAACAGGGCAAATGGGATAGCCGCGAACTTGAGGGCGGCGAGAAGGTGACGGTCAAGGATGGCCGTAACACCTACGAGAAGCACGAGGTTCAGGCTACGGTTATCGAGCCCAAGCTCAAGGTCGAGGGCACGGGCGCTATCGAGTATGTGCAGACATGGGGTGTCCAGGGCCGATCCGAGGTGTGGGTTGGTGAGCAGTCGGGCAAGACGCAAGACCGCGGCGAGGTTGTGCCCGCCACCGATTGCGTTGTTGCGTGCGCCAGCGTGGCGCCCAAGGGCAACAAAAAGTACGTGGCGCTGACGTTTGACGAGGGTCCGAGCGGCGCCACCAAACAGATCTTGCAGGTGCTCAAGGAAAAGGGCGTCACCGCGACGTTCTTCCTTTCGGGCGATGCGGCCGAGGCCTCGCCTGCCACGGCCAAGGCGATTGTCGATGCCGGGTGCGAGATCGGATCCAACAGCTACAGCGACGATTCGCTCAAGGGTCAGGACCGTGAGGCGGTACGCGAACAGATCACGAAAGGCACCGATGCGATTAAGTCGGCGACCGGCGTGAAGACGATGCTGCTGCGTGCTCCCTACGCTGCCTTTGACGAGCAAAACTGGATTGATGCGATGGACCTGGTCTCCGCCGTGGTCTCGTGGAATATTGACTCGGGCGACTGGCTGCTCAACGGTGCCGACGAGCAGGTCTCGACGGTGCTCGATTCGGTGACGCCGGGCAATATCGTGCTGCTCACCGACAGAGACGAATGCGCCGAGCAGACGCTCGAGGCGCTGCCGCAGATTATCGACGGCCTCATTGCCGACGGCTACAAGATCGTGACGCTCAGCGACCTGGTCAAGACGGACACGTCGCTGAGCAAAAAGCTCACCTCGCTGACGAAGGTCGCCATGCCCAAGGACGCCGTGTTCCCCCAGCTTGCTGAGGACAATGACACCACAGGGTAGTTATTGGGTAGTCATTTAAGAACGTCCCCAATGACTATGTCACGGATGCGTCAGCGTTTGGTATGCCTGCAATGTGCAGCGCATAAATTCGATGCCGCAGGGCGATGCTGATGCTATAGTTACTGCGGTTAATGAGGGTCAAGAGAAAGGTTACAGGTGAAATCCAAACCTCGACCATACAGTCGATGACCCCATGCAGGTGCTTTTTGCGCATGCACGGGGTGTAAGCGTCGAGCGGCGTGCCGCCCGCGCATGCGTATACATATCCAGAAGCCCCCGGACGCCGCACGCGCGGCCGCGTCCGGAGGAATTATGATGGGGAGCACCATTGAATTATCTGAGTGAGATGCTCAAATTGCCGGTCTTGGACGTCGACGGCGAAAAGCTCGGCGTGGTCAACGATTTTGGTATTGCTACCGGCGAAGTTTTTCCGCACGTGACGTCGCTCGCGTTCCGCGGACCCGGCAAGACGCCGTTTATGATTAGCTGGCGCAAATGGGTCGACCGTATCGACGAGACGGGTGTACACCTTAAGACGTCGGCCACCGAAATTCGTTTTTCGTACCTGCAGCCGACCGAACTTTTGCTTGCCCGCGACGTGCTCAACAAGCAGATTGTCGACACGCAGGGCATGAAGGTCGTGCGCGTAAACGACATCAAGTTTTCCATGTCGGGCGAAAACCAGCTGCGCCTGCTGGGCGCCGAGGTCGGTGCCCGCGGTCTGCTACGCGCCATCAGCCCCGCGCTCGAGCATATCGTCGAAGGCTTTATGAAGCACCTGGGCAAGCCGCTCAGTGAGGACATCATCGCTTGGTCCTACATGGACCTGCTCGACCGCTCGACCAAGAACATTCAACTCTCGGTGTCGCACAAGACGCTCGGCGAGCTGCACCCTGCCGACATCGCCGACATTATCGAGCAACTCGACCCGCGCCTACGTGCGCAGGTGTTCGCGCAGCTCGATACTGCCCAGGCCGCCGAGGCCATCTCGGAGTTCGATGACGACGAGCTTATGACCGAGATGCTCGAGGGCCTGTCCGACACGGACGCATCGTCGATGCTGGCCATGATGGACCCGGACGATGCAGCCGACCTGATCGACGAGCTCGATTACGAGAAGGCCGAGAAGCTCCTACGCCTGATGGGCGTCAAGGAGGAGAAGGCGATTCGTAACCTGCTGGGGTATGAGGACAACACCGCCGGCCGCATCATGACCTCGGAGTTTGTCTCCCTGCCCGCCACGGCAACAGTCGGTGACGCCATCGAGGCGATTCGCGAGCTCGACGAGGACTTCGAGAGCGTCTACTACGTCTATACCGAGGATCCGAGCGGCATGCTGACCGGCGTGCTTTCGCTGCGCACGCTGATCGTAGCCGACCGCGACGCCACGCTGGGTCAGCTGGCCTATCGCGACCTGGTCTATGTGTCGCCCGACGAGGACCAGGAAGACGTGACGGACGAGATGACCAAGTACGACCTGGTTGCCATCCCTGTCTGCGACGAGAACCGCCATATCCTGGGTATCGTGACCTTCGACGACGCCATGGACGTTATCGCCGAGGAGCACCAGGAGGACCTGCAGATCGCCGGTGTCGGCTCGGGCGATAGCGCGTCGGACGACTCGACGAACGTGCTCAGCTGGTTTGTGCATCGCCAGTACTGGGTTGTCGTGTGGGGCATTGCCTCGTGCATCATGGCAACGGTGCTGGGGACGGCGCTCGGCTCCGCGCATCTGGTGGTGTTCCCCATGTGCGCCATGCCACTCGTGCTGCTGGCGGCCTCGCGCATGGTGTCGTTCGTCAAGAACTACTTCCTGGAGTATGACGGTCACGACGACGAGCCCAAGCCGTATCTGGGGTTCTTCTTCCAGAGCACGGGCATGGGCCTGATTCTGTCACTCGTGACCTACCTGTGCGCCCAGCTGGTGCGCACCGCTGCGTTCCCCGATGCACCCATGTTTGAGGAGCAGCTCTTTACGGGGTGCTTTAATATCGCTGCCATCATTTGCCTGGTTGGCAACATGAGCGCCGTGATTTACCTGATGGTGCTGTTCTGGCGTGACGAGCATGACCTCAACACGTCGGGCACCGCCATGAACGTTATTGCCGTCATGATCTCGTGCGTAGCGTACTGCACCGCTGCGGTGCTGCTCACCATGTCGGTCATGGGTTAGGTGGTCGCGTGCAAAATACCAAGCAAAAGTCGGGCACCAAGCAAAAGTTGACCATCGCGGCCATCTTTGGCGCTATGGGTCCCGGTCTGCTGGCGGCGCTTTCGGGCAATGACGCCGGCGGCATTGCAACGTATTCCAGCGCGGGCGCCAGCTATGGCTACAAGATGCTCTGGATGCTTCCCGTCATGACTGTGCTGCTCATCGTGACGCAGGAGACCGCGGCGCGCTGCGGCTGCGTCACGGGCAAGGGCTTGGCATCGCTCATTCGCGAGCGCTTTGGCGTGCGCAAGAGTGTACTTGCTATGGCGGCGCTGTTGATCGCCAACACGGCTGTGACTATTTCGGAGTTTGCGGGCATCGCCAGCGGCCTTGCTCTCTTTGGCGTGCCGGCGAGCATCTCGGTGCCGTTGGTGGCGCTGCTGGTGTGGATGCTTACCATGTCGGGTAGTTTCCAGCGCATCGAGAAGATTCTGCTGCTGGTGAGCTGCGTGTTCGTGACCTATATTGTCGCCGCGTTTATGGCTGGCCCCAACTGGGGTGAGGTCGCGGTCGACCTGGTCGTTCCCAATATTCAGAACGATCCCAGCTACGTGTCGCTCGTGGTCGCCACGATCGGTACCACCATCGCGCCGTGGATGATTTTCTTGGCGCAGAACAACGTGGTCGATAAGAACGCGGGCGAGGACGATATCGTGCTGCAGCGCATCGATACCGTGAGCGGCTCGCTTGCCGCCGATGTCATTGCCGGCTTTATTATCATCACGACCGGTACGGTGTTGTTCCCGGCGGGTATTCAGATTAGCGATGCTGCCGATGCTGCCCGCGCGTTGGAGCCTATTGCGGGTCAGTGGTCCACGGTACTGTTTGCCTCGGGCCTGGTCGCGGCGAGCTTCTTGGCTGCCTGCGTGCTGCCGGGCGTTACGTCGAGCGCTATCTGCGAGGCATTTGGCTGGGAGCGCGGTGCCGACCGCAGCTGGGACGAGGCCCCGGTCTATCGCGGCATCATTACGGCCATCATCGGTATCTCTGCCGTGCTGGTGCTTATGCCCGGCGTCGATCTGTTCCAGATTATGATGACCTCGCAGGTCATCAATGGCGTGCTACTGCCCGTGGTTCTGGTGTTCCAGGTGGTTATCGCCGCTGACCGTCACATTATGGGCGCTAACCGCAACGGCCGCGTGTGGAATGTGCTCACTTGGGCGACTATCGGTGTGATTACGGTGCTCACGGTTGTCATGTTTGTTCTGCAGGCGATGGGTTACAGCGCTTAGCGCCTCTTTTGGATTCCAAACAGGCCGCAGCGATGGGCTGCGGCCTGTTTTTGTCTGCTATAGGGTGTTAGTTATATGGCAGTGGGCAAAAAATGCCAAATATGAGTACTGTTGCTAAGTGAATAGCATTTACATTCAAGAAGATAATAAACATAACCTATAGTATGTTCATTAAAATTGGCTCCAATACGCCTTAAACCAGTCAGGTTGGCTGCTTTAGGGGGTTGTAGGGTTCGCTCGGACGTCATTTTGGGTGGTTTTGCCTGCTACTAAAATGGTAGCAGTACTCATATTTGCCCTTTTTTGCCCACAGACCTTTGAGGGTGCGGCGAAAAGGGCTTGTTTTGATTGTTTGGGGCAGGCGCGAGGCGCGGAAACGATGTCTGGAACGACGGAGCGGCCTGGAATTCATCCGTAGAGGTCTTCATTGGCTGCGCCAGGAGTGTCCCTAGGTACCGGCACATAAGGAACGTCCCTAACTGCCGGAGGGGGCGTCTGCCGTGGCAGACGCCCCCTCCGGATGTGGGAAGTTTGCGCTGCAGGTTACTTGTCGGTGCCCAGCTTGTGCGGCTTGAGAGCGAGCGCATTGACGAGTGCGTCGGTGGCAGACTTGACGGCTGCCGGCTGCGGATCGTTGACGTGATCCTCGGGATGCACGGGCAGGTCCTTCTTGACTGCATCGTGGATCAAGTTGAGGTACTCAGTCACGCCAGTGGTCGATAGATGCGTGCCATCGCCATCGAACAGGTCGTTGCGGTTGGCACTGTATCCGTACCAGTCGATAACGCGCACGTTCTTGTAGCGCGTAGCGGCGTTGGCGATGGCCTGGTTGGTAGAGCCAACCCACGGCTGCGGGCTGCGCGTGTTCACAAACACCACCATACGCTTATCTCCCGCATCGGCCATGATGGCGTCGATCTGGTCGTCGGTTACCAAGCCGTTGGTGCCCAGGGCAAAGACCACGATCTTGCCGGCAAGGTTCTGCTGGATATAGCCCTCAAATGTCGCGCGCCCCGCATCAAACTGGCGGCCCTTTTCGGCATCGATATGGCTGTGCGGGAACACGCCGTCAAAGGTGTCTACGGCACGCAGCGACACGGAGTCGCCGATCATAAGCAGATCGTAGGAGCCATCGGGGAAGCCGTCGTTGTCCTTGTCGGTGTCGTCGGCCGCCTGCTGGTCGGTGGGCGCGGTGTTCTTGGCTTCCTTGTTCAGAACTTCGGCGCCCTCGCCGCTCAGCGTAGACGTCTCGGGCACAAAGATCAGGCCGCCCAGTGCAACGACCAACACGACGGCGCAGGCTGCGCAGGCAGGGACGTGCGCGCGTGCCCAGTTGGCGGGCGTGGCGGTGCCGTTGCGGAACTCGGATACGGTGCGCCCAAAGGCGCCCTTTCTAAACGGCGTCTCGATAAAGCGATATGAGCATTCGGCCACGGCGACCACCAACAGCACCTGCAAAATGTACTGCCACCACGGTGTATCGTTGATGTTGGCGACCGGGTTCATGAGCAACAGCAGCGGATAGTGCCACAGGTAGATGCTGTACGAGCGCTTGCCAACCCACACGAGCGGCTCAGCGGACAGCGCGCGGGCAACCATTCCCTGGGGCTGCACGCAGGCCGCGATGACCATGAGCGTGAGGATCGAGCACAGCAGCGTGCCTCCGCGATACTGGAAGGCGGTGTACCCGTTGGTGAGCGCGACCATGGCGGCAAGGCCAACCAGACCCACGACGCCCAACACATCGATGGATGCGGGCGAGGACCAAAAACGCACGAGGGCGCTCGGCTGTGCCGGGGCGGTCTCGGCTGCTTCGTCGGCCTTCTCGCCAGGCTTGTCCTCGGCGTTCTTGCCGTGCTTGGCGGCGCTAGCCAGGCGATTGAGCCCCAAACGATGGGCGAGACGAACCGGCGCCAGGTCGCGATCGGGGATAAAGGCCATCCAGGCACCCAGCAGCAGCGAGAACACACGGGTGTCGGTGCCGTAGTACACGCGGCTGGGGTCGGCGGCAGGGTTATAGAGCACCATCATGGCGATGGCGGAGACAGCAGCCAAGCCCAGAACCACGCGGCGCGTGTTGGGCTTGCTCACATGCATGGATACCATGGCAAACAGCAGTGGCGGCCAAATCAGGTAGAACTGTTCCTCGATGGCAAGCGACCAAAAGTGCGTGAGCGGCGAGGGGTCGCCCAGAGCATTGAAGTACGAGACGTTTTGGGCAATCTGCCACCAGTTGTTGAAGAACAGCAGCGACGGCAGGATGTCGGGACGCATCTTGGTGAGCATCACGTGGTTAAAGATAGTGCACAGCGCGCAGGTTACAAACACTACCGTTACCACGGCGGGGACCAGGCGACGGATGCGGCGAATCCAGAAGCTCTTGAGGTCGATGTGGCCGGTCTTAGCGACTTCGTTGAGTAGCAGGCGTGTGATCAGATAGCCCGAAAGCACAAAGAAGATCGTGACGCCGAGCAGACCGCCCTGCGCCCACGTGAGGTTGAGGTGATAGAGCACCACCGCGACGACGGCAAGCGTGCGCAGGCCGTCAAGGGCAGGGATGTAGCGGGACTTGGGGCGAGCAGGCGTCTGCTCCGCGGCGGGAGTGTTGGCGCGGCCCGCGTTGTTGGCAGAAGCGCGATGGGGGCTCGCGGTGCGTCGCGGTTCGTTGGCACGGCGTTCGCCCTTCACGCGTTCGTGCGGCGCCGGCTCGTTGCCCGTGCGGCGTCGACCGCGCGAGCCCGATTGCGAGAGTTGTTCCATAAAACATCATCCAATGACGAGAATAATCAGCACGTATTCATTGTAGCTGCCTGCTCCTGTGAATGCTTGCTGCTGGCGCAAGCTCAAGCGCGCGTCCACATCAAAGTGAACTAAAGTTATAGGGGGTGCGAGAGTGCACGATCGACGGCCGGCGGTGGGCATAAGGCTCGCAGATGAGGAGGTTTCCATGGCAGATCGCGGCATCGTTGCGGTGTTCGGCAGCATGAACATGGACCTTTCGGTGGCGTGCGAGCGCATGCCGCGCGCGGGCGAGACAGTCGGTGGCAGCGGTTTTATCGCCAATGCCGGTGGCAAGGGCGCCAACCAGGCCGTCGCCGCCGCGCGCATGGGTGTGCGCACGTGCATGATCGGCGCTGTTGGGCGCGATGCCTTTGGCGATGCACTTGTGGCAGGGCTCCAGGATGCCGGCGTGGGCGTTGAGCTTGTGACACGTCTCGATGACGTGGAGACCGGTACCGCGACTATCATTCGCTGTGAGAGTGACAACCGCATCGTGCTGTCGCCGGGCGCCAACCACGCGCTTACGGGTGAGGATGTGGCCTGCGCGCTGAGGCACCTGGTGGCCGATGGGCTCGACGGCGACGCCAGCGAGATTGCCCCGGCTGCCGGAAGCGTCTTTATCGCCCAGGGCGAATGTGACCTTGCGGCGACGGCCGAGGCGCTTGTTTGCGCTCACGAGCTGGGGTTCTATACGATCTTTAACCCGGCGCCGGCATGCGACCTGCCGGCAAGAGCGTGGCCTGCGGTCGACCTGGTCTGCCCCAACGAGACCGAGTGCCAGGTGCTGACGGGCATTCTGCCCACGGATGACGCGAGCTGCGTCACCGCGCTCAATGCGCTGCTCGACAAGGGCGCCGGGGCTGCGGTCATCACGCTGGGCGGCGCCGGCTCGGTTACGCTCGGCGATGACGGTGAGCTGCTGCGCATGCCGGCACTTTCGAGTACGGTAGTCGATACCACGGCCGCTGGCGATACGTTTATCGGCGCGTTGGCGGCGGCTCGCCTAGAGGGCTTGCCGCTCTTTGAGTGCATGGCCGCGGGTGCTCGCGCCTCGGCAGTGACGGTGTCGCGCCTGGGCGCTCAGCAATCGATTCCCACGCGCGCCGAAGTTGAACATTGGTTTGGTTAAACGATAAAGACGGAGAAGCGGAGTAGAACAATGGCAATCAAGAAGCTGATCCTTGATCTGGATATGGGTGTTGACGATGCGATGGCGCTGGCCTATGCCATCGCGAGCCCCGAAGTGGAGCTCGTGGGCATCACCACGTGCTTTGGCAACGTGCGCGTCGAGCAATCGGCGCACAATTGCCTGGCGGTGCTCGATCTGCTGGGTCGCCCCGAGGTTCCGGTGTACCTGGGTGCCGATCGTCCTCTGCAGGCGACTGAGCCCTATACGCCGCCGGCGTCCACCGCGCTCATTCACGGCAAGAACGGCATCGGCGGCGCGAGCGTGCCCGCGTCGCCCTACGAGCCGGTGGGGGCGACCTCGGCCGACGGCAACGCTGCGGTCGATTATCTGATCGATGCTGCGCGCACCTATGGTCCCGATCTGGTCTACGTAGCGACTGGCCCACTCTCCAACCTGGCGCTCGCCCTGGAGCGCGATGCGGCGGCGATGATGTCCATCGGCCGCGTGGTCGTGATGGGCGGCGCCCTTACCGTGCCCGGTAACGTGAGCGCGGGCGCCGAGGCCAACATGGCGAGCGACCCCGAGGCAGCCGACGCGGTGCTGCGCTCGGGCCGTAAGCTCACCATGGTGGGTCTGGACGTGACGCATCGCGTGGTGCTCACACGCCGCGACATTGCCGGCTGGACGGGCTCGGGCACTATGGCGGGCTGCGCATTTGCGAGCATGGTCGAGCACTACATTGGCTCGTACGAGATGAACGCACCCTACCTGGGTGGTTGTGCGCTGCACGATCCGCTGGCCGTTGCTGTGGCGATCGACCCCACGCTCGTAGGTGCGCTCGGCTGCAACCTGCGTGTTGATCTGCTGGGCGAGTACCGCGGTCGCACCATCTGCGATGAGCGTCGCCTGTCCGATCCGGACAAGAGCGCGCTTGTGGCACTGACCGTGGATGCTCCGCGCTTCCTGTCCGAGTTCAAGACACGTATGGCCCGCGTCTTGGGCTAAGTTGTCTTTTTGGGACGGGGCTTTTTGACTGGTATGATTGGTGCGACCAATCGAACCAGCTAAAAGAGCCCCGTCCCAATTTGACTATCGAGAGGATCTGCCATGGAGCGCATCGCCAGCTTTTCCGTTGATCATCTGCTGCTTGAGCCCGGCGTGTATGTGAGCCGCATCGACCGCGATCCGGCGACCGGTGCCGCCGTCACCACGTTTGACCTGCGCCTGACCACGCCCAACAAGGAGCCGGTCATGAACACCGCCGAGTGCCACACCATCGAGCACCTGGGCGCGACGTTCCTTCGCAATCATGCCGAGTGGTCGAGCCGCATTGTCTACTTTGGCCCCATGGGCTGCCGCACGGGCTTTTACCTGGTTGTCTTTGGCGAGCTGACGAGTGAGAAGGTCTTGCCGCTCGTCCGCGAGCTGTTTGAGTTTGTCGCCGGCTTCGAGGGCGATGTCCCCGGTGCCGCTCCCGAGGAGTGCGGTAACTACCTGGACCAGAACCTCCCCATGGCAAACTGGCTCGCGCGCCGCTACCTCGACCGCGACCTGGCCGATATCGACGAGAAGCACCTGCACTATCAGCAGGCGTAAGGGCTTTATCGCCCAAAACGCGCGCATTGGGCGCCTTCGCTTATGCGGGGGCGCCTTTTTGTTGATTGGTCGGGGCGAGCGTTCAAAATCGCTCGTGTTTGTTCTAGAATGTTCGTATAGTCACATTTACGAACAGGAGTGAACATGCATATCTACTCTGTCAACGATCCCGAGTTCAAATCCTATGGCAACGTTTGGGATGACGTTCCGTCCGAGCTCACGTCGCCCGTGCTCGAGGCGCTCTCAGCCACGCCCATTCCCGAGGGCAGCAAGTACGTAGCAAGCGCGCCGGAGCTCGAGGGCGTCAAAGATGCCGATAAACTGGGCTTTCTCATGTTTGGCGGCCGTCCCTTCCAGCTCGGCTGGTGCAACGGCCACAACACGCAGCTCAACTGCCTGGAGTATCACCGCGCCAGCGAATTCAACCTGGGCGCCCGCGACTTTATCCTGCTCGTGGCGCATCGTTGGGAGATCGAGGACGGCAAGCTCGACACCGCGTGCGTCAAGGCGTTCCGCGTGCCGGCCGGCACGCTTGTTGAGGTTTTCAACACCACGCTCCACTACACGCCGTGCATGGTCGACGACGGCGGCTTCCAGGTGATGGTGGCGCTGCCCGCCGGCACCAACGGCCCGCGCCCCGAGGCTGCAGCCGACATGCCTGCCGCCGGTGACGGCTACTGCTACTGGAAGGCCGACAAGTGGGTTCTCTGCCATGCTGACAGCCCCAAGGCAGCCGAGGGCGGCTACGTAGGCCTCATCGGCAAAAACCTCGACATCACCGTGGACTAGCACATCGCCCCAAACCACCACAAAGGTGCCTGTCCCCTTTGCGGTGGTTTGGGGCGGGGGGGGAACCGGGGGGGGCACCAGTGCGGTGCTGCCGGGCGCCTTGCCGTCTGCGGATTTTGGGACATGCGGCCCGCTTTTTCGACCCATCTGTCGGTACACTAAAAGCACTATGGGTACCCGCGAGCGACATATCGGCCACGCGGCCGCCCGATCCGCACCCGTGGCGGATCCCAGGGGCGGCAGGCTCTTCGCCATGCCGCGATTCCTTGTTGGCATAACACATCAGGCGTACCGTCACCGCGTCTTCGCTATCGCCGGCGCCATCACCGCACTGTTCCTCATGCTTTTGGCAGTCTTGCCGGCGCTGTTCGCCTTCGACCTCAAACTTTCTAACGCCGTGCCCGCCTATAGCGAGGTGTCCGAAGAGGTCGTGGATGCGCTCGTCCATTCGAGCTCTCTGCCGTTGCTTGTTGCCGCAATTGCATTTTCGATCTGGGGCGTATCGGTCTATCTGCGCTGTTTGGACTATGTGTTGCGCCGCCGCCTTGTTGCCATCGCCACCATCTGCGCCCTGTGGATGATCGAAGTCATTCTCAAGTACAAGTCGTTCACGCCGTTCTATGCCACCGTGCTGTGGTACCTGTACTACGTGCCCATGACGCTCATTCCACTGCTCTACCAGTTGTGTGGTCTGCGCCTTGCGGGCCTGGAGCAACACCGCCTGGGTCGCCGCTACTGCGCTGCGCTGTGGATTGTGGCCATCCTGCTTATCGGATTTGTGCTCACCAACGATTTTCACCAGCAGGTCTTCCGCTTTGACCGTACAAGCGACACCTGGAGCAACGATTACACGTACGGCTGGGGTTATTTCGCCGTCTTAGTGTGGACGGCCTTTAACTTCGTGGCCTTTTTTATCCTGGTTGGTCGGTCCTCGTCCTTTCGCATCCAGCGTTTCTCGGGTACGGCGGCGCTCGTACTGCTGGGTGGCGCATTCTTTGCCATCTCGTATGCGTTGCGCGTGCCCTGGGCATGGAAGCTCAACTTTTCGCTCGTCTATTGCGTTCTGTGCGTGGTGGCGATGGAAATCTGTCTCGATTGCGGTGTCATTCCGTCATATCACGACATTGCCGGCATCTTTGACACCTTGCCGCTTGACCTCAAAGTTCTAACGCGCGACCTGCAGGAAGTCTATGCCACGCCAGTGTCAAAGCCAATGCCGGTGGGCGTGCGCGAGGAGTTGCGGGTCCAGGAGCACGGCCGCGCCCATGCCTTTGCCGTGGCGTCCGATCCCGATGTAATGTACCGTGCCTTCCCACTGCTGGGCGGATCGGCCCTGCTTGCCCAAGACGTGTCGGAGCTCAACGAGCTTAACCGTGAACTGGCACATCGTCGCATGGAGTTGCAGCGTCAAAACGAGCTGCTCGCCGCCGACTACGACCTTAAGACGCATTTGGCAGATCAAGAGGCCGAGACCCTGCTGGTCCAAGACGTGGATCAAGCGCTTGCCCGCGCGCTCGAAGGGATGTACGACCTGCTGAGCTCGCTGCCGCCGTTGACCGACGAAGCGTCTTCGCACGAGCGCTACCGCATGCTGCAGCGCGCCAAGATGCTCGTCGCCTATTGCAAGCGCAAGGGGTCGCTCACGTTGGCACAGCACGGGGAGAGCGGTTTTGATCGCGACCGCATTCAGCTCATTGCCAACGAGCTCGCAAGCGACCTGCGCACCATCGATATCGATTGCGCCTCGATTATCGCCATACGGCGCCCGATGCACGCCAGTACGGTAAGCGCCCTGTACGACTGCGTGTATGACTTTGCGTTTTTTGCCTACACCACCGACCATCCGGCGCTTATGTATCACTTGGGCGACCATGACCGATGCAGTGTCGAGCTGCGCGCCACGCTTTTTTCCAACGATGATGCAGATCTTTCGCAGACGCCCGCTGCGCAAGAGCTCGAAAGCGCTCTGCAAAGGCGCAACGTGGCATACCGCCTTGAGGGCGAACCCGGCCAGTTGCGTATGATCGTGTTGATGCCGAGGGCGGGTGAGTGACGATGCAGATTTCGCTCATCCTTCCCCAAATCGTTGCGCTCGATGTTGTCTTTGCCCTGGCTGCGTGTCTGCAGACGATCCACGTCCCGCTCATTTCATCGCGCCGCTCGTCCTATAACCGTAAGGTGATTTGCGCCTACGAGGCGAGCCTCGTGCTCCACCTGGTGGTTTCGGCGCTTATCCTGTTCGCGTCGTCTGGCTCGTATCTGGTGGCGCCGCTTGACGTTTGCGCCAGGGCAATGGGCGGAGTGCTGTGGCTCAATGCCGCAATCTTTGCCTATGGCGTGGTGCTTATGGTGCGCTATCGTCGCCCCGTCATGCTGGTCGAGCTGCTGCTTGTTGTCGCCGTTACACCGCCGGTGGTTTTTGCCATGGGCTCGGCGTGGACCGTTGTCCTTATCGCAGAGGGAGCGTTCTTCCTGTTCCGTTCCATCGCGGCGCTCTTGATGGACGTCCGTAACCGCCAGGAGGATATCACCGCGTTCTCGACGATCGAGACCATCAACGTGATTCCCGTGGGCATCCTGTATCTGGACCCGAGGGGCCGTCCGCTGCTCATGAACCGCTGCATGCGCAGAAACCTGGTGGAACTTCATATGCCCACCGACCTAGGCGATATGAGCGGCACATGGAACGACCTGCGCAAACTCAGCATGCAAATGCCCGAAAGCAGCCAGAACCGTGTGCGGATTAATCTGGACCGCTTTGGTGAGGCGCGGGCGGTGGTCGAGGTTTCTCCCGCCGAGATTCGCCTATTTGTGCACGATGACGTTATGGTTTCGGGCCGCCTCTTTGAGCGCATTATCGGCCTGGATGTAACAGAGTATGCGCATGCTCATGATCGCCTGGCGCAAGCCAACCACCTGCTTGAGCTTGCGGGCCAAGAGCTCCAAGCCCAGATCGAAGAAGTCAAAAAAGTTGCTGACAATGCGGCCTATCTGCGTATGCGCGCTCGCGTGCACGACGTGATCGGGCAGCGCCTGTCCATCCTCCATCGTTATCTGGAGGAGGGGCGCCTGGATGACGAGTCACTCGAGCAGATCGACCCGCTGCTGCGCTCAATCGCTGCCGATCTGCGCAGTGGGGGCGACACCGAACCGACAGAGCAACTGGGCGATATCGTCCATGCCTTTGGCCTGGTGAGCGTGCAGATCGATGTGGAGGGCGAGCTGCCTGAGGACGCGCGTGTCGCCGCAGCCTTTCTGCAGATTATCCGCGAAGCCTCGACCAATGCCACCAAGCATGCACAGGCCCATCGGGTCCATGTGCGCCTGTGGCGGGAGACGTCGGAAGGCAGCGCTGTTGCGCGGATGACCGTTTCTAACGACGGCGCGCCTGCACCCGTATCGTATCGCGAGGGAACGGGTATTCCAGGTATGAGGCATGTCGCGCAAGATCTGGGCGGCTGCCTGGAAATCCATGCCGCCCCGCCCTTTACGCTTGCGGTGTCCATCCCGCTCAACGCCAGCGCCACAGCTCAAAGGAGAAACTCATGATTCGCGTCCTTATCGTCGAAGACCAAGCTATCTTGCGCGAGAGCCTGGCGCGCTCCGTTGGCGACCAGCCCGATATGACCGTTGTTTCCGCCATTGCCGATGCTTCCGAGGCCTTGGGTGTCGCGCTCAAGGAGCGCCCGGACATGATACTGATGGACGTGTGCACCGAACACGATTCAAACGGCATCGTGGCGGCGGCGCGCATCAAGGAGCAACTGCCCGAGTGTCGCATCATTATCATGACCGGCATGCCCGAGATCACCTTTGTCGATCAGGCCCGCGAGGCGGGCGTCGACAGCTTTGTGTACAAGAACGTCGGTATCGACGAGCTGTTCGCCGTGATGCGCTCCACGCTGGCGGGCTATTGCACGTTTCCCAAGCCGCCCGAGAGCATTTTTTCGGGCACGGCGACCCTCGACGATGTCGAGCTGTCGATTTTGCGCCTTGCCTGCGAGGGCAAGAGCCGCCGCGAGATCGCGGCCGAGCTGTTTATGAGCGAGGGCACCATCAAACGCCGCATCTCGGAGATTCTCAACAAGACCGGCTACGACAACATCATGCGCCTGGCCGTGCATGCGGTGACCGAAGGCAGCATCGTCCCCAACATGGAGCGCCCGTAGTCGGTGTGCCGCCCGTGCTCCAACGCCGAAGATAGGTCGCCCGCCGTTTTGCATCTAAAAACGGCGG
>UQEO01000040.1 GCA_900540095.1 uncultured Collinsella sp.
TGGCGAATCTGGCGGTCCTCACAGCCGATCTGTGCCAGCACACGATAGCTGCGGCTGCCGTCGGCCACGTTGGAGAGTTGCTGGATCGACAGAATCGCCGCGCATGCAACGACCAATACAAAGCCGATGTAGATGGCTAGGTAGCTAATAAGACCGTTCATTTGCGCTGCTTGCGTGTACATCTCGGAGCGTGTGATGAAGATTCCCCACGACCCCGGCTCCTTGCCGTCAACGAGCAGATTGTCGAGCACAGTGTATTTAATGCTCTCGTCTGCCTCGGTTGTATCCATCCCCTGTTTGTAGTTAACGAGCAGGCTACTGGAATACGGCTGCAGATTAAGTTGGGACAACAGCTCGTCGGCAACGACGACGGTACCCGGATTACTGCCCATCGACGAGTTGGCGATGGCCGCCGTATCTTCGTCCGACTTATCGGTTGCGGGCTTGAGCTCATGCCCGCCCAAGGTAAAGGCATGGCCGCCAGCCATATACTTGGTGTACAGGTCGACCAGCTCGCCGCCCATATCACACGTGAGCAGATACTGGTCGTGACCGATGTGCACCGGCTCCTCGCCCATCATCTGACGCAGTTTGTTGTACTGGCTCGCCGGCGTCACAAACAGACCCATCGTATCGGCATTGCTACCCCCGAACGCCTTGGGAAGCTTTTCGCCCATGGTCTTGCACATCTCACTTGGAGTCACCGAAGGATCCGAGCCGCCAAGCGGGTAACTCAGATACGAATCGATCTGCACATGCTCACCGGCAACATCGGCGATATTGACCTTCTTGCCGGTCTCGTCGCTGTTGTCCGCCGACTTGCCCTTAATACCGTCTGCAACGTTATCGTGATCGATACGATCGCCGTGCCATGCGGAGTACAAATCGACCGTACTATCGGCCAGCACCATTCGATCGGCCTCAGACGGATTGAAAGACTCTTTGTAGAAGTCGAGCGTATCGGGCGTGTAATAGACATACGTCTGCGACATGTCGGCCGGATTATAGCGCTCCAGATTCTCGTTCATCACGTTGGCAATCGACATACCGCACGTCACCGAGGTGATGGCCAAAAACAGGAGCATCGCGATGACGCCCATCGAAAAGCACACCGTGTTGACCTTGGCCGCAAGCTGGCGCACGGTAAACATGTTGAGGCCGCGCCAATACACGCCGCGCAGGCTCTGCACCAGCTTGATGAGCATGCCCGAGAGTCCCCAGAACAGGGCAAAGGTGCCCACGGTAACCATAGCGGTCGTAATACCAAACTGGTTCATGGCCTCTTGCAGCTTGCTGTCCGTCGCGGTTAGCGGGAACCCATCACGTAGCAGACGGTAATAGGCCATGCCCACAAGCACCACGCCCACGACAAAGATGGCAATCGCAATCCAGGGGTTGCGCGTCTTGATGCTCTCGTTGCGACGCTCGGCACCCATAAGCTCGATGAGTTTGGTACGACGCACGGCGCGAAGGTTCAGCAGTAGCGTGAGCACAAACATTACGAGCATGCAGGCAAGAGTCAGATTGAACGCATGCACCGAGAAAAAGAAGTGGAAATTGGCAATCTGTGTCTTAAAAAGCGAGGCCGTAAAGAACGTCATGAGCTGGGAGAGTCCCACACCCAGCACAATGCCGGCGACAAAGGCCACGACCGAGACAATCACCGTCTCGAGCGCCATGATCGTGGCGACGCGTCCGCGCCCCATGCCGAGCACCTGGTACAGGCCAAACTCCTTCTTGCGGCGTTTCATGATGAAGTTATTGGCATACACCATCAAAAAGGCCATGACACCGGCCAAAAAGTACGTCAGGTCGCCGAGCATGCTGCCCATAACCTGCGCCAAGCCCTTTTCATCGATGCCGGCGATGTCGACTTGCATCGAGATGGTGTTAAAGGCATAGAAGACCGTGACGCCCAGGGTGAGCGTCAAAAGGTAGACGAGGTAGTCGCGGCCGGCGCGGCGGACGTTGCCCCAAGCGAGTTTACAGAGCATCGGAGCCCTCACCGCCCATCATGGCAACGACCTCCATAATGCGGTCGAAGAACTCTCGGCGGTCGGTGTCGCCGCGGCGCAGCTCGGTGAAGATCTTGCCGTCGCGGATAAACAGCACACGGCTCGTGTAGCTGGCGGCAAAGCTGTCGTGCGTGACCATGAGCACGGTGGCGCGCAGGCGGCGGTTGAGGGCCTCTAGGCTCTCGAGCAACAGGCGGGCGCTTTTGGAGTCGAGGGCGCCGGTAGGCTCGTCGGCCATGATCATGGTGGGGTCGGTGACGAGCGCGCGAGCCGCGGCAACGCGCTGCTGCTGGCCGCCGGACATCTGGTAGGGATACTTGTCGAGCACCTGACTGATGGACAGGCGCGCTGCCACATCCTGCACGCGGGTCGAGATCTCTGCCGAGTTTGTGCGGGCAATGGTGAGCGGCAGGGCGATGTTCTCGCGTGCCGTGAGCGTATCGAGCAGGTTGGAGTCCTGGAAGATAAAGCCGAGCTCCTCGCGGCGAAACTGCGAGAGCTTGGCCTGCTTCATGCGCGTCACATCCTGCCCGTTGATGCGGATCGTGCCGCTCGTGGCGCTATCGATGGTCGACACGCAGTTGAGCAACGTCGACTTGCCCGAGCCCGAAGCGCCCATGATGCCAACAAATTCACCGCGGTTGACGGTAAAGCTGACGTCGTTGAGCGCACGGGTCACGTTGCCCAGCGCTCCATATACCTTTTCGAGATGCGCGACCTCCAGTACCGGGGTCGCCATGTGCGTGGTTTGCATACCGAGTCCTTTCTTGCGATTAGTCTACGGCATCTATAGTCGCAAGAAGACCAGTCGGCTACCATCGATATGGCTTACGCTTGCCTTACCGTTGTGTAAGGTAGGGGTAGTCTTTTTGGGACGGGGCTTTTTTAGCTACCCCATCCGAAGCCTTCGAAGCATGAGGCCGCATTTGACATAGGGCAGCTAAAAAAGCCCCGTCCCAAAAAGACTACCCTGCCACTTGTTGATGTTGAGGGAGGACTCCTGTTGAAGACTGTTCATGTTGCCGCTGGGATCATTCGCAAGGAAGGATCTGACGAGCTGCTTGCCGTGCAGCGCGGCTATGGCGACATGCAGGGACTTTGGGAGTTCCCCGGCGGCAAGCTCATGCGCGGCGAGACACCCGAGGACGCCGTACGCCGCGAGCTTATGGAAGAGCTGCAGGTAAAAGTCACCAACCTGCGCGATTTTTACACCGTTGAGTACGACTACCCCAATTTTCATCTCTCCATGGAGTGCTACTACTGCTCGCTGGCCGATGAATCCGATAAGCCCCAGAAGCACGACCGCCAGCTCGATATCCGCTGGATTCCGCGTACCTCGCTTGCCATGGTGGAATGGATGCCCGCCGACAAGGGGCTCATTGATGCTCTGATTGAGTTAAAGGAAGATCGGCTTGAGGCCAACGGCGCTGCCAACGACGCCGAGGCCACCGCGACCGACGAGCCCGCCACCAAGCCCAAGCGCACACCTAAGCGCCGTAGCAAAAAGCGCCCCAAACCAGGTCTGCTCGACGGCATCGATACCTCGGACCTCTCCGCTGACGAGCGCGAACTGGTCCGCCGTCGCGCCGCCATCAAAAAGTCCATGAAGGGCAATAAGCGTGCGAACACCAAGCCCGAGCTGCTCGTTCGCCAGCGCCTGCGCGCCGCGGGCCTCACGGGCTATCGTTTGGAATGGAAGGTTCCCGGCAAACCCGATATCGCCTTCCCCGGGCGCAAAATCGCCATCTTCGTCAACGGTTGCTTTTGGCACCGCTGCCCCAAGTGCAACCCCAGTCAGCCCAAACGCAATGTTGAGTTTTGGGAAGCAAAATTCCGTCGCAACGTCGAGCGCGATCGCGCCGCGGTGGCAGCGCTCACTCAAATGGGCTGGACACCCATAACCATCTGGGAATGCGAACTCAAAAAAGACCGCATCGACGCCACCATGGAAAAGGTCATCGAGCAGGTGCGGGCCGCAGAGCCGCAGCGCTAGAAACGATCCGGTCACACGTCCAACACAGGCGAGCCACATCCGCGCCACAAACCTTAGAAAACCCTTAAGCTCAAAACCTTTCAAGAGTGTTACTCGATGGCTTTGACCTGCGATTTCATTGTTACATCAAACCTGATTAAGCCTTTCTTTAGCGCTTCTTTGCAGCAGCCGCGGCATAATACTGCCAACGCACGGGACCTAGCAGCACACCCCGTGCGCAACCTTTTGGTGGATATCGAGGAGGCCGCATAAGCATGCATTCTTCCAACGACGCAGCACAGCAGCCATCCCTAAATCATGCAAACCTTTTCTCCTTCCCCCCGACACAGAGAAACGGCCTCCTCGACTCCCCCACCACAAAAACCAAACGCTCAACCGACCAGGAACTC
Source organism: uncultured Collinsella sp. (assembly GCA_900540095.1). Taxonomy (GTDB): domain Bacteria; phylum Actinomycetota; class Coriobacteriia; order Coriobacteriales; family Coriobacteriaceae; genus Collinsella. Next base: position 4,398 of record UQEO01000040.1, read on the forward strand.
AACCTGCGAGCATCCTTCGAAAAGCTCCAAGCATCCCTAGACAAAACCTTCCCCAACCAAGCCCGGGCATACTAGCCCCTCATCAACAAAGCGCCCCTCGCGCCCCACCCCTTCAGCCCCAACGCCACAAGGGCGATTGAGCAGGACGGTTTGGGCGGGTCCCGTACTTAGTTTCCAAAATCATTCCGCAGCGCGAAGGCCCCCGTTGTCAACGCTTCGAAGAAGCGAGACAACGGGGGCCTTCATGCGCGAGGACGTTTTGGAAACTAAGTACGGGACCCGCCCAAACCATCCGGTGGGATCAGAGTACCCTTGCTGTTACTCTGCTTTGCCCACAGAGTTGAGGTTGGTCATGCGGATCTTAACCAGCTCGGTGATCTCACGCATGCCCTCCTTGGCCGGCTTCTTGGGATCGAAGCAGGCAGGGTTCTCGGCCATGTAGGCCATGAAGCCCTTGGTGTAGGCCTGACGCAGCTCGGTGGCGTAGTTAACCTTGCAGATGCCGTTCTTCACAGCCTCGGCAACCTGCTCATCGGGCACACCGGAGGTGCCGTGCAGGACCAGCGGCACGTCGACGGCATCGCGGATGGCCTTGACCACGGACTGCTCGATGTGCGGATCGCTCGTGTACACGCCGTGGCTGGTACCAACGCCGATAGCCAGCGAGGTGCAGCCAGTGCGCTCGACGAACTCCTTGGCCTCAGCAGGATCGGTGTAGGGGCTCTCGCCCTCAACCGCGGGACCGTCGTCCTCCTTGCCGCCAACCTTACCGAGCTCAGCCTCGACGGGCACGCCCATAGCGCGGCCAGCGTCGGCGACGGACTTGGTCAGGGCGATGTTGTCCTCGAAGGACTCGTGCGAGCCGTCGATCATGACAGAGGTGTAGCCCGTGCGGAAAGCCTGCATGCAGCGGTCATAGCCGTCGCCGTGATCAAGGTGCAGAGCGACGGGCACGGAAGCGCGCTCGGCGGCAGCCTTGACCATGCCGTAGAAGTAGTCCAGACCAGCGGTCTTGATGGTGCCCGGGGTGGTCTGCATGATGACGGGGGACTTGGTCTCCTCGGCAGCGGCCAGAACGGCCATAACAAACTCGAGGTTCTCGACGTTGAAAGCGCCAACAGCGTAGTGGCCGGCCTGAGCGTCCTTGAGCATCTTTTCGGTGGTAACAAGTGCCATGAGCGTTTGCTCCTCTCCCTCGCCCGCATCTGGACATCGGGCGTAGTTGTTCACAAGGCGTTTTACCTTGCGTTTTTCTGCGCTCATTGTATGAAATTCAGCGGCTTTACACGCGCGAGATATTGAGCCCATGCAGGTCAATACAGTCGTTTTTGAAAAGTAAACGGAAGGAATATGAGCCGAGTGGACATGTTCGATATTGAATTTCGGGCGTTCAGCGTCTTTCTTTTATAGAAAAGATAAGTAATGGAAAGGTGTTTTCTTACTCAAAAAGAAAATGAACGAAAATAGAGTCAACACAATTCCTGCAAATTTAGCCGAGAATGGAGCAAGCATGGCCCAAGCCACCAACCGTGCCTTTGCCGACGAACGCCGTACCGCCATTTTGGAAATGCTCGATCATAATGCCTCGGTGCAGGTAGCAGAAATCGCCCAGACCTTTGGCGTGTCCTCCGTCACCGCCCGCGCCGACCTGGACGCGCTCGCCGAAGCAGGCAAGCTGCGCCGCACGCACGGCGGTGCCGTCTCGCTCCACAAACGCCTGACCGTCTCCACGCAGGATCGCCGCATCAATGTCAACGTCGCCGCCAAGCAAGCCATCGCGCAAAGCGCCATCGAGCTCGTCAATGACGGCGACACGCTGCTCGTCGACTCGGGCACCACGGCGCTCGAGTTCGTCCGGCTCCTCGATCAGCGCGACGGCATCACCGTTATCACGGCCGACATCACCATCGCCGATTATATCGACGAGAGCATGCCCTCGGTCGATGTCGTCATGCTGGGCGGGGCGCTGCGCAAAGGCCATCGTTATTTGTACGGACCGCTCACCATGCAGGCGCTCCAAATGGTCCATGCCGATCTGGCCGTCATGTGCCCCGGCGCCTTTGTCCCCAGCTGCGGCTTTACGACCGACTTTCCCCAGATGGCCGAGACCAAAACGGCTATGATCACCGCGGCCCATCAAAGCGTCGCCCTCATGGACGCCAGCAAGGTTAACGGACGCGGCATGTACCGCTTTGCCGAGCTTGCCGATGTCGACTCCATCGTGATGGACCGTGACCCCGACCATGCCGTCGCCACCTCGATCGCCGAGGCCACTGACAGCTCACGTCCAGCCCTCGTCATCGCCGGCGCTTAAACAAAAACCACCACAAAGGTGCCTGTCCCCTTTGTGGTGGTTGTGATGGCTGAGCGTCAAAAGTGAACGTGTCGCTACTTGGACAGCTCGTCGGCGAGGGCCTCGATCTGAGCGCGCGAGGCGTCGTTGAGCGAACCCAGGACGGTCACTTTGTTCTTCGTCAGGGTGATGTCCTTCATGCCCTCGAGCTCCTTGGTCATAATCTTGGCCGCTGCAGGCGCCCAGGAACCGGACTCGACAAGCGCCACGGTACGGTTCTGGTAGGCATGCTCGGCAAGTGTGTGGATAAAGGTGCTCATGAACGGGAAGATCTCGCCCTGATAGGTGATGGAGGCGAGCACCAGGCGGTCGTAGCGGAACGCGTCCTCAACGGCCTCGGCCATATCATCGCGAGCCAAGTCAAAGACGGAGACCTTCTGGCCGCGGGCCTCGAGCGCAGATGCGAGCGCCTCAACGGCAGCTTTCAGATGGCCATACACGCTCGCATAGGCAATCGTGATGCCCTCGTCCTCGGGCTGATAGCTCGACCAGGTGTTATAGGTGTCGAGGTAGTAGCCCAGGTTCTCGGTCAGCACGGGGCCGTGGAGCGGGCAGATGATCTGGATGTCCAGGTCGGCGGCCTTCTTGAGGACGGCCTGCACGAACTTGCCGAACTTACCGACGATGCCAAAGTAGTAGCGGCGAGCCTCGCAAGCCCAGCCCTCGGGATCCTCGATGTCGTTGGCGCCAAACTTGCCAAAGCCGTCGGCACTAAAGAGCACCTTGTCGGTGGACTCGTAGGAGAAAATCACCTCGGGCCAGTGAACGTTGGGGGCGCCGATAAAGGTCAGGCTGTGGCCGCCCAGGTCGAGCACATCGCCCTCTTTGACGACCATCTTGCGCTCGGGGTAGTCGGTACCAAAGTAGTTGACCATCATGCGGAAGGCGCCCATGCTGGCCACAATCTGTGCCTGGGGATAGCGCTCCATAAAGGCGGCGATGCCGGCGGAGTGATCGGGCTCCATGTGATGGACGACCAGGTAGTCGGGCGTACGGCCGTCAAGCGCGGCCTCGAGGTTGCCGAGCCACTCGTCAACAAAACCGCCGTCGACTGAATCGGCGACAGCGATCTTTTCGCCCAAGATAACGTAGCTGTTGTATGCCATACCGTTCTCGGACACATCGTACTGGCCCTCGAACAGGTCAATGTCGTGATCGTCGACACCGATGTAGCGGATATCTTTGGTGATCTCCATCAGGCAAAGCCTCCTAGATAGACAAAAGAACCCGTCTATCATAACACTCGTCTTCATAGCCACGGCTATCCGTCAGCATCCTTACCGATTGTAATTGAGGCGGAATATACTGCCGTTGACCTGCACAAACTATGCGCGCGGTATCGCCGTGCTATGTCGAATAATGAGCTGGCCGGGAATACGAATGGCAACGGTTTTGCCCGCCGTACCCGCCTCGGGAACCGCATGCTCGAATACCTCGCGTCCACGCTGATGTAAATCGAATCGCACGGTCGTGAGCTCGTTGTGTGCCACAAAATCATCGAGCGAATCGTCGACGCCCACCACGCTCACGTCCTCGGGCACGCGCAGGCCGCTATCACGCAGCGCGGCAATCGCGCCATTTGCCATCTGATCGTTTGCCGCGTAAATCGCCGTCATGGTGCGGTCGTGCTCGGCCAGATATCTGCCGGCCTCGTAACCGCTGTTGGCAGACCAGTCACCCTCGAGCGGCTCTGCCGGCTCGATGTGTTTACGCTCGAGCGCATCCTGCCAACCGGCGCGACGAAATTGCTCGTCGACCGAGAACGACGGGCCGCCAATATAGCGAATCTGCCCGTGTCCCAGCTCAAACAGGTGATTCATAAGCAAGAGCGAGCAGCCGTAATGGTCGGAATCGACCGTGGTCACCCGCGGGTGCGCATACATGGTAACGATGACCGTGCCAATGCCCGGCAGTGGATCAAACGTCTCAAAATCGGGCGCCATGCGGCTCATGCCGATGATGATGCCGTCCACCGGCAATGCGGCCATACGACGCGTGGCCTCGGCAAGCGAGAATTCCTCGGTCTTGGACATCTCGACCAGCGTGATGGCGCAATTATGCTCGCGAGCAGCGCTGGCGATGCCGTCGATCATTGAGAGGTTGCCAAACTTGGTGACATCGTTGATGCATAGGCCTACCGAATGGTAACGGCCGTCGCGCAGCGAGCGACCGGCATAACTCGGACGAAAGCCGAGCTCTTGCATAGCAGCCTGCACGCGCTGGCGCGTCTGCTCGTTAACGTTGGGCAAGCCGTTGGCGACGCGCGAAACCGTCTGCTGCGAAACGCCAGCAGCGCGGGCGACGTCGGCCATGGAGACCGGACGCGTACCTGTATCGTTGGACGGGCGCCTTGCCACAGGATCACCTTCACCCTTGCGAGATCTGAATAGCGTGAATGCCGGCCCGGGCAGAAATACATCCCGCGCCGAGGCCCGCTATCGTCGGACGCATGTTAACGTACTCTACTTTTTCTATCTGCATCTCTTCTGCTTTATAAGTCCATACGGCAGTACCGTTCACGGCTGTATTTCTACCGATTACCAGATTCTCAAAAAGTGACAAGCGATGTGTTATGAGTACGTTAACATAGCCCGTAACGTGCGGTATCGTGAACACTTGGTTCATGCCGCTTTAAGTTGTTAACGTACTCATAACGACGCAAAACCCACCCGGGCGCGCCAAGGAAAGGACTCCCATGACCACCCCCGACGAAAAGACATTCGCCACGCTCACCAAGCTGTTTGAGGAGGAATTTGGCCCCATCGGCGACCGCCAGGTTCTCTATGTGCACGCGCCCGGCCGTTCCGAGATCAGCGGCAACCACACCGATCACGAGGGCGGCCACGTTATCGCCGGCTCGCTCGATGTCGCCGTTGACGGCATCGCCGTGGCAACCGACTCCAACAAGATTCGCGTCGCCGACGAGGGCTACCCCACCTTTGAGATCACGCTCGACACGCTGGATATTCAAGCGTCCGAGAAGGGCACGTCCGCGAGCCTCGTCCGCGGCATGGCCCACGAAATCGCAGCGCTTGGTGTTGAGCCCCAGGGCTTCGATTTCGCCTTCACCTGCTCTGTCCCCTCGGGCGGCGGCCTTTCCAGCTCTGCCGCCGTCGAGGCCGCGTACGGTCGTGCTATGGAAACCCTCTGGGGCGCACCCGCCATCGAGCCCGTCGCGCTCGCCCAGATGAGCCAGCGCACCGAGAACAACTATTACGGCAAGCCCTGCGGTCTGATGGACCAGGCCGCCGTGTGCCTGGGCGGCCTTGCCTACATGGACTTTGAGGACCAGGCTCAGCCTAAAACCCAGAAGCTCGAGCTCAACTTTGAGGATCACGGCTACGCGCTCGTGCTCGTTAAGGTCGGTGCCGACCACGTGGCCGCCACCGATGACTATGCCGCCGTTCCGCGCGAGATGCAGGACGTTGCCGCCGAGTTTGGCAAGGCACGCCTATGCGAGGTAAACGTCGCCGACTTTGACGCCAAGCTCCCCGAGCTGCGCGCCAAGCTGGGCGACCGCGCCTGCCTGCGCGCCGTTCACTACTGGTACGAGAACGGCCTGGTCGACAAGCGCTGGGCAGCCCTGAACGCCGGCGACATCGACCAGTTCCTGGTCTTGACGCGCGAGTCCGGCGCCAGCTCTGCCATGTACCTGCAGAATGTCGTTGCCAAGCTGGGCTCCGAGCAGCCCTCGATGTATGCCCTGGCGCTGGCCGAGCACGTGCTCGACGGCCGCGGCGCCGTCCGCATCCACGGCGGCGGCTTTGGCGGCACCATCCAGGCCTTCGTGCCGCTCGACCTGGTCGACACCTTTATCACCAAGATGAACGGCTGGCTGGGCGAGGGCTCTGCCCGTCACTACGCTATCTCTGACAAGGGGGCTTACGCGGCATGGCTGTAATGACCGACGCGCGCGAGGCTGCGCAGAACCTGATCGAGTACGCTATCCACCGATCGATGATCGGACAGGACGACCGCATCTGGGCCTACAACACCATTCTGGAGTGCATCGGCGCCACGGGCCCCGCGCTCAACATGGCCTGGGCGCTCAAGACCGAGAAGATTTCGCTCTTGCACCCCGATACCCTGCCCGATTTTGACCTGGAGGGCACGCTCGCCGCGCTTTCCGAGGCCGCCGTTGCCAACGGTGCTGCCGAAGACACGGTGTCGGGCCGCGACCGCATCGCCATGCGCATCATGGGCGCGCTCATGCCGAGGCCTTCGGTTGTAAACGAGGAGTTCAACGGCCGCATGGGCGTCAACGAGCCCCGCGCCGCGACCGACTGGTTCTACGGTCTGTGCTGCGACGCCGGCTACGTGCGCCGTGCCGCCATCGCGCGCAACATCAAATGGCGCACCCCCACCAACTGGGGCGACCTGGAGATCACCATCAACCTGTCGAAGCCCGAGAAGGACCCGCGCGACATTGCCGCAGCCGGCGCCGCAAAGAACACGGGCGAGAAGTATCCCGCCTGCCAGCTGTGCATCGAGAACGAGGGCTATCCCGGACGCTCCGCCGCAGCCGACGGCGGCGCCCATCCCGCCCGCCAGAACCTACGCGTTATCCCCATTCAGCTCAACGACGAGCGCTGGGGCTTCCAGTACAGCCCGTACGCATACTTTAACGAGCACTGCATTGCTATGAGCTCCGAGCATCGCCCGATGCACGTCGACCGCAAGGGGCTGACCTGCCTGCTCGATTTTGTGGACCTGTTCCCGCACTACTTTATTGGCTCCAACGCCGACCTGCCCATCGTGGGCGGCTCGATTCTGTCGCACGACCACTTCCAGGGCGGCGCGCACGAGTTCCCCATGATGCATGCCGCCGAGGTCTCGCAGTTTAGCGTGCCCGGCTTTGACCAGGTCAGCGGCACCGTGTTGCAGTGGCCGCTTTCGGTGCTGCGACTGCGCTCGCACGACCGCACCCAGCTGCTCGATGCTGCCGAGAAGATTATCCTCGCCTGGCGCGAGTGGACCGACGAGTCCGTGGGCGTTATCGCACACACAGCCGACGGCGTAGCGCACAACACCGTAACGCCCGTCATCCGCCGCGTCGACTCCCGCGGCAACGCCGGCGGCGAAATCTACGAGGCCTACCTGGCGCTTCGCTGCAATATCACGACCGACGAGCATCCGCTGGGCGTATTCCACCCGCATGCCGAGTACCACCACATTAAAAAGGAGAACATCGGCCTGATCGAGGTCATGGGCCTGGCAATTCTGCCGCCGCGCCTGGTTCCCGAGCTTGGCGCTGTCCGCGAGCACTTGCTGGCGGCCAAGGCCGATGCCAGCTACGACCTTGCCGGTGCACTCGAGGGCGATGATCTATGCCGCAGCCACGCCGCATGGGCCGAGGATGTCTATGCCCGCCGCGCCAACGAGCTTACGGCCGACAACGCCATCGATATCCTGCACGAGGAGGTCGGCGTGGTGTTTGGCCACGTGCTCGACAACGCCGGCGTCTTTAAGTGGGACGAAGCCGGCCGCGCCGCCCAACAGCGCTTTATCGACTCGCTGTAGCACGCGAGCTCGAACGCACGCACTTAACAAATAGCGCCTACACGACCGCGGCGCCCGCCGGCAACATCGCCGGCGGGCGCCGTTTTCTGATGCAAGGGTAGCTAATTTGCATCAAAACAAGGAGTGTTCCAAACTGCCGGCAGAGAAGGAGCGCCCCAAGTGCCGACCTAAACCCCACATTATTCGATGGAAAAACGTGGTTACCTCCCACATTATTCGATGGAACAACGTGGTTTACTCCCACATTTTTCGATGGAAAGACCAAAACGGTCTTATACTAACCATGATCGTTAGGAGGCAGTATGCAGCGACAGCTAATGGACGAACTCATCGCTTGGAAATCTAGGGCAAACCGCAAGCCCCTCCTGCTTAAGGGGGCCCGCCAGACGGGAAAAACCTGGCTTCTTAACGAATTCGCAGGCCAGCAGTATCAAAACGTCATCCGCTTTGACTTTATGCTCGAACCGGGCGCACGTTCGCTGTTCGACGGAAGCCTTGACCCCAAACGCATCATCTCCCAGATAGAGCTCCTGCGCGGCCAGACCATAACGCCGACAGACACACTCATCATCTTCGACGAAATCCAAGAGGCACCGCGTGGCATCACCTCGCTCAAATACTTCAACGAGCTGGCGCCGGAATACCATATCGTGGCAGCCGGCTCCTATATGGGACTCGCGCTCCGACGCGAAAACGAGTCGTTCCCCGTCGGCAAGATTGACCAGCTTACCATGCGCCCCATGGGGTTTGTCGAGTTCGTTCGTGCCGTCGATGGCGATCCGCTCGCAGATGCCATCCTTGCCGCAGACATGGACCTGCTGGCAAACGTTTCCGAAAAGCTCGAGCGCCTGCTCAAGGAATACCTCGTTGTCGGTGGCATGCCAGAAGTTGTCTCCGCTTTCGCCACCTCCCACGATTTCATCGAGGCCCGCAGGCTTCAGCAGCAAATCATCGAAGCTTACGAATCCGATTTTGGCAAGCATGCGCCAGCCCGCATCGTCGAGCGCATGAGGCTGGTTTGGAAATCCCTTCCCGGCCAGCTCGCAAAGGAAAACAAGAAGTTCGTCTACGGTGCGCTCCGCCCCGGGGCGCGCGCACGCGATTTTGAGGAAAGCCTCCAGTGGCTCATGGACTATGGAATCGTTCATAAGGTACCACGTGTTTCCGCCCTAAGAGCACCGCTCACAAGCTACGAGGATCTCTCGGGCTTCAAGCTGTTCTGCATCGACACCGGCATCCTCGGAGCACTCTCCGGCCTCTCGCCAGCCATTGTTCTGAACGGGCCCGCTGTTTTTACGGAGTTCAAAGGCTCGCTGACCGAGCAATACGTCGCACAGGAGCTTTTGCTCCAAGGCAAAACTCCCGCGTATTGGTCATCCTCCTCCGGCAATGCAGAGACTGACTTTGCCGTCGACCATGCGGGGACCGTGCTTCCGCTCGAGGTCAAGGCGGCAGAGAATCTCAAAGCAAAGAGCCTGAGGATTGCCTGCGAGAAGTTCAAGCTCGAGCGCTGCGTGAGAACATCGTTAGCGGCATATAGAGACGAAGGCACGCTCGTCAACATTCCGCTCTGGGAGATTGGGCAAATCGACAAGCTAGCATAGGCGCTGTGGAGGGGGTGCCCCGTAAGGAGTGTCCCAAACTGCCGGCAAAAAAGGAACGTCCCTATCTGCCGCATTCCCGAAGCAAGGCAACGCCGATGTTTTGGCAACGGCAGCGAGCGGGCCGCATTTGAGACAAGGTGACGTGAAACGAAAGGGCGCTGACCTTCTGGTCGCGCCCTTGAAGTTGAACGTCAGATTGTCCAAATGCGGCCCGCGCAGCGTCGAGCCGTTGCGCGGTTTGGTAAAACCGCGTAACCCTACAGCTCCGTTACTTCAACGTTGTTGAAGATCTCATCCCAGCGGTCCATGACCAGGTGGCCGGTCTTGGGATCCATGGCGTTGAGCTTGCCGCAGGTATTGGCGGTCTTGAGCACCGTGACGTCGTCGGCACCAGCAGCAATGGCATGCGCAAAGCCGGCGATGGTCGAGTCGCCGGAACCCGTCGCGTTCACAGCCGCAATCGCGGGCGTCTTGGCGCGGAACGCGCGGCCCTCATGGAAGCCCACCGAACCGGCAGCGCCCATCGAAACGACAACCCAGGGGATACCGGCAAAACGGTCATCGGCGGCAAGCGCCTCGCGCAGGGCATCGACATCATCGGTCGTAAAGGACGTACCCAGCAGGCCGTTAATCTCGGTCAGATTGGGCTTTACGAGCTCGGGCTTTGCGTCGGACTCCAGCGCGGCCTCCAGCGATGCACCCGAGGTGTCGAGCAGCACCTTGGCGCCCGCCTCCTCGGCGATCCTGACGAGCTCGGCATAGTAGCCGGCATCGACGCCACGCGGCAGCGAGCCCGAAAGCGTCACAACGTCCGCCTTCGCTGCAAGCTCGGCGAACTTGGCCGTAAAGGCCTCGAGCTCGGCCGGGGCGATCTGCGGGCCGCTCTCCAGCAGCTCGGTCTGATTGCCCTCGTGCAGGATATTCAGGCAAATGCGCGTCTCGCCGGCGATGGGCACAAAGTCGTTCTTGACGCCGTCGGCATCCATAAGCTCGGCCATATAGGCACCCATGTGGCCGCCGAGCAGACCGGTCGCGAGCACATCGTCGCCCAACTGCAGCAGCACACGGCTCACGTTGAGGCCCTTGCCGCCAGCGGTCTTTTCGGGCGTCACACGGTTAACATCGTCGATGATCAGCTTGTCGAGCTGATAGCGCGTATCAATCGACGGGTTCATGGTAACGGTCAGAATCATGTTGAACTCCTGTTCCGGGGCGGCATGACCCGCCCCAAACATACGATAACTCGTTAAAGGATCTCGATCTCAAAGCCGCGGGTGACAGTCTCTCCCGGCTTGGCCACCAGGCAGCCACGCTTGTGCTCCAGGATATCGTCCTCGTCGGAGCAGGTGGACAGACCACCCCACGGTTCAACAGCCACAAAGTCGCCCTCGGGCTTGCTCCACACAATCAGGTACGGCATATCGGGGAACGTCAGGCGCACGCCCTTGTCCTCGGTTTTCTTGGTCAGCGTAACCACGCGGCTCTCGAGCACGTCGAAGATGGTCTCCGCGAAGTCAAAGAGTTCATGGGTAAGCGGCAGGTTCTGGCCGATCATGGGGTTCTTGCTGCGATGCTCAACATCAATCAGGCCCGTCGAGGGAACGGCAGTGCAGAGGTCGGTGGCCTCACGCTGCTCAAAACGAAGCTCGTAGTCGTCATAGGACTCGCCCTCGTCGAGCGGGCACTTAAAGCCGGGGTGACCGCCCACAAAGAACGGCATGTCCTCGGTGCCCTCATTGGTCACCTCGTACGACACGGCCACCTTTTCCGAATCGATCGTGTAACGAGCAACGATCTTAAACGGATACGGGTACTGCTCGAGCAACTCGGCATGGTCGGCAGAGCTTAAGCTCAGCGCAACCATGTTGTCGGTCTGTTCCTCGAGCTTCCACTCCTGCTTGCGCGCAAAGCCGTGGCGGGCGAGCTTTACCTCGCGGCCGCCCATGGTCATTGCGTGACCGTCACGAAGGCCACCGCAGATCGGGAAACAAATGGGCGCCTGGCCCGACCAGACCGCCGGGTCACCCTGCCACAGGTACTCACGGCCGTTGGCCGCAATAGAAGTGAACGACCCGCCCGCCGTGCTCAGTGCTACGCGGATAGAACCGTTATCAAGAACAAACTCCATAGGAGCCTTCCCTTTCTTACGACAGCCCGCCAAGTCAATAGGGCTGATAGAAAACCGGCCCGCGCCCCCTCACAGAAACGCGAGCCGTCAATTGAAAAGCTGCAGAATGCCGGGTACCACCAAAACGAAGCACACAAGCTCAGCAAGCAAACGTGTTATCGGAGCAGCTTACCGAACCAGAAAGCATCGCAACAACAGCGGTAACCCCACAGGTACCCCCAACGTCAGCGAGAAGCCAGCTGGTGAGGCAAGGTGCCGTGAAGCAAGGCGGCATTGACCTTCTGGTCATGCCGTCGAAGCTGAACGGCAGATTGCCCACCAGATGGCTTCGCAG
>UQEO01000041.1 GCA_900540095.1 uncultured Collinsella sp.
TCAATTTCAAGGGCGCGACCAGAAGGTCAGCGCCCTTTCATTTCACGTCACCTTGCTCGCTTAGGGTCGTTTTCGCTGACGTTGCCAAGACATCGGTGTCAACATGGTTGGCGATGGCGTGCTGGTCAATCCTTACAGTTGGTACAGCGTGGTGAACTTGTCCTGCAGGTAGCTGCAGTAGTAGCGGGCATCGAACGACATGCCGCACGCGCCCTTTATGAGCTCCGGCGCGTCCTTGGCGCGGCCCCACTGCCAAATGTGCTCGCCCAGCCAGGCGCGGACGGGTGTCAGGTCGCCGCTCGCACAGGCGCCGGTAAGGTCGACGCCGTCGCGGCACATGGCCGGCACAAACATGGCGTCGTAAGCGCTACCCAGCGCATACGTGGGGAAGTAGCCAAACGAGCCGCCGCTCCAGTGCGTATCCTGTAGGCAGCCGTGCGTGTCGTCGGGAACGGGAATGCCCAGGTACTCATCCATGAAGCGGTTCCAAAGCGCGGGGATGTCCTTGGCCGTGGCCTCGCCGGCAAACAGCATGCGCTCGATCTCGTAGCGCACCATAACGTGCAGCGGATAGGTGAGCTCGTCGGCCTCGGTGCGGATCAGCGAAGGCTGCGCGATGTTCACGGCGTGGTAGAGCGTGTCCTCGTCGACGTCGCCGTAGACCTCGGGTGCGTGGCGGCGTAGCACCTCGAGCAGCGGTCCCATAAAGGCGCGGCTGCGACCCACGGTGTTCTCGAAAAAGCGGCTCTGACTCTCGTGGATGCCCATGGAGGTACCACCCTCAAGACAGGTGCGCGCATAGGCAGGATTGACGCCCAGCTCGTACATGGCGTGTCCCGCCTCGTGGATGATGCTGTAGACGTTGGAGATACAGTCGTTCTCGTAGATGTGCGTCGCGATGCGCGCATCGCCCACCGAGAAGCCCTCGCTAAACGGATGCTCGGTAAAGGCAAGTGTGGTGTCATCCAGGTCCAGGCCGACAAGCTTCATCAGGTCGAAGCTCATGGCACGCTGGGCGCCCTCGGGCACGCGGGCGTGCAAAAAGTCGGCATCGGGCTGCTGGCCGCGCTCGCCGATGGCGTGCACGAGCGGCACGACCGTCGCCTTGACCTCATCGCAAAACGCATCGAAGCTCTTGGCGGAAAGGCCGCGCTCGTACTGGTCGAGCCAAACATCGTATGGGTCGCGCTTGGGGTCCATAAGTTCGGCCTGATGCTTAAGTTGGGCGATGATCCTATCCACATAGGGCTCAAAGCTCACCCAGTCATTGGCCGTCTTGGCCTTGTGCCACACGGCATCGGCCTCGCAGGTGAGCCTGGTCCAGGCCTCGGCCTCCTCGGTGGGAATGACGCTTGCCTCGCGCTGGTCGCGGCCGAGCACGCGGATCTCGTCGAGCAGCTGCGGGTCGTCTACGTGTCCGCCTGCAACCGTCTCGCGCGCTAACGAGCGTACGAGCTCAACGGACTTCTCGCTGGTCAAGAGTTTGTGATGCTCGCCGGCAAGCATGCCCATGGCGTCGGCACGGGCGGCAGCACCGTTGGCAGGAGCAATCGTCGCTCCATCGAACTCGGCAATCTTGAGCAGGTACTCGCGAGTCCACAGCTTGCCCTCGAGTTTGCGGAACTTTTTGACGGCCTTGTCGACTTTAGCAGCCTTGACGCCCTTGGCAGCCTTTGCCACGGCGGCCTGGGCCTTCTTATCGAGTTTCTTTCCCATACCGTATCCTTAATCTCGCAGGCCGAGCGCCGCAGGCGGGTGCGCGGCCAATTTGCACAGCTACCTGCCTTGTACCCAGCGCGAACAAAACGGAACGCGGCGATGCGCTCGCGAAATGTGTTATCCTATAGCCCAATGCGTTGACGGAGAGGGTTTTTGCCCGCCGCGTCGCCGGCAAGAGAGGGAAGGTCATGGGCTGCAAGCCTTCCTGCGGTGGCAAGGGCCAAGCGTTCACTCCCGAGCAGCGACCTCAACGGGCGCGCGGCCAGCGGCGGCGATGTCCCCAGTAGGGAAGCCGTGAGCCTCGCGACAAGGGGCAAAGAGTGGGCGCGGCGGGCCAGACATCCGCCGGGTCAAACAAGGTGGTACCGCGGAATTCAACCGTCCTTGGGCAATGTACATGCCCGAGGGCGGTTTTTTGTTACCGAACCGGGCCGCGTTTTCGCAATGCTAGGCGGCATCGGTCGCCCCGGCAAGCGAATGCGCGAGAGACGAAAGGGAAGACATGAGTCTGATTGATGATCTGGTCAAACTCGAGGAAGAGGCCAAGGAGCTCGTTGCAGGCGCCGACGACGCCGCCAAGCTCGAGGCTGCGCGCGTTGAGCTGCTCGGTCGCAAGGGTCGCATCACCGGCCTGATGCGCATGATGGGCAAGCTCGCCCCCGAGGATCGTCCCGTGATGGGCAAGCGCGCCAACGAGATGCGCCAGCTGATCGAGGGCATGCTCGACGAGCGCACCACCGAGATGAAGGCCGCCGCCCTCAAGCACGCACTCGAGCACGAGGCCGTCGACATCACGCTGCCGGGCATCCGTCCGCAGATCGGTCACCAGCACCTGATCAAGCAGATCATCGAGGAGGCCGAGGACATCTTCTGCGGCATCGGCTACACCGTCGAGTCCGGCCCCATGGTCGATACCTCCTACTACAACTTCACCGCGCTCAACGCGCCCATGGATCACCCGAGCCGCTCGGCTCGCGACACGTTCTATGTGGTCGACAACAACCCCGGCAGCGTCGCGCATCCTGAGGCTCACGCTCACGGTGAGTCCGACGTGCTGCTGCGCACCCAGACCTCGGGCGTGCAGATCCACACCATGGAGTCGCAGAAGCCGCCCATCTACATGATCTGCCCGGGCACCGTCTACCGTCCCGATACGGCCGACGCCTGCCACCTGCCGCAGTTCAACCAGATTGAGGGCCTGGTCGTCGACGAGGGCATCACCTTTGGCGATCTTAAGGGCACGCTCGACTACTTTGTTAAGTGCATGTTTGGCGAGGACCGCAAGACGCGCTACCGCCCGCATTTCTTCCCCTTCACCGAGCCTTCCTGCGAGGTGGACGTGAGCTGCCACGTGTGCGGCGGCAAGGGCTGCAACTTCTGCAAGCACAGCGGCTGGATCGAGATCCTGGGCTGCGGCATGGTCGACCCCAACGTCCTGATCAACTGCGGCATCGACCCCGAGAAGTACACCGGCTTCGCCTTTGGTATTGGCGCCGAGCGCGTCGCGGCACTGCGCTACGACCTGCCCGACCTCAGAACGCTCATGACGGGCGATATGCGTTTCTTGAATCAGTTCTAGGCTGCGGCTTGCCCAAGCACGGCACCTCGGCGCTCATTCGTCGCTTGCGTACCAAAGTACGCGGCGCTCCTCTTTCGGGCCGATCTGCCGCACTTGGACAACCCTCGCTTTGTAAGGAATGTTCACAAAGTTGAAGTTTTCACCTGCATCTCTTCGCAGGCTTTCAGTATGAAAGGAGAGCTAGATGCGTGTTTCTTACGACTGGCTCAAGACCATGATCGATATTCCGGAGGATCCCAAGACCCTTTCGGACGAATATATCCGTACCGGCACCGAGGTCGAGGCGATCGACACCGTGGGCGAGTCCTTCGACCACGTGGTGACCGCCCAGGTGCTCACCAAGACCCCGCACCCCGATAGCGACCACATGTATGTGTGCTCGGTCGACGTGGGTGACAAGAACCTCGACGCCGACGGCAACCCCGCTCCGCTGCAGATCGTCTGCGGCGCGCAGAACTTCGAGGCCGGTGACCACATCGTCACGGCCATGATCGGCGCTGTCCTGCCCGGCGACGTCAAGATCAAGAAGAGCAAGCTTCGCGGCGTCGTGTCCATGGGCATGAACTGCTCCGCGCGCGAGCTCGGCTTGGGCGGCGACCACTCCGGCATCATGATCCTGCCCGAGGATACGCCCTGCGGCATGCCGTTTGCCGAGTACGTGGGCTCGAGCGACACCGTGCTCGACTGCGAGATCACGCCCAACCGTCCCGATTGCCTGTCCATGATCGGCATGGCCCGCGAGACCGGCGCCATCTTCGACCGCGATTTCCACGTTGAGCTGCCCGCCATCAAGGCCGAGACCGGCCGCGCGACCGACGACGAGCTTTCGGTCGAGATTGCCGACGAGGGCCTGTGCGACCGCTACGTTGCCCGCATCGTGCGCAACGTCAAGGTCGGCCCGTCGCCCGACTGGATGGTCAAGCGCCTTAACGCCTTGGGCGTGCGCCCGCACAACAACATCGTCGACATCACCAACTATGTGATGATGCTCACCGGTCAGCCGCTGCACGCCTTTGACCTGGACACCTTTGCCGAGCGCGATGGCCACCGTCGTGTGGTGGTTCGCGCCGCCCAGCAGGACGAGAAGTTCACGACGCTCGACGGCGAGGAGCGCACGCTTGACGCCGGCATGGGCCTCATCACCGACGGCGAGCGCCCCGTGGCGTTGGCCGGCGTTATGGGTGGCATGGATTCCGAGATCGAGGACGATACCGTTGACGTGATGGTCGAGAGCGCCTGCTTCAATGCCGGCCGCACCTCGCACACCAGCCGCGACCTTTCGCTGATCTCCGACGCCTCCATTCGCTTTGAGCGCCAGGTCGACGAGACCGGCTGCGTGGATGTCGCCAACGTTACCTGCGCGCTGATCGAGGAGATCGCCGGCGGCGAGGTTGCTCCCGGCTATGTCGACGTTTTCCCCGCGCCCAAGACCATCGACAGCATTAAGCTGCGCCTGGCCCGCGTGCACGCCATCTGCGGTGCCGACATCGAGCCCGACTTTATCGAGCGCTCGCTCACCCGCCTGGGCTGCACCGTCGAGCGCGACGGCGAGGACTTTATGGTCACGCCGCCGAGCTTCCGTCCCGACCTGCCGCGTGAGATCGACCTGATCGAGGAGGTTCTGCGCCTGTGGGGCATGGGTCGCGTCACGGCGACCATTCCGGCTGCCAAGAACCACATCGGCGGTCTGACGCGCGAGCAGAAGCTTACCCGCAAGGTTGGCGAGATCCTGCGCGCCTGTGGCCTCAACGAGACCACGACCTTTGGCTTTGCCGCCCCGGGCGACCTGGAGAAGATTGGCATGTCCACCGAGGGCCGCGGCTGCCCCGTGGTTCTCATGAACCCGCTGGTCGCCGAGCAGACCGAGATGCGTCGTTCGCTGCTGCCGGGCCTGCTGCAGTCCGTGGCCTACAACGAGGCGCACGGTACGCCCAACGTGCACCTGTACGAGGTCGGCAGCCTGTTCCACGGTCGCGAGAACGCCAGCCTGCCCAAGGAGACCAAGTCCGTGGCGGGTGTGCTCTCGGGCCAGTGGAGCGAGCGGTCCTGGAACATGAAGTACCGCAAGCTGCGCTTCTTCTTTGGCAAGGGCATTGTCGAGGAGCTGCTTGCTCAGCTGCGCATCGAGAAGGTTCGCTTCCGTCCCGTCGAGGGCGAGGGCTATGCCTTCTTGCAGCCGGGTCGCGCCGCCGAGGTTCTGTCCGGCGGTACCGTGCTGGGCTGGGTTGGCGAGATTCACCCCGAGGCGCGCGAGGCTATGGGCATTGACGAGGTTGTCGTTGCCTTTGAGCTCGACCTGGACAAGCTGATCAAGGGCGCCCGCAACCAGGAGAACTACCGTGAGTTCTCGCAGTACCCGGCCGTTGAGCACGATCTGGCTATCGTAGTCGACAACACTGTGACCTGCGAGGATCTTGAGCGCCGTATTACCAGCGCCGGAGGCAAGCTTCTCGAGGGCGTGCGTCTGTTCGACGTCTACCGCGATCCCATCCGCGTCGGAGCGGGCAAGAAGTCCATGGCCTTTGCGCTTACGTATCGCTCCGACGACCACACGCTTACCAGCGAAGAGGTCGAAAAGGCGCACCAGAAGATCGTTACCAAGGTGTGCAAGGGCGTAAACGGCGAGGTCCGCGGCTAGGTCCTGCGCCGGATATAGGCCAGCGTCGGCTGCCGCCGAGTCTTACGTGACTGCTGTTTTCGGTATAAGGCACCGTTGAGCCTGCATATATGACACGCGCATTACATAACGGCGTGCTGCTTTGTCGGCAGTGCGCCGTTTTGCTATGATAGCCCGCGGCGTGTTACGAATCTGACATTACGTAACACTGGAAAGGTGATTCAAGCGGCGTTGCAATTCCGTGCGCCGATAACCGGGAGGCGTACATGCACATTCCAGATAATTATCTGTCCCCGCAGACCGATGCCGTTATGGCGGTGGCGATGGTGCCCGTTTGGATCCACTGCATCAAAAAGGTGCGCGCCACGCTCGATCGCGAGCACATGGCGTTCCTGGGCATCTGCGCCGCGTTCTCCTTCCTGCTCATGATGTTCAACGTGCCGCTGCCTGGCGGCACCACAGGCCACGCCGTCGGCGGCGCGCTCATCGCGCTGCTGCTGGGTCCCGAGGCCGCTGCCATCGCGGTTTCGGTCGCGCTGGCGCTGCAGGCGCTGCTGTTTGGCGACGGCGGCGTCCTGTCCTTTGGCGCCAACTGCTTTAACATGGCCTTCGTGCTGCCGTTTGCCGCTGCTGTCGTGTTCCGTGCGCTCAACAGCCGTTTGCACGACAAGAGCTGGGGCACCTCGATTTCTGCCATCGTGAGCGGTTGGGTCGGCCTGTGCCTGGCGGCCCTGTGCGCGGCAATCGAGTTTGGTATTCAGCCGATGCTCTTTACCAACGCTTCGGGCGCGCCGCTGTACTGCCCCTTCCCGCTGTCCGTGGCTATTCCGGCCATGTTGATCCCGCATATGTTGGTTGCCGGCGTGATCGAGGGCGTGGCGACGGCCGCCATCTACGGTTTCATTAAGAAGACGGCGCCGAGCATTATCGTCGGGCCCGAGGCCGTCGATGGCCAGCTTGCTGCCGAGGGCGCTGCTGCCAAGAAGACCTCGCTGGTCCCCACGCTCATCTTGGTTGCCGTGCTTGTCGTGGCCACGCCGCTGGGCCTGCTGGCCACGGGTGACGCTTGGGGTGAGTGGGACGCCGAGGGCGCCGCGACCGCCGTTCAGGAGGCTGGTGACGACAGCCTGCAGGCTTCGGTCGGTCTCGATACTCCGACCTTTGCCGATGCGCTGCCCACGGGCGATTACCTGCAGGCCTATTCCGAGGAGCAAGGCCTTGGCTTTGCCGGCCAGGCTGCCATGTATATCCTGTCCGGCGTGATTGGCGTGGCGGTGCTCACCATCGCATTCCGCCTGATCTCGCTGACGGTCAAGGAAAGCGGTGCTCATGGCAATAGCCGAGCTGCCTAGCTGGCTTGCGACCGAGCAGCGTTACGAGCCCGCGGGGGCTCGGCATCGTGTGATGCAAAAGAATGTCCTGCACCTGGCGAGCCTGCTTGAGCGGGTTCGCCTGGGTGGAGGCGCGCACGAGGGCGGGTCGATGGTCGATCGCGCCCTTTCTTGCGTTTCGGCTCCGGTGCGCCTGGTGGGGATGTTCGTCTGCGTCCTGTGCGTGTGCCTGACGCAGAGTCCGCTGTACCTGATGCTGATGGCGGCAATCGCGTTGGTGCTGGTCGCGGTGCGCCCCGCACGCGGGCTGCGTGCGACCTTTGTACCGGCGCTCGGCGCCACGGGGCTTGCCGTGGTTCTGGCACTGCCTGCCCTGCTGCTGGGCGCGTCTGCCACGGGCGCCATGCTCAAGATCGCGCTCAAGACGTTTATTAATGTGTCGCTGGTGCTGGGTGTTTCGTGGACGCTTACCTGGAGCCGCATGTCGGCGGCGCTCAAAATGCTGCACCTGCCCGACGAGGTTATCTTTACGTTTGATATGGCACTCAAGCATATCGAGGTGCTGGGACGCACGGCGCACGATCTGTGCGAATCGGTCATGCTGCGCAGCGTCGGTTCCGCGCCCGCGGGTTTTTCGCGTACCGACTCGCTGGCGGGTATCATGGGCATGACGTTTATCAAGGCGATGGAATGCAGCCGCGCGATGGACGAGGCCATGCTGTGCCGCGGCTTCGCCGGCGTGTATCCGGCGCCTGCACGGAGCGGCTTTGGCTGGCGCGATGCGGTTTACGCGGCCGGCGTTGCGTTGCTCGCCGTGTTGTGCGCGGTGCTGTAGCGCGGACGGTCGAACCGTCGATGTGAGTAGGGAAGGGCGACGTTTTGGCAAACGATACGAATAACGCGATGGGTGCGAGCGGTGCTGCCGGCACCGAGGTCACGCCGATCATCGAGTTTCGCGACGTGCTGTTTTCCTATGCGGGTCATACGGTGATCGACGGCATTTCATTGCAGGTGAACCGTGGGGAGCTCGTTGCTCTGCTCGGTCCCAACGGCTGCGGCAAGACGACGATCATGCGCCTTATCAACGGCCTTGAACTTGTGGACGCGGGTGCGTATCTGTTTGACGGGCATGCGGTCGATGCGGCATATCTCAAGGATTCCGCGACGGCCCAGCGGTTCCATCAGCGCGTGGGCTTTGTGTTCCAGAATGCCGATGCGCAGCTCTTTTGCGCCACGGTGGGCGAGGAGGTCGCGTTTGGCCCGGCTCAAATGGGGCTGCCGGCAGACGAGCTCGAGCGTCGCGTGCACGATGCCATAGAACTGTTTCAAGTTGCCGACCTGGTCGATGCCTCGCCCTATCAGCTTTCGGGTGGGCAAAAGAAGCGTGTGGCGCTGGCGGCAGTCGTATCGATGAACCCCGATATCTTGGTTCTCGACGAACCTACTAATGGGCTCGACGAGGATTCATGCGACATCGTGGTCAACTTCTTGCTGGCCTACGTCGCGGCGGGTAAGACGGTCTTGATGAGCACACATCACCAGGATTTGGTGCGACGCCTGGGTGCCCGTGCAATCTATATCGATCGATATCACCATGTGGTCGAGGCGCCTTCGCCGTCGTATGGAACCGAAAGCGGTGCTACGGACTAGTTGCTGCGTAGAGCGTGCGTAGCCGCCCGCGCGGCTTTGCCGTGATGGTATAGTTATCCAGGTTTTTTATGGGGGTGGCTATGCCAAGCTGGAACATTCATATCGCTCAGACGGAGCGTTTGCTGGAGCGCACCGGTGCGCTTGCCAAGAGCGTGCGCGACCGCAATGCCTTTTTGTTTGGCTGCGTGGTTCCGGATATTTTCGTGGGCTATATGGTCCCTGGCATCGCCGATCCCATCCCGTACCGCATTACGCACTTTGCCAAGCCCGAGCCTATCCCTAAGCCGCGTGAGCACGAGTTCTGGGATACCTATGTGGCACCGTTGCTTAAAAGTTCGCCCACCGGTGCGCCAGCCGCGGCGACCTCGATTATCGAGGAGCGCGAGCGACTGAATCGCGTGCACTATCCCCAGCGCTACAGGGATGCTGAGCCGGTTGTCGGTCCCGGCGCTCGTGAGTTCTCGCTTGCGTCCGAAGATGTGGCGCAGTCGTTGCTCGATTTGACACTGGGTGTCTGGTCGCATCTGGTGGCCGATACCGTGTGGAATACGCGCGTGAATCAGTACCTGGAGGCGCACAGCGGCAAGCCGTGCGAGGAGTTCCGCATTAAAAAGCAAGGCGACTTTGACTGGTTCGGCAAGACGCTCGGCATTGTTTCGATTCCGCGCGCGACCGATCGCCTGTATACTGCGGCGACGCGTTTTGGGCAGTATCCCATCCATAAGGAGTATGTGCTCAAGACCATCGGCGTCATGCACGAGATTGTACGCGAAAACCCCGGCGATCCCGACCATCCGCCATACCGCCTGCTAACCGAGGAATTCTTCGACGCAACGTTTACCGAGGTCATCGAGCTGACCGAGGCGGGTTTTGCCGCCCGTGTCGAATCGCCCGATGTGCCTGCGCTGCCCCTGATTGCTAGCTGCTAGCTGGCCGGCCCGGCAGTGAATAGCTCAACCCAATCGACAAGTAGCTCTTGCCGTAAGGTATCTTCGGCAATGCGCTCCTGTTTGGTCTTTGGGATGTGGGGAAGCCCGGCCTTTTTATGGATGAGCTCGGCTATGTGGTCGAAGCTCTTCTTCTCCTTGATCTGGTCATAGGTAATTTGGATGACGTCGTAGCCCATGCTTGTGAGTGCGGTGGCGCGCTCGGCATCGGAGAGGCTCGCGGCTTCGCTGTCGTGGGCAGAGCGGCCTTGGCATTCCAGAATGACGCCCATGCTGTCGGTGGCGCTTTCGATGAGGATATCGGCGTAGCAGCAGGTTTTGTCATACAGCGAACGTGCGGCTTCACTGAGCGGGATGCGCGCGTTGTTGGCGATCTCGATGCCCTGGCCGCCCTCGTCGCGGGGGAGCGAGATAAGCATGGAGGTCTGTACTTCGAAGGGCGAGGCGGCCTGCCCCGTCATGTGCTCGGCCGCCCAGCGCAGTTGTTTGACGCCGCGCAGGCCTGCGGCTTGCTTGGCGAACGCGGCGATATCCGTTGCGGTAAGAAGCGGCGTGCGCTTCCACAAGTTGGTGTCATTGCCCTTGGTGTCGTTAACTCGCTCCCAGCCGCAGTTGGGTGGAATGAACTTAAGCGAAATAGCTTCATCGAGTTGTTGTTGCGTTCGCTCGCAGGGCTTAAACACTGCAAAGGAGCCGCACATCTCGTAGCACGCCATGAGTAACTGGTTGCGTGAGACCTGCGTGGCAAGGCTGAGCAGCGTGAACTCCGGTGACGTGACATCAAACCCATGTTCAGTCTGCCTAAACGACCCCGGAGGTGGTTCTTGGGTCAGGAGGTGCGATTTAAACAGGCTTCGCGACCCGGATTGTGCCCGAGTGAATACAAGCCTGTGAAGTGGTGCGTGAAGCAGGTCTTTTACAACTGCATGACTTCCGAGGCCACAACATCTGCGATCCATATTGCCAAGGCTAATGGCGGGGTAAAGGCCTAATACCTGCGGCGGGATGCGGTAGTAGTTAAAGGCGGACTGCCCACAAAGCGTCAGGTCCATAATGCCCTCCTGGCCGAAATCATCTCTTTGAAGCGAGTGATGCCAGCGTCAATCCGGAAGTATGCGGCAAAATCTGAACCCTATGAGCGGACCTGGCTTTTGAGGCTAGTTTATCAGGCATTTTGTTGCGAAAAAACAGGGTGTGCTCGGAGGTTCCAGAATTTGCCGCATACTTCCGAAAACCAGGTCGATTTGGTTCTTGCTAAAACGATTTATCAGCCCTGTGTGAGGTGTGGGTTTGCCACCGGGCGAACACTTTTAGCGCTTGGGGCTTTATTTTTTGGGCCTCGAAGGGTGGATTTCGCGCTTTTGGTAAAGAAATGAGTGCGTGTTTTGCCGTGCGGCGGCATTGGCACAGAAAAAGGGCCCGGAAGGCTTCGCCTTCCGGGCCCTTTGCAATGCAAGTATGCTTGCAAGTGCGTTTTAGCGCACCTGAGCGACGTAAGCGACGTTGGTCGAGGAGACCTTGTCCTCGAGCTGGACGCTCATGCGGGGATCGCCGGCGGTAGCGACGGTCAGGTCGCCGGCCTCGACGTAGCCGAGCTCCTTAGCGGTCTCGATCGCCTTGACGATCGTGCCGTTGACGGTGCCCTGGGTAATCTCGGCCTGATGCGGGATAACGCCCCAGTACATGATCATCTGCTGGACGGCCCACTCGTGGCGGGAGAACGCGCAGATCGGCATGTTGGGACGGAAGTGCGAAATCAGGCGAGCGGTACGACCGGTGGTCGTCGGCACGGTGATGCACTTGGCGCCAACGGTGGTGGCCATGTTCACAGCGGACATACCCACAACGTTGTTGACGACGCGGGTGCCATGAGCGTCGGCCGGAACCTCGAGCGGAGCGTGGGCCGGGAGGTACTTCTCGGTCTCGAGAGCAATGCTGGCCTGCATCTTGACGGCCTCGACCGGGTACTTACCGGCAGCGGACTCGCCAGAGAGCATAACGGCGTCGGTGCCGTCGTAGATGGCGTTAGCAACGTCGGCAACCTCGGCGCGCGTCGGGCGCGGGTTCTGCTGCATGGAGTCGAGCATCTGCGTAGCGGTGATAACGGGCTTGTAGGCCGCGTTGCACTTGGCGATGATCTCCTTCTGGATGTGCGGAACGAGCTCGGGCTTGATCTCGATGCCCAGGTCGCCACGGGCGACCATGATGCCGTCGGAAGCCTCGAGGATCTCGTCGAAGTTCTCGACGCCCAGGGCGCACTCGATCTTCGGGAAGATCGTCACGTGCTCGCCGCCGTTCTCGCGGCAAAGCTCGCGGATGCCGCGGACGGACTCGCCGTCGCGGATGAAGGAAGCGGCGATGTAGTCGATGTTCTCGGTCAGGCCAAAGAGGATGTCCTGACGATCGCGCTCGGTGATGGCGGGCAGCGAGATGTTGACGTTGGGCATGTTGACGCCCTTGCGCTCGCCGATCAGGCCGTCGTTCTTAACGACGCAGGTCATGTCCTGGCCGTCGACGGACTCGACCTCGAGGGCAACCAGGCCGTCATCGATCAGGATGAGGGAGCCCTTCTCGACCTCGGAGGGCAGAGCCAGGTAGTCGAGGGAGATGTGCTCAGAGGTGCCGTGGAAATCCTCGGTCGTGGGCTGAGCGGTGACGACGATCTTGTCGCCGGTCTTGACGGCAACCTTCTTGCCGTCGACCAGAAGGCCGGTGCGGACCTCGGGGCCCTTGGTGTCGAGCAGGATGCCGACGGGCATACCGAGCTCCTTGGAAATACGACGGACGCGCTCGATGCGACCGTGGTGCTCGTCGTAGGAGCCGTGCGAGAAGTTAAAACGGGCGACGTTCATGCCCGCCTTGATCATCTCGCGGATGGTCTCGTCGCTATCGCAGGCGGGACCCATGGTGCATACAATCTTGGTGCGCTTGTACATTCAGACCTCCATCTGACATCGTCTTGCGCTGATAGATAAACCATAAGAAATAAAACCGAGTTGATTATAACGAAATGGCGTCCGAATACCCCAAAAAATCGACCGTATGCCGAATTAGAAGTTCATTTTTTGCGGAAAAACGGTATATGCAAAAACTTTACCAACCGTTCTAACCGCTGCTATCTGGGCGATATTTCAATTTGATGATGCGCCGAAGAAAAAACGTTTTATCAGTATTGAGCATCACACGGTCTGCACCGTTGCTTATGGACCATATTTCCAAATGGATTGTTTTGGCTAGACGCGTTGCTTTGGGGTACCATAGCTCCACTATCAACTGCCGCTCAGCACGGCAGCCTTGATGAGCCCTTGCCCTTCTCCTGGGAATTATGATCGGGCATCAATCTGCTGAGTGGCCCGAATCCCAGGAGGGGACTCTATATGCAAAAGGAATACCTGTCCGCCGCGGCGGAGGTGCTCAGCGACCAAGGTGTCGATGAGAACCTCGGCCTGAGCGACGACGAGGCGTCGTCGCGCCTCGCTAAGACAGGCCCTAACAAGCTCGAGGAAGCCGAGAAGACGCCGCTGTGGAAGCGCTTCTTTGAGCAGATGGCCGACCCCATGGTCATCATGCTGATCGTTGCCGCCGTCATCAGCGCGCTCACGGGCATGGTCAAGGGCGAGGCGGACTTTGCCGATGTCGCCATCATCATGTTCGTCGTTATCGTCAACTCGGTGCTGGGCGTGGTCCAGGAGGCTAAAAGCGAGGAGGCTCTCGAGGCCCTGCAGGAGATGAGCGCGGCGCAGTCCAAGGTGCTGCGCGACGGCAAGCTCGTGCACCTGCCGAGCGCCGAGCTCGTGCCCGGTGACGTGATCATGCTCGAGGCGGGCGACTCCGTCCCGGCCGACTGCCGCGTGCTCGAGAGCGCCACGATGAAGATCGAGGAGGCCGCCCTTACCGGCGAGTCCGTGCCCGTCGAGAAGCATGCCAACGTGATTGAGCTCGCCGCCGGCACCGACGACGTGCCGCTCGGCGACCGCAAGAACATGTGTTACATGGGTTCCACCGTGGTATACGGCCGCGGCCGCGCCGTCGTGGTCGGCACCGGCATGAACACCGAGATGGGTAAGATCGCCGGCGCCCTGGCCGAGGCCAAGGAAGAGCTCACGCCGCTGCAGGTGAAGCTCGCCGAGCTCAGCCGCATCCTTACCATTATGGTCATCGTCATCTGCGTCGTGATCTTTGGCGTCGACATCGTCCGCCACGGCGTGGGCAACGTCCTTACCGACCCAACTGCCCTGCTCGACACCTTTATGGTCGCCGTCTCGCTCGCCGTCGCCGCCATCCCCGAGGGCTTGGTCGCCGTCGTGACTATCGTCCTTTCGCTCGGCGTGACCAAGATGGCCAAGCGCCAGGCGATCATCCGCAAACTTTCTGCTGTCGAGACACTCGGCTGCACGCAGACCATCTGCTCGGACAAGACCGGCACGCTTACCCAGAACAAGATGACCGTCGTCAAGCACGAGCTCGCTGCGCCCAAGGAGAAGTTCCTGGCCGGCATGGCTCTGTGCTCCGATGCCCAGTGGGACGAGGAGCTGGGCGAGGCCGTGGGCGAGCCGACTGAGTGCGCGCTCGTCAACGACGCCGGCAAGGCGGGCCTCACTGGCCTGACTGCCGAGCACCCGCGCGTGGGCGAGGCCCCGTTCGACTCGGGCCGCAAGATGATGTCCGTGGTCGTCGAGACCCTGGACGGCGAGTACGAGCAGTACACCAAGGGCGCGCCCGACGTGGTGATCGGCCTGTGCACCCATATCTACGAGGGCGATAAGGTCGTCCCCCTGACCGAGGAGCGTCGTGCCGAGCTCGTGGCCGCCAACAAGGCCATGGCCGACGAGGCCCTGCGCGTGCTGGCGCTGGCGAGCCGCACCTACACCGAGGTCCCGGCCGACTGCAGCCCCGCCGCGCTCGAGCATGACCTGGTCTTCTGCGGCCTGTCCGGCATGATTGACCCGGTCCGCCCCGAGGTCGCCGACGCCATCCGCGAGGCGCACGACGCCGGTATCCGCACCGTCATGATCACGGGCGACCACATCGACACCGCTGTGGCTATCGCCAAGCAGCTGGGCATCGTCACCGATCGCAGCCATGCCATCACCGGTGCCGACCTCGATCGCATGAGCGACGAGGAACTCGACGCGCACATCGAGGACTACGGCGTGTACGCCCGCGTCCAGCCCGAGCACAAGACGCGTATCGTCGAGGCCTGGAAGTCGCGCGACCAGATCGTGGCCATGACGGGCGACGGCGTCAACGACGCCCCGTCCATCAAACGCGCCGACATCGGCGTTGGAATGGGCATTACTGGTACCGACGTCACCAAGAACGTCGCCGACATGGTACTTGCCGACGACAACTTCGCCACCATCATCGGTGCCTGCGAAGAGGGCCGTCGCATCTACGACAACATCCGCAAGGTCATCCAGTTCCTGCTTTCGGCCAACCTTGCCGAGGTCTTCTCGGTGTTTATCGCCACGCTCATCGGCTTTACCATCTTCCAGCCGGTGCAGCTGCTGTGGGTGAACCTGGTCACCGACTGCTTCCCCGCGCTCGCGCTGGGTATGGAGGATGCCGAGGGCGACATCATGAAGCGCAAGCCGCGCAACGCCAAGGACGGCGTCTTTGCCGGACATATGGGTCTGGACTGCGTGGTCCAGGGCCTGATCATCACCGTGCTGGTGCTGGCGAGCTTCTTTGTGGGCGTGTACTTTGACATGGGCTACATCCACATCGCCGATATGATCGCCGGCAATGCCGACGAGGAAGGCGTGATGATGGCGTTCATCACGCTCAACATGGTCGAGATTTTCCACTGCTTCAATATGCGCAGCCGTCGTGCGTCGCTGTTCACCATGAAGAAGCAGAACAAGTGGCTGTGGGCTTCTGCCGCGCTGGCACTGGTGCTGACGGTGATCGTGACCGTGCAGCCGACGCTTGCCGAGATGTTCTTTGGCCCTGTGACGCTTGAGCTCAAGGGCGTTCTTGCCGCGCTGGGTCTGGCCTTCCTGATCATCCCGCTGATGGAGATCTACAAGGCGATCATGCGCGCGGTCGAGAAGGAGTAAGTTAACCTGTCCGGGCCCGCCCCACGCCCTTTCTCCCTCACTGGTCCTCGCGCTTCGCGCTGCGGGATCGTTCGGGAGAAAGGGCTTCCGGGGCGGGCCCTGCGGTATCCTTGTTGGCTTTTCTCCAGCGCGGATGATAAAGGGCTGGGGGAAAGTTTGTGAGCCGGTCGAGCGTTTGCTCGACCGGCTCTTTTTGATTTACGGGCTTTAGCCTGTGCGGGGCGCGCAGCGCGCCGCATCAGAAACCACCCG
>UQEO01000042.1 GCA_900540095.1 uncultured Collinsella sp.
AATAGGGACTGATTAGACCTTTTAACTGGTAAAACAGTCCCTATTTCACCGCAACTCATGAAGACGCCCCTCAAGCACGGTCCCATCAGGGAAAAGGGCATATATCGGCAAAGTGCAATTCAGACCCTTCCAACTTTGTATATGCAGCACTTCAAGATAAACGCAGCGACTCCTTAGTTACCGCAGGCCGGGTACAGGGTTACTCTCCAAATCTTTCCGCAGGACGGAGGAGCCCCCGCCGCACGTAGTGCGCAGCGGAGGCTCCGACATGTCCGAGGACGATTTGGAAAGTAACCCTGTGTCCGGCCGGAGGGACCCAAACACGGCCATGCTTCTTATGTGCAGCAAAGCTAATGCTGCTAAAATATTAAGCGCTCATGTAGTTTAAACGCACGACGATAAGGAGCACCAGTGGGTAACCACTTCCGTACCTCCGGTGCGGGCGATGATGCCCCCAAGACGCAGGCAGGCGTCCAGGGCAGTCGTTTCGCCACTCCGGATTCAGAGGGCCAGCCTGTTGCTCAGGCCCCCGCTCAGCCGGCAGATCAGGCACAGCCGGCATCCGATCCCTTTGCCTACAATCCAACCAGCGATGTCGCGCTTTCCGGCACGGCGGGTTTTGAGCCCGTTCAGGCCGTGACCGCTCGCGTGGAGCAGCCTCGGGCTGGTGCCGCCACGCCGCAGCCTACCATGGCCGGCATTCCCGACCCCTTGGCCCCTGCGGCGCCGGCTCCTCAGCCTGCGCAGTCCGGTCTCTTTGCCGCTATTCCCGACCCCACGCAGCCTGCTGCCCCGGTGGTCGAGAGCGATCAGGCCGCCGAGGTTGCAAGCCTCGATAACGCGCTCAACAACCCCGATTTTACGTCGGTGTTTGCGCCCATCGATCCGCAGGCCAGCCGCAAGAAGATGGCCAAGCAGGCCGGTGTCGAGCCCGTTATCCTTATGGAGCATGTCACCAAGATCTATCCGGCACAGCCCAACAAGCCTGCACTCGACGACATCAACATCGAGATCTATCCGGGCGAGTTCGTCTTCCTGGTCGGTCACTCCGGTTCGGGTAAGACCACGCTGCTGTCGACGCTCAACCGCGACGTCAAGCCGACGAGCGGCCGCATCCTGGTTGCCGGTCAGGACCTCATGAAGATCAAGAACCGCAAGGTTCCGTTCCTGCGCCGCCAGATTGGCGCCGTGTTCCAGGACTTTAAGCTTCTGCCGCAAAAGACCGCCTACGAAAACGTGGCGTTTGCCCTGCAGTGCATCGGCAAGCCCAAGGGCGTCATTCGCAGCCAGGTGCCCGAGGTGCTGCGTCTGGTCGGTCTGGCCGATCAGATGGACTCGCTACCCGACCAGCTTTCCGGTGGCGAGCAGCAGCGCGTTGCCGTCGCCCGCGCTATGGTCAACCGTCCGCCGCTGCTGATCTGCGACGAGCCGACGGGCAACCTCGACCCGGCGATCTCGCTGGGCATCATGAAGCTGCTCGAGCGTATTAACCGCACCGGCACCACCGTGATCGTCGCCACGCACGACCGCGAGATGGTCGATAGCATGCACCGTCGCGTGATCGCCCTCGAGGGCGGTCACGTTATCCGCGACCAGGAGAGGGGAGGTTACGGCAACTATGGCACCAACTAACGTGGGCTACTCCTTCAAAGAGGCAATCAGCCACTTCTTCCGTAACTGGACTACCTCGCTCGGCGCCGTCATCACGATTTTCCTTTCACTGTTTATCATCGGCCTGTTCATCATGGGCTCCGCGATGCTGAACTCCGTGATCGGCACCGTCGAGGATCAGGTTGTCATCAACGCGTTCATTAGTGATGATGCCGATCAGGCCGATGTTCAGGCTTTTGAGGCCGAACTTAAGACGTGGAATAACGTCAAGTCCGTGACCTATAAGGACAAGGATGACGCGCTGGCCGAGTATACGAGCAAGATGTCGGGCAACGCCGACGCCACCATGAGCGCGCTCGATGGCCAGAACCCGCTGCCGGCTTCCTTTGCTATTGAGATGGACGATCCGTCCAAGGTCGAGAGCACGGCAGAGAAGCTCAAGAAGGATGCCGATTTCCAGAAGATCGCGGATGACGGCGACGTCAACGCGAGCGTGCTGTACGGCCAGGAGGAAGTGAGCCGCCTGTTCCAGGTGACCAACTACATCCGCATCGCCGCCGTGGTGCTTGTTGGCCTTCTGACCTTTATCGCATTCATCTTCATCAACAACACGATTCGCCTGTCCATTACGGCGCGTCGTCGTGAGATTGCGATTATGCGTCTGGTCGGCGCCAGCAACGGCTTCATTCGTGGCCCGTTTATCACTGAGGGCGTACTGCAGGCCATTTTGGGCTCGCTGCTTTCCATCGGCGTTCTGGAGTTGTTGCGCAATCTGATGATTCCTCGTCTGCAGGAGAGCATCGGCTGGATGTCGTTTGCCCTGCCGATGCAGTACTACCTGGTGACCTATGCTGCGCTGATTCTGGTCGGCGTGATTATCGGTCTCTTTGGTTCTGCCATCGCCATGCGCCGCTACCTGCGCGTGTAGGCATGCCTGGAATTCATCCCTTCCAACGGGTCGTCTCTTATGGGGCGGCCCGTTTTTTGATCCCTAGGGGACGGCAGGAAAGCGAATCATTTGGGTAGACTCTTTGGAGTTCGCAATCGATAGTTAGGAGGCGCCATGGGGCGCAATAACAAGCATAAGCGTGGAGCTCGCAATAAGCGTGGGCCGGTGCGCAGCGAACGCCGTCCGAGCCTGACCGGGCGCGTGCAGCTCCATGAGCACAGTGCCTATGTCATAACCGAGAATGGCGACTACAAGGTCATGGGCCGTGGCAAGCGCGAGATTATGGATGGCGATACCGTTGCCGTGAGCATTAAGAACAGCCCGCACGGTGAGCGGCGCGCCGTGATCGAAGGCGTGGTTGAGCGCGCAGCCATAAGCGTGGTGGGTACGTACCAGACCGCCGGTCCGCTCGGTGTGATCGAGCCGCTCGATTCGCGTCTGAAGGCCGACTTCTTCATTCTGCCCGAGGATACCTCGGCGGATCGTCTGGGCGTCCACCCGGGTGATGCTGTTGTCGCGCGCATTTTGACCTACCCGACGCGCCTGGAATCGGGCGCTGTGACGATCGAACGCCGCATTGGCGGAGATGACGCGCCCGATTTGGGCGTTCAATATGTGATGGCGCGCTACGGCTATACCGATAGCTATCCCGAGGCCGCGCTGGACGAGGCCGAGGGGCTTTCGCTCGATGTGTCCGCGGCGCTTAAGGACCCGCTCCGCCGCGATCTGCGCGACCGCTTTGTCATCACGATCGACCCGGTCGACGCGCGCGACTTTGACGATGCCATTTCGCTGGAGCGCACGCTCGAGGGTGGCTACAAGCTGGGTGTGCATATCGCCGACGTTTCACACTATGTGGCTTGGGACGGACATATCGATCTTGAGGCTCGCCATCGTACGACATCGGTGTATCTGGCCGATCGCGTGCTTCCCATGCTGCCCGAACGCCTGTCCTGTGACCTGTGCTCGCTTCGCCCTGACGAGGACCGCCTTGCGTTTACCGTCGATATCGAGCTCGATGCGCAGGGTCGCGTGCGGCATTACGATCCGTACCCCAGCGTGATTCGCTCGCGTGTGCGTATGGACTATGACGGCGCCGAGGCGCTGCTGGTGCGTGCCGGCGCGGTTGAGTATTCGGTGCTGGAGGGTGCGGCCGAGGATGTTGCGGCTGCTGAGGCCTCGCGCGAGGAAGCGCTTGAGCGCGGTCTTGCGTGCGAGGAGGCCGCCCGCGGCTACAACGTCGACCTCGGCGATTTCCTTGTCGCCGCCAACGAACTCGCCGAACTTCGCCGTCGTATTCGTCGCGCCCGCGGCTCAGTCGATTTTGACACGGCCGAGATTCGCGCTCTATTGGATGAGGACGGAGTGCCCGTGCAGATTGTGGCGCGTGAGCGTTCGTGTGCCACGTCGCTTATCGAGGAAGCCATGCTGCTCGCCAACGAGTGCGTTGCAGAGTGGCTGGCAGACCGTGATATCGAGGCCTGCTATCGCGTGCATGAGGATCCGAGCCCCGATAGCCTGCACGGTGCCGCCGTTGCGCTGGCGCAGCTAGGCATCATCGACGATCGCCGTGCTGCCGGTATTGCCCTGGGGAGTCCCGATGAGCTGCAGGCTGCAGTTGATGCTGCCGCCGGTACGGCAAACGCACCGCTCGTCAACACGCTGCTTCTGCGCAGCATGCAGCGCGCGCTGTACAAGCCGCGCAACGAGGGCCACTTTGCGCTCGCCGCGCCGTGCTACTGCCACTTTACGAGTCCCATCCGTCGCTACCCCGATCTGGTGGTGCACCGCGTACTCAAGCTGCAGTTGGCCTATGAGCAGCTCGGCGGCAAGGACGCCTTGGTCCGTACGTCGCGGCTGATCGGCAAGGGACGCGAGTCGCTGCCGCGCATTCTGCCGCAGATCTGCCGCGCATGCAGCGATGCCGAGCGCGCGGCAGATGCCGCCAGCCATGCGACGCAAAAGATCAAGATTGCCCAGTACTATGAGGACCGTCTAGGCGAGCGCTATGCCGGAACCGTCTCGTGGGTTAGCAGCATGGGCCTCTTTGTGCGCTTGGACCTGACGCAGGTCGAAGGCTTGGTTTCGATCAAGAGCCTGGGCAACGAGTGGTTCGAGTTCGACGAGGATGCGCTAACGCTCACGGGTGCCGACACGGGCACCCGTTACGAGCTGGGGCAGCGCGTGATTATCGAGGTCTCGCGCGTCAATACCACGCGTGGGCACTTGGACTTTAAGCTTATCCATTAGCCAAATCCCGACTCATGGTGGGGGAGCGGAGGGCGGCCTTTCGGGACCGCCCTCCGCATTTGAATCGTGGCTACCTTGCCGTCTGCTCGGCCGCCCGCTTACCTGCTATTTGAGAGGTAAAACCTACCAAAATAAACCTGTCCCTTTTTGCAGGTTTACAAGAAAGCGGGGATGAGATGGCGACGGTGTACGGTTATGCGCGGGTGAGTTCGCGCGATCAGAACCTTAATCGGCAGCTGGATGCGCTGGGCGCCTATGGCGTGGGCTCGGCGAATATTTATGCCGACCATGCGAGCGGCAAGGACTTCGATCGACCGCGTTATCGCGAGCTGCTGCACGTCCTGGGAGACGGGGACGTACTGGTGGTGCTTTCTATCGACCGACTTGGCCGTAATTACTCCGAGATTCTTGAGGAATGGCGACGCATTACCAAGGAGCTCGGGGTTGCCATTGTGGTGTTGGACATGCCATTGCTTGACACGCGCGTCAGGGCCAGCGGCGCGCCGGATGTGACCAACGTCCTGATTGCCGATATTGTGCTGCAACTGCTGAGCTACGTGGCGCAGGTAGAGCGCGAGAATATCCATCGGCGCCAAGCGGAGGGAATTGCAGCGGCGCGGGCGCGAGGGGTCCGTTTCGGTCGACCTCGCAAGCCGTGCCCTCCTCAGTTTGAGCTGGTGCGCGATAGCTATGAGGCGGGTGATATTACCCGCAGCCAGGCAGCAAAGTGCCTGGGCGTGTGCGTGGGGACGTTCGATCGCTGGATGCGCGAGGCGGGGTAGGGGTTTGCGTCGCTTTGTCGCTTCCTGTTGCGATTCAAATTTTGATACGGTGACGATGTCATTTGGGGCTACACTCGCTGATATTCAAAAAAGGAGGTTGGCCCTTGGCGCGCGTAAAACAAATAATCGGATGGACCGCGATCGTTCTGTTCGCTGCAACGCTGGTGGGCATCTGGGTGCTGACGGAGCAAAATGCGGTGGAGACGTCGTTGCTGAGCGAGTCCACCGCGCGTGTGGTGGAGGGTCAGGCTACGGGCGTTCAGGCTGCCGATGCCACGGGTGAAGCCCAGACGGAGAACGGAATGACCGGGGGCACCGATTCGGCTGCCTCGAATGTCCGGTCTGGCCGACTTGCTTCCATTCGCATGTGGGTGGGCACGAACGTCCGTCGCGTTGCCCATACCGTAGAGTTTTTCTTCGTCGGATTATTCGCCTCCGTGGTCGTGGTTTGCTTTTCCAGGCGTCCGTGGAGCGTATGCTCCCGTTGCGTGCCCGTATTGCTCTTTTGCGCCGCCTGCTCCGTTGGCGATCAGGTACATAAGATTTTTGTTCCCGGCAGGCATTTCGACGTTATCGATTTAGGATTCGATGCTGCGGGCTATGTCACCGCCATGCTGTTGGTATTGCTGGCAGCGGCGTTGGTGCGCCATGCGACTCGGCCGATCGGCGCCCATGCGAGGCGCTAGCCTTAAGACGAGACATTGCGACTGCCTATGCTTCGACATTGACTACAATAACGGCTGCAATCGCGAGTGGTCGTCGATGTGCAGTTTTCCAGACGCCTGTTTTCTCTAAGAAAGGAAATCCCATGGCGGTATTGTTTGTTGAATATCCCAAGTGCTCGACCTGTAAGAAGGCCAAGGCATGGCTGGACGAACATGGGGTAGAGTATATCGACCGCGATATCGTTTTGGACAATCCCGCGGCTGATGAGCTTGCGACCTGGATTGCTCGTTCGGGGCTGCCGGTGCGGCGCTTCTTTAATTCGTCGGGCATGAAATATCGAGAGCTGGGCCTGAAGGCGCGTTTGGATGCGGGCATGACGGATCGGGAGTGCTACGAGCTGCTGGCGACCGACGGCATGCTGGTCAAGCGTCCGCTGCTGGTGGGCGACGACTTTGCGATTCCCGGCTTTAGGGAAGCGGCCTGGACCGAGGTGCTGCTGTAGTGGCTGCGGAAAGTGCGTCCCGTTTTGAGCTCGGATTCCGGGACGCAGTTTCCGGTTGAAGGGGCTAGCGGAAACCGTATCCCAGTTTGAGCGCGAAATCTGGGATACGGTTTCCGTTTGGGGCCTCTAGGGGAAAGCGCGTCCCGTTCTGGACGTAAATTCCGGGATGAGCTTTCCGGTTGGCGGGCATGCGCACTATCCCGGCTGGCGGGCATATGCGCTAATCCTCAAGCCGCGCCCATTCGTGCGGATCGTAGACCTTTACGTGCTTGTTGGGCTTGCCGCTCCAGTACTCCTCGTCCATAAAGGGCAGATATGCCTGAACGCCGGGGCAGATAAAGGGAATCCGCTGCTGTTGCAGTCGCTCGCGCTGGCGCTGCTCCAGGTGCGCCTCGGATATGACGGTCGGCATACCGGACAGCTCGACGAGGCTTGCCTGGATTCGCTTAAGGTCGGGGAGTCCCGCGTGCCATGACACCCGCATGATCAAAAAGGATGCTCGGCGGTATTTTGCCTGCATCACCGTGATGGCGGGACGCAGTGTGGGATGGATTTTGTCCCGTTCGGGCCAAAGGTCAGCAGTGATCTCGAGGCCCAGGGTCTCCCATAGGTAATCAAGCTCTTCGTCCATGGCGCCTCGATATCCGTGCAATGATGACGGTTCGATTGTGCCATCAGCCGTGAGTGCTGCATTGTTGTAATCTACCAGCGGTAGATGTGGGATGTTTTACGGGCTTTGACGCCGTAGGTGTCGCTGGTGCTTCACAGGTCCTTCACGTGTTGGACTAAATTAGGCCAATTTGACTGAATTTCAAAAAAGTCAAAATTGGGGCTTGCGTCACGGCGAGACTTCCCGTATATTTCTTTCTTGCGCAAAGGCACAGCCGAGCGCAGCGATGCAGTCATTGGGATGTCGTCTAATGGCAGGACAGCGGATTCTGGTTCCGTCAATGGGGGTTCGACTCCCTCCATCCCAGCCATTGCATTTGCTACATATGGCCCGTTCGTCTAGCGGTTTAGGACGCCGCCCTCTCAAGGCGGAGATCACCAGTTCGAATCTGGTACGGGCTACCAAAATTGAACGCCCGGGCCTCGTAAGAGACCCGGGTTTTGTGTATTGACCGTATATACGGCGCCTGCCGTGTTTCGCTCAGATCGAGGAGTAGCCATGGATCTGCCCATCAGCTTGCAAGACATCACGTATGCCGAGAACTATCTGGCGCAGGGCGACCTGGCTACGGCGACGCCGCTGCTGGAGCGTCTGGTGGAGCTCGCCGAGGAGTATATTGATGCTGAGTGCAAGACGGAGGAGAAGCGTCAATACTTTAGCTTCGATAGCAAGTTTGAGCGCTTGGCCTATCGCCGCGTGGAGAAGGATCCGCGCGAGCTCGTGCAGGTCGAGGTGCCGTTTGACCGCCTGTACTCTGATATGGCGTTTGCCTACATTCGCCAGCAGGATTATGTGAGCGCTCGTAATGCCCTGATGCAGGCTGTGCGTTGGGACCCCATGAACTGCAACTATCGCCTGGATCTGGCCGAGCTGTTCCGCGCACTCGAGGACAAGCAGGAATGGGCATCGCTCTCGTTCTCGGTGCTGGAGCGTGCAAGCGATGGCAAGTGCGCCGCCCGCGCTTACGCCAATCTAGGTCAGTACTTCTTGGAGCCCGAGACCGAGAACGTTTCGGCTGCCGTGGGCTGCGCGCGTCTGGCGCTGCGCCTGGCGCCCAACGATGCGCATACGACGCGCCTGCTCAACAAGATCCATACTACCTATCCGGATGCCGCCGAGGAGAGCGACGAGCACGTGATGGGCGAGCTGGCGTTGCAAGGCGTGCCGACCTCGCCTTCGGCCGAGATTGCCATCTGCCTGATTATGTGCGCGACCGATGCTGCAAGCGACGGCGACAAGCAGGAGGCGACGCGCCTGACGGTGCGTGCTCGCGACTTGGTGGGCGAGGAAGCCTGCGCGGCGATTATCAAACTGGTGCGCGAGAGCGATGCTGAGCTCAATGCCGAGCGCAAGGCAAAGCGCGAGGCTGCGGGCTCAAACGCCGATGGCGCCAAGGAGGCCGGCGATGCCCAGTAAGCGCGAGCGCAAGCTCATTTCCAAGAATCGCTCGGCACATCACGAGTACTTTATCGATGAGACCTTTGAGTGCGGCATTGAACTGAGCGGCACCGAGGTCAAGTCGATTCGCGAGCGCGCCTGCCAGATCACCGATACCTTCGCGCTGATCCGCGGCGGGGAGTGCTGGCTCGTCGGCCTGCATATCCACCCTTATAGCCATGGTGGCGTGTGGAATCGCGATCCCGACCGTCGGCGTCGTCTGCTGCTGCACCGCAAGGAGATCGACTTTCTTGACGGCAAACTTCGCAACCGTGGTTATGCGCTGGTTCCGTTGGAGCTCTACTTTAATACCGACGGCCGCGTAAAGCTGCTGCTGGGTCTGGGTCGCGGCAAGAAGCTCTACGACAAGCGCGAGGACATGGCCAAGCGTGATGTCCAACGCGAGATCGACCGCGCCCTCAAAGAGCGCAATCGCTGACCACCCTTCATAAGTTGCGGTGGAATACGGACTGTTTTGCCTGTTTGAGGGGCTATTCAGTCCCTATTTCACCGCAACTGCGGGCGTCTCATCTTTCTTACTGTTCTGACACATATGTCTCAAAGGCGGCGTCCGTTATGGGTGCCGCCTTTTTTTGTGGGTACATACATTCATGAGGTTCCAACCCGAGCTAGGGGAGTGATCGTTATGGACAAAACTGCGTTCTTTACCATGCCGAGCGGTCTGTACGTGGTGAGCGCTGCGGCAGACGGGCTGCGTGCCGGCTGCGTCATCAACACTGCGGTGCAGGTGACGTCCATGCCGCCGCGTATTTCGGTTGCCGTGAACAAGGACAATGTCACCTCGGGCGTCATCGCATCGGCCAAAGCGTTCGCGCTGACCGTGATCGATCAGACCGCCGATATGCTCTACATCGGTAACTTTGGGTTCCGCACCAGCAGCGATTACGACAAGTTTGCCAAGTATGAGACCCACGAGACCACTCTGGGCATGCCCTATGTGCCCGAGCACGCGGCGGCGCTGTTTAGCTGCCATTTGATCGACACTGTGGATGTGGGCACGCATCTGCTGTTTATTGGCGAGGTCGAGGATGCCGAGCGCCTGAGCGACGAGACGCCACTGACGTACGACTACTATCACAAGGTGCTAAAGGGCAAGACGCCGCCCAAAGCCTCGTCGTATCAAGGCTAGAAATGTTCTAAAAATACTTGCATTATGTTATTGAGAATATATACTAATAAGCAAGTACACCAGCAGTCACGTTCGAGAGGAGAACATCATGGCTGAGGAGAAGAAGACGTATAAGTTTGTGTGCACCGTTTGCGGTTACGAGGTTGAGGTCGACACGCCCGAGCTGCCCGAGGACTACGTATGCCCGGTCTGCGGCGTCGGCCCCGATGAGTTTGAGCTCGTCGAGGAGTAACTCGTAGACACACGGCGAAAGCCGAACATAGCTCTGTCCAAGGGTCCCGGTCGAATTCTCGGCCGGGACCCTTTTGATTTATCTGACGGTTTAAAACGGTCTCACGTGTTACAGATTAAGACGTTATATCTGGACAGCCACGCCATCCCAATTACATTCCCGTTAGCAGCACGATGTCGAGAATCGTCACGATGGCACCGATCCCTACGAGCAGCGCGTTGAGCGGGCGCGAGTTGACGTATTTGCCCATGACACGGCGTGAGCTGGTGAGCCGTATGAGCACAAAGACCGTAATCGGCAACTGAAGCGACAGCAGCGCCTGACTCCAGATGAGACCCTCAAAAGGATTTGGGATGACCAAGCACGCCGCCACTGCGCCGACGAAACAAGCCGCCACCCCGATCGAGGAATGTCGGTCGTGGATGTCGTATTCCTCGTCGAACATGCCCGCGGTGATGGTGCCCGCCGCCATGCCCGCCGTCACACTACTCGATATGCCCGCAAACAGCAGTGCCACCGCAAAGATGGTCGAGCTTGCCGGGCCCAGAATGGGGGAGAGCGTGTCCGCTGCGACGGCGAGGTCGTCTACGACAATGCCGTGCGCAAAGAAGGTCGTTGCGGCCAGGATGACCATGGCCGAGTTGATCGCCCAGCCCACGCCCATCGAAAAGAGCGTGTCGAAGAGCTCGTAGCGCAGACGTTCCTCGATAACCTGCTCGCCTTGGCCTTCGAAGTGCATGGATTGGATGACCTCGGAGTGCAGGAAGAGGTTGTGAGGCATAACAACCGCGCCTAGGACACTTACGATAATCGCGGCCGAGCCGGTGGGCATACTGGGTGTGATCCAGCTTGCGGCGGCCTGCGGCCAGTCGACCTTGACCAGCGTAAGCTCAGCCAAAAACGAGAGTCCTACCACGCCTACGAAGGCGATGATCCATCGCTCGGCGCGCTTGTAGGAGCTCGTCATGAGCATCGCCATCGATACTGCCGCCACGATGACGCAGCCGGCGCGCACGGGCAGTCCAAAGAGCATCTGGAGCGCGATCGCACCGCCCAGGACTTCGGCCATGGCGGTGGCGACCGTGGCTAGATACGCGCTGCCGAGTATCGCACGCCCGACGAGGCGGGGCAGGTGGGGCGTCGTGGCCTCGGCAAGACACATGCCCGTGGCGATGCCCAAGTGCGCCGCGTTGTGCTGCAGCACGATGAGCATAATTGTGGACAGCGTGACGATCCACAGCAGCGCGTAGCCAAACTGCGAGCCCGCGGCCATATTGGAGGCCCAGTTGCCCGGGTCGATAAAGCCGACGGTGACGAGCAACCCGGGGCCGATATGCCGCGCAATGTCTAGGCCTCCGTGACCACCGGTGCGCCGGGAACCAAAGTGTTGTTTGAGATGGTTGAGCATGGTGCACTCCTGCGTGCCGTTTGTTTGACGCCGTAAAGGGTACCCGTTTTAGGCTTAAAGGTTAACCGAGACTAACAAAATTGTTGTATTTGAATAGGATGGGGAAAGGAGTTGCCGAAATGTCTTGATC
The DNA here is from genome assembly GCA_900540095.1 of uncultured Collinsella sp. Taxonomy (GTDB): domain Bacteria; phylum Actinomycetota; class Coriobacteriia; order Coriobacteriales; family Coriobacteriaceae; genus Collinsella. The sequence goes on from UQEO01000042.1 coordinate 11,788, forward strand.
TGTAACAACTAGGGATGGAAATTGGACCTAGGTGTTACAGATCGAGACAGGAAGAAATGGTCCTATGGAAAATCTCGATCTGTAACAGTTAGCTGCAAAAACCGGCCCTTCGTGTTACAGATCGAGACAAACCAAAACTGTCCTGCAGAAAATCTCAATCTGTAACAGTTAGTCGTCGAAATTGGGTCTTACTGTTACAGATTGAGATGTTTGAAGAGGTGAGCTAACAGGCCGAACTTGGGGCCTATGTTGTCGCCCTTGAGGTCGGCGGTGTCCACTCGTAGGGTGTGCGTTACGCGATTGTTTCGAAACGGGTGGGAAACACAACGGGCCGGCGATGCTCCTAGTATGCCTATTCAACTGACTGACTAAATATCTAGGGGAGGATCGCGATGCAGGCAGATTCCGCTCAGCAGCAGGGCCTTTATCGCCCCGAATTCGACCACGATGCGTGTGGCATCGGCGCGCTCGCCGATATCAACGGTGAGCGCCATCACCAGATTCTGGACGATGCACTGTCCATTCTGGTCAACTTGGAGCACCGCGGCGGTACGGGACTCGAGAAGAACACCGGCGACGGCGCCGGCATCCTGTTCCAGGTTCCGCATCATTTTTTTCGCAAAGAGGCTCAAAAGTGCGGCCAGATTCTGCCGGCAGAGGGCGACTATGGCGTGGCCATGCTGTTCTTCCCGCAGGACGACAAGGGCGTAGAGGATGCCCGCCGCGTGTTTGAGGAGGGCTGCGCCGAGGCCGGCGTGCCGCTGCTTTTTTGGCGCGAGGTGCCGGTCGACCCGCACGATTTGGGCGAGACGGCCCGCGCCTGCATGCCCACCATCTTGCAGGCCTTCCTGGGCCGTCCGGACGACACGCCGGCGGGCGACGCCTTCGAGCGTCGTCTGTACGTGTGCCGCCGCACCATCGAGAAGAAGGCCGACGTCGAGTTTGCCCTGCGCGACAAGATCTTCTATGTGTGCTCCATGAGCTCGCGCACCATCGTGTACAAGGGTATGCTGGTCGCCACGCAGATGCGCCGCTTCTTCATCGATCTCAACGACGCCGCCGTCAAGACGGCCGTGGCGCTCGTCCACTCGCGCTACTCCACCAACACCACGCCCAGCTGGGAACGCGCGCACCCCAACCGCTTTATCATCCACAACGGCGAGATCAACACCCTCAAGGGCAACGTCAACTGGATTCGCGCTCGCGAACCCAACCTGTACAGCCCCGTGCTGCAGCACGATCTTGAGCGCGTGATGCCCATCATCAACCGCGAGGGTTCCGACTCCGCGATTCTGGACAATGTGCTTGAGTTCCTGGTCATGAACGGTCGCCCGCTTACGCGTGCCGCGTCCATGCTGCTGCCCGAGCCGTGGGACCACAACGACAGCCTGAGTGAGGAACGCCGCGCCTACGATGCCTACCAGTCCATGCTCATGGAGCCGTGGGATGGCCCGGCGGCCATCGCCTTTACCGACGGTCGCACGCTGGGTGCCGCCCTCGACCGTAACGGCCTGCGTCCCGCCCGCTACTATGTGACGCGCGACGGTCGCTTTATGCTGGCAAGCGAGGTGGGCACCATCGAGGTGAGCCCCGAGAACATCCTGACGAGCGGCTGTCTGGGACCGGGCCAGATGCTCGAGGTTGACTTTGCCCGCGGCTGCGTGATCTACAACGATGAGCTGCGCGCCCGCTATGCCAAGGAAAAACCCTACCGCGACTGGATTGCCGAGGAGACGCTGACCGTTGACGCGCTCGATGAGCCCGTCGCGCCCACGCCCGCCGAGGATACCGAGGTGCCCGCCGCCGTGCGCATGGCCAAGCTCGGGTATCACTGGGATGATGTTGACGAAGTCGTGCGTCCCATGGCCCAGCAGGGCAAGGCGCCGCTCGCCTCGATGGGTATCGATGCGCCGCTGGCCTGCCTGTCCAAGAAGACGCGCTCATTCTTCGACTACTTCTATCAGCTGTTCGCTCAGGTCACGAACCCGCCGATCGACGCCCTGCGCGAGCATATGGTCACTTCGACCACGCTCTACCTGGGCAACCACGGTAACCTGCTCGAGGACTCCCGTACGGCCTGCCAGCTGGTGCGCCTGGAGCGTCCGATGCTGAGCGAGGAGGAGTTCGAGCGTATCTGCGCCATCGACCGCGTGGGCTTTAAGACCCGCCGTTTCCGTGCCGTCTACCGCCGCGATGCCGGCGAGGGTGCGCTGCAGGCTGCGCTCAAGCAGCTTGCAGAGGACGTTGAGGCCGCGGTTCGCGACGGCGTGAACATCGTGGTGTTGAGCGATCGCGCCGCTGCGGGCGAGGTGCCCGTACCGTCGCTGCTCGCCGTGGGCTGCGTGCACAACCACCTGATCCGCGCCGGCGTGCGTACCTTTGCCGACATCGTGGTGGAGTGTGGCGACGCCGTGTCCCCGCACGACTTTGCGGCGCTGGTGGGCTACTCCGCGAGCGGCATCTATCCGTACAACGCGCATGCGTGCATTCGCGACTTGGCGACGCACGGCGATCTGGACGTGACAGCTGAGCAGGGCATCGCCAACTACAACAAGGCTGCGACCGCCGGCATCGTCTCCATCATGTCCAAGATGGGCATCTCCACGGTGCAGAGCTACCACTCCGCGCAGATCTTCGAGGCCGTGGGCTTCACTCCGGAGTTCGTCAACGCGTACTTCGCCGGCACGGTGAGCCGTGTGGGCGGTATGGGTGTCGAGGACGTCGAGCGCGAGCAGAATGAGCGCTACGACGCCGCGCTCGCTATCCTTAAGAGCCCGGCTCCCGATCAGCTGCCCACGTTGGGCCTGACCAAGTGGCGCCCGCTCGGCGGCGAGGATCACCTCATCGATCCGCAGACTGTCTACTTGCTGCAGACCGCCTGCTGTGAGGACAGCTACGACACCTTTAAGGTGTACAGCGCCCGCCTGCACCGCACCGGCCGTGCTGTGCGCCTGCGTGACCTGCTGGACTTTAATGCCAGCGGCCGCACTCCGGTGGCACTCGACGAGGTCGAGTCCGCACTCAACATCGTCCGCCGCTTTAACACCGGCGCCATGTCATATGGCTCCATCAGCAAAGAGGCACACGAGTGCATGGCCATCGCCATGAACCGCCTGCACGGCCGTTCCAACTCCGGCGAGGGCGGTGAGGATCCGCGTCGCGAGACCCCGTTGGCTAACGGTGACTCCAAGAACTCCGCCATCAAGCAGGTGGCAAGCGCGCGCTTTGGCGTGACGAGCCGCTACCTGTGCAGTGCCTTCGAGATTCAGATCAAGATGGCCCAGGGCGCCAAGCCCGGCGAGGGCGGTCACCTGCCCGGCAAGAAGGTCTACCCCTGGATCGCCGAGGTCCGTCAGTCTACGCCCGGCATCGGCCTGATCTCGCCTCCGCCGCACCACGACATCTACTCTATCGAGGACCTGGCAGAGCTGATCTTTGACCTTAAGAACGCCAACCCCGGCGCGCGCGTGTCGGTCAAGCTGGTCAGCGAGGCTGGCGTCGGCACCATCGCCACCGGTGTGGCCAAGGGTGCTGCCGACAAGATCTTGATCAGCGGCCGCGCTGCATG
>UQEO01000043.1 GCA_900540095.1 uncultured Collinsella sp.
AGAAGATGGTGGGTGGGGGGTCCGCGCTCGATTCCCGTTGCTGCCATACCACGTCCCATCACGTCGCGTCGGTATAAGAAAAACCGCCCGGACCATGCGAGGTTCGGACGGTCTTACGTTCGATGGTGCCCCATGTTGGATTCGAACCAACGGCCTTCTGCTCCGGAGGCAGACGCTCTAATCCCCTGAGCTAATAGGGCCAACGTTTGGCATTATACCCAAGTGCACCACGGGCTATCAAAATAAAAGAAAAAGCTTTGCAATTACGTGGGAGACGCGGCGCAACGGCCCACTTTAGAAGGCACAAGCGAGTCAGATAGTATAAACTCTCATGCACCATATATACACGGCTCGCGATGCGGGCCGTTTTTGCAAGGGTTATCCATCGAGGTGAGAGGCACACCATGATTGCTATTTTAAAGCAGAGCGCCAGCGACGAGGCCGTCAGCCATATCGTCAGCTGGATTGAGAAAAAAGGCCTGAAGACCGATGTCTCGCGCGGCGAGAACGAGACCATCATCGGCCTGGTGGGCGATACGACCAAGATCGACCCGTTCCTGCTCGAGTCCATGGATGTCGTCGAGCGCGTGCAGCGCGTCTCCGAGCCGTTCAAGCGCGCCAACCGCAAGTTCCACCCCGAGGACTCCGTCATCGACTGCGGCCACGGCGTCAAGATCGGCGGCGATCAATTCCAGGTCATCGCCGGCCCCTGCTCCGTCGAGGGCGAGAACCTCATCCGCATCGCCCGCCGCGTGAAGGCCGCCGGTGCCACGATGCTGCGCGGCGGTGCCTACAAGCCCCGCACCTCCCCCTACGCCTACCAGGGCATGGGCCCCGCCGGCCTCGACCTGCTGTGCGAGGCGTCCGCCGAGCTCGACATGCCGATCGTCACCGAAATCATGGACCCACGCGACGTGCAGGTCTTCCTGGACAAGAAGATTGACGTCATGCAGATCGGCGCCCGCAACGCCCAGAACTTCCCCCTGCTCAAGGAGGTCGGCAAGACCAAGACCCCGGTCCTGCTCAAGCGCGGTATGTCCGGCACGATCGACGAGCTGCTTATGGCAGCCGAATACATCATGAGCGAGGGCAACGACAACGTCATCCTGTGCGAGCGCGGCATCCGCACCTTCGAGACCCGCACCCGCAATACCTTCGACCTCAACGCCGTGCCGGTGCTGCACCACCTGTCGCACCTGCCCGTCGTCGCCGACCCCAGCCACGCCACCGGCTACACCCGCTACGTTGAGCCCATGGCGCTCGCCGCGACCGCTTGCGGTGCCAACGGCCTGGAGATCGAGGTCCACGACGAGCCGAGCCGCGCCTGGTCCGACGGCGCCCAGGCCCTCACCCCCGATCAGTTCGATGACACCATGCGCCGCATCCGAGCCATCCGCGAGGTTGTCTGCCAAGAGACCATGGAGTAGCCCATGGGTACGGTGAGAAACGCGCGCGTTAACCAGGGCGGCCCCAAGTGCGCCGGCATCGTCGGCCTTGGCCTCATCGGCGGCAGCTTTGCCCGCGGCTATGCGCAGGCGGGCGTCCGCGTGCTGGCCTGGGACCCCGATGACGACGTCATGACGGCGGCCAGCATGGGCACCGTTGCCGGCGAGCTCAACGACGAGACGCTCGGCGAATGCGACATCATCGTCCTTGCCTGCTATCCCGAGGCCTGCATCGAGTGGCTCGAGGCGCATGCCCAGGCACTCGCCGACGCCACCGATACCGAGGCCATCATGGGCCCCGTGGTGATCGACACGGTGGGCGTCAAGGGCATCGTGTGCGAGCGCGCCTTTGAGCTTGCCCGCGAGCACGGCTTTTACTTTGTGGGCGCGCACCCCATGGCGGGCACGCAGTACTCGGGCTATGCGCACTCCCGCGCCGACCTGTTCCAGGGCGCGCCACTCGTGCTCGTGCCGCCCGCGGTGGACGATGCGCTCAAGCTGGAGCTTTTAGGCCAGGTGCGCGAGATGGTGCGCCCCTTGGGCTTTGGCAAGTTCAGCGTGACCACCGCCGCCGAGCACGACCGCGTCATCGCCTTCACGAGCCAGCTTGCGCACGTGGTGTCCAACGCCTACGTAAAGAGCCCCACCGCCCAGGTCCACCACGGCTTTTCGGCCGGTAGCTATCGCGATCTCACCCGCGTGGCGCACCTCAACCCGCAGATGTGGTCCGAGCTCATGATCGACGACGCCGACGCGCTCGGCTTCGAGATCGACCATCTGATCGAGTCGCTTGGCGCCTACAGCCGTGCGCTCAAGAACCGCGACCAGCGCTATCTGGAGAATCTCCTTGCCGAGGGCGACCGCATTAAGCGCGCACTCGACGACGAGGCCTCACACTAGACCACCTATCACGCCAGGTCGAAAGGACCGAAGCTTATGGCGATTACCATCGATATCGACACTGCACGCCCCTACCAGGTGCATGTTGGCACGTTTTTGCTGGAGCAGGCGGGACCGCTCGTGCGCGCCACTGCCGGCGGCACCAAGGCCGTCATCGTGACGGACACCAACGTGGGTCCGCTCTACCAGATGCCCGTTAAGCAGAGTCTGGAGGCATCAGGCTACGAGGTGAGTATCTGCACCTTCGAGGCCGGCGAGGCCCATAAGCGCGCCGAAACCTATGTTGCCATTTTGGAGTTTGTGGCCGAGCACGAGCTTTCGCGCTCCGACGTGATCGTGGCACTCGGCGGCGGCGTCGTGGGCGACGTGGCGGGCTTCGTGGCCGCCACCTATATGCGCGGCTGCAAGTTTGTGCAGATCCCGACGAGCCTGCTCGCCATGGTTGATTCGTCGGTGGGCGGCAAGACCGCCATCGACCTGGCTGCCGGCAAGAACTTGGCCGGCGCCTTTTGGCAGCCGAGCGTGGTTATCGCCGACGTGGGGTGCCTGGCCACCCTCACGCCCGAGCAGTTCGCCGACGGCTGCGGCGAGGTCGTCAAGCACGCCGTGATCGCCGACCCGGAGCTTTTCGCCGAGCTGGAGAAGACCCCGCTCACGCTGGAGCTACTCAACCACGATGTGGCCCGCGTAGCGCTCATCATCGCCCGCAATATCGATATCAAGCGCGCCGTGGTCGTCGCCGACGAGCGTGAAACCAGCCAGCGCAAGCTCCTCAACTTTGGACACAGTGCCGGACACGCCGTTGAGGCCTGCGAGCGCTTTAAGCTCGGACACGGCAACTGCGTGTCGATCGGCATGGGCATCATCACGCGCGCCGCGGCCCTGCACGGCGTTTGCGATGCTGCACTGCCCGGTCGTATTGAGGAGCTCTGCGCCCGCCATGGCCTCAAGACCCGCTGCGACCTAAATGCCGATGCCGTCTTTGCCGAGGCGCTCCACGACAAGAAGCGCGCGGGCGACACCATCGACCTGGTGATTCCGCACGGCATTGGCCGCTGCAGCATCGACCGAACGCCGCTTTCCACTTTCCACGAACTCATTGCCGAGGGCCTCGGCCAGAAGGGAGACGCATCCGCATGCTAGCCCGCATCACCCCGTCCCCGCTCAAGGGCACAGTTCCCGCCATCGCGTCCAAGTCGATGGCGCATCGCCTGATCATCTGCGCTGCGCTTGCCAACGGCGAGACGCACGTTACCTGCAACACCACCTGCGCCGACATCGAGGCTACGGTGCGTTGCCTTACGGCCCTGGGCGCCCGCATCGAGACCGTCGAGGACGGCTTCCAGGTCCACCCTACCATGAAGAGCGTTGAGTTTGGCCTGCTCAAGGCCCTTGCCGGCGGCACGCTCGACTGCGGCGAAAGCGGCTCCACGCTCCGCTTTATGTTGCCCGTCGCCTGCGCGCTGGGCGCAGAGGCCACGTTTGTGGGTCAGGGACGCTTGGGCGCCCGCCCGCTGTCCCCGCTCTCGGACGAGATCATCGCCGCCGGCTGCGACCTACAGGGTCTGGGCGGTTTTCCGCTCAAGACGAGCGGACGCATGCGCCCGGGTACCTTTGTGCTGCCGGGCAACGTGAGCTCGCAGTATATCTCGGGCCTGCTGCTGGCAGCCCCGCTGCTCGCCCAGCCCTCCTGCGTGCAGGTGACCGGCCTTATCGAGAGTCGCCCCTACATCAACCTGACAATCCAGGCCATGAAGGCCTTTGGCGTCGAGGTCAACGTCGAGCGTATTCCCGCCCGGGACGGCCAGCCCGAGGTCACAAACTTCCGCGTGAGCAGTGGCTCGTATCGCACGCCCGGTAACGTGGCCGTCGAGGGTGACTGGTCCAACGCTGCCTTTTGGCTGTGCGCCGGCGCCATCGGCTCCGACCCCATCACCGTCGAGGGTGTGTCACTTAGCTCGGCCCAGGGCGACCGTAACGTACTTGCCGCGCTTTCGCGCTTTGGCGCCCGCATCGTGCGTTCCACCAACGCCGCCACCGTGCAGTCCGACAAGCTCGCCAGCTTTGAGATGAGCGCCCACGACATTCCCGACCTGGTGCCCGTCATCTCGGCCGTGGCCTCGCTGGCACAGGGCCGCACCTTTATCCGCGATTGCGCCCGTCTGCGTATCAAGGAATCCGACCGCCTGGTCACCACCACCCGCGAGCTCACCGCGCTGGGCGCACAGGTGCGCATTGCCGGCGATGACCTCATCATCAAGGGTGTCGATGCCTTCACCGGCGGCGAGGTCGATTCGCACAACGACCACCGCATCGCCATGATGGCAGCCATCGCCGCAAGTCGCGCCACCGGCGAGGTCGTGATCCACGGCGCCGAGGCCGTCAACAAGTCCTATCCCGATTTCTTCGACCACTACCGCCTGTTGGGCGGCAAGGTCACGCTCGAGGAGGAATAGCATGTCCTCGACCTTTGGCAACGTATTGCATCTGAGCATCTTCGGCCAGTCGCACTCCCCCGCTATCGGTTGCTCGCTCGACGGCATCCCGGCGGGCATCGCCGTGGACCAGGAGCAGCTGCAGGCCTTCCTCGACCGTCGCGCCCCCGGTCGCGACGAGACCGCAACCAAACGCCGCGAGGCCGACGCCGCGCATATCATCGCCGGTGTGGTCGATGGACATACCACCGGCGCGCCCATCGCCGCGATTATCGAGAACACCAACACGCGCTCCAAGGATTACTCCGAGCTGCGCCGCAAGCCCCGTCCCGGACACGCGGACTTCCCTGCGCGCGTGAAGTATCACAACATGCACGATGTCGCTGGTGGCGGGCATTTTTCCGGCCGCCTAACGGCCCCCTTATGCATCGCCGGCGGCATTGCACTGCAGGTACTCGAGGCCCGCGGCATTCAGGTCATGGCGCACGTCGCGCAGATCGGCGGCATCTCCGACCTGCCGATGGACGATATGGTCTATCGCGAGGCCGACCGCAAGGCAATCCTTACGAACAATCTGCCGTGCATTGACGCCGCCGCAGCCGGCCGCATGCGCGAGGAGATTCTGGCCGCGCGCGACGAGCTCGACAGCATCGGCGGCATCGTGGAGTGCGGCATTTACGGGCTTCCCGCGGGCATCGGCGACCCCATGTTCGACGGCATCGAGAACCGCATCGCGCAAATCGCGTTTGGCATTCCCGCCGTAAAGGGCGTGGAGTTTGGCATGGGCTTTGCCGTGGCCGCCATGCGCGGCAGCGAGAACAACGATCCGTATCGCATCGACGCCGAGACCGGCGAGATCGAGGTCGAATCCAACAACGGCGGCGGCATCCTGGGCGGTATTTCGACCGGCGCGCCCGTCATGTGGCGCATGGCCGTAAAGCCGACGCCCTCAATTGGCCGCGAGCAGCAGACCGTAGACATGGACGCCATGGAAAATGCCGAGCTCTCGGTCCAAGGCCGTCACGATCCCTGCATCGTCCCCCGAGCCGTCCCCGTAGCCGAAGCAGCCGCGGCGCTCGCCATCTGGGACGCCCTCCTCGAGGACGCCGCCCAGCTTTAGTCCACCCACCCCAAGGGTAGTTAATTTGGGACGGGGCTTATTTAGCTACCCCCATATACCGGTTCATATTTCCCCCGGCACCCATCGATTCGCCGACAGTCAAAGGGTAGCTAAAATAGCCCCGTCCCAAATTAACTACCCCCGCACAACGATTCACGAAAGGGGCCTCCATGGACCTTGCTGACATCCGCCAGGCCATCGATGGCATCGACACCACGCTCCTCAACAGCTTTGTCGAGCGCATGGACATTGCCACCGAAGTCGCCAAGTCAAAAATCGAGATGGGCAAGGCCGTCTTCGACCCCGCCCGTGAGCGCTCCAAGCTCAACAACCTTGCCAGCCGCGCGCCCGAGCGCTACGAGGCGCAGACCATCACCCTGTTCCGTCTCCTCATGAGCATGAGCAAGGCCGAGCAGCAGCGCTACATCAACGAGCTCAAGGGCATCACGGTGTCGCAAAAAGCCCATGCCACGGCCGCAGCCTTTGACACACCCTTCCCCCAGACGGCCACCGTCGCCTGCCAGGGTGTCGAAGGCGCCTACAGCCAGATCGCCGCGTGCAAACTCTTCGACGTGCCCGATATTGCGTTCTTCGAGACCTTCGAGGGCGTCATGCGCGCCGTGCGCGACGGCTTCTGCGAGTTTGGCGTGCTGCCCATCGAGAACTCCACCGCCGGCTCGGTCAACGCCGTCTACGACCTGCTCGCCCAGTTCGACTTCCACATCGTGCGCTCGCTTCGCCTCAAGATCGACCACAACATGCTCGTCAAGCCCGGCACCAAGCTCGCCGACGTGCGCGAGGTTTACAGCCACGGCCAAGCCATTGCCCAGTGTGCGGGCTTTATCGAGTCCCACGACCTGCACGCCACCAAGTACCCCAACACCGCCATGTCGGCCGAGATGGTCGCCAGCTCCGAGCGCACCGATATTGCCGCCATCGCATCGCGCAGCTGCGCGGCACTCTATGGCCTGGAGGTGCTGGAGCCCAACATCCAGGACTCGGACAACAACTACACGCGCTTTGTCGTCATCAGCCGTGAGCCGCGCGTCTATCCCGGTGCCAACCGTACCTCGCTCATGATTACCACGGCCAATGAGCCGGGCGCCCTCTACCGCGTGCTCGAGCGCTTCTATGCGCTCAACATCAACCTCATCAAGCTCGAGAGCCGCCCCATCCCCGGCCGCGACTTTGAGTTTATGTTCTACTTTGATCTGGACTGCCCCTTTGGCAGCAAGGCCCTCGACGACCTGCTCGATTCTATCGACGACGTGTGCGAGAGCTTCACCTACTTTGGCAGCTACACGGAGGTGCTCTAGATGACCGATACCGCCGCAACCCGCCCCTACGGAGTGCTGGGCCGCGTGCTGGGCCACAGCTACACCCCAACCATCTACAAGGAGCTCGCTGGGCTCGAGTACGTGCGTTTTGAGCGCGAGCCCGAGGATCTTGAGGCCTTTATGACGGGCGACGAGTGGGAGGGCACCAACGTGACCATCCCCTACAAGCGCGCCGTCATGGAGTATCTGGACGAGCTGAGCCCGCTCGCCGAGCGCATGGGCAACGTCAACACCATCACGCGCCTGCCCGACGGCCGCCTGCGCGGCGATAATACTGACTACTTTGGTTTTCAGTGCCTGGTCGAGGAGCTGGGAGTTGAGGTTACCGGCAAGAAAGTTCTCGTGCTCGGCGCCACCGGTGGCGCCGGCACCACGGCGAGCATGGTGCTGGGAGACCTGGGCGCCATCGTCGTACCCGTGGGTCGCACGAGCGAGGTCAACTACGGCAACATCGCGCAGCAGTCCGACGCCGCCCTGCTCGTCAACTGCACGCCTGCCGGCATGTTCCCCCACTGCCCCGACGCGCCTTGCACGTTCGAAGGGCTCGATGCGCTCGAAGGCGTTATCGACATTGTCTACAACCCCGCCCGCACGGGCCTGATGCTCGAGGCCGAGCGCCGCGGTATCCCTTGCATCGACGGCCTGCTAATGCTCGTGGCCCAAGCGGCACAGGCCGTCGAGCGCTATACCGGCCAGGTCACCCCGCGCGAGCGCATCCTGGACATAACGGAGCGCTTGTCACGCCGCGAACAGAACATCGCGCTGATCGGCATGCCGGGCTCGGGCAAGACCCGCGTGGGTGAGCAGATTGCCCTGCTCACGGGTCGCGAGCACATCGACCTGGACCGCGCCCTCGAGGAACGCCTCGACATGCCCTGCGCCGACTTTATCGTCGAGCGCGGCGAGGCCGCCTTCCGCGAGCAGGAGACAGCGGAGCTGGCCGACATTTCCAAGCGCAGCGGCCTGGTGCTTTCCACCGGCGGCGGCGTGGTCACGCGCGACGAAAACTATCCGCTGCTGCACCAAAACAGCCAGATCGTGATGCTCAACCGCAAGCTCGACGAACTCGCCCACAAGGGACGCCCTATCACCGCCCGTGATGGCATCGATAAACTTGCCGAGCAGCGCATGCCGCGCTACCGCGCCTGGGCCGACTACATCATCGACTCACGCGACTGCGCCGCCAACACCGCCCAAGCCCTCCTCGACACCCTCCCACCCGCCCTCTAACCAAAACCACCACAAAGGGGACAGGCACCTTTGTGGTGGTTTTCCAACCGCAAAGGAAGCAACCATGAAAGCACTCGTCATCAACGGCCCCAACCTCAACATGCTCGGCATTCGCGAGCCGGGCATCTATGGCAGCGACAACTACGACCGCTTAGTGCAGATCTGCCAGGAAGCGGGCGCCGAACAGGGCTTCGACGAAGTCGAGGTCTTCCAGTCTAACCACGAGGGCAGCATCGTCGACAAGATCCAGGAGGCCTACGGCAAGGTCGACGGCATCGTCATCAACCCGGCTGCCTACACGCACACGAGCGTGGCCATCCTGGACGCCCTCAAGGCCGTCGCCATCCCGGCTGTGGAGGTCCACATCAGCGCCGTCGAAACACGCGAGGACTTCCGCCAGGTGAGCTATGCGCACCTGGCCTGCTTCACCACCATCACCGGCGAGGGCCTGCAGGGCTACGCACACGCGATGGAGCTGCTGAGGGAACGTCTCGAAAAGTAGCCTCGCGAGCAAATCCATCAACGCGATTCACACGCTAATAATGCCAGTGCCGCCAGCAGCAACCTCGCTACTGGCGGCACTTTATTACTGGCATATAATCATTGCAGTCACACAACGTCTGGAGACGCGCATGTTAAGCATCCATCTGGGGGATTACCCCGGTTCCATCTACGATACCGAAACCTATTTTAGGAACTCATACTTGGACTCATGGTTCGAAGACCCTATGGCCGCACAGATTATTAAAAGCGTGGACGGATCAGAGCTCATCGGTCCCCACAACATCGTAAGCAAACAGCTGGGCTCGATCACCCCACTCGAACTGTCCGGCGGCGTTAAGACGCTGCTGCTGGTGCGCAATCTCCCAAATATGGTGTTCAACGCATCCACCTGCGGAGACAACTGTGCCCGCTGGCTACTCAAGATCGGCAAAGAGCAGGATGTGATGGTGACCTTATACCACATCATGAAATTCCCCTGGAAGAGCTTTGAAATCCGCATTGAAAACGATGGCCGCATCGTCAGAAACATGCAGGAGTTTGTCGGCGCCACGAATGACTTTTTGGATGTTGATGAGTAATGAAGGGAACGCATACAGTTGTCGTAGAGCGTGCAAAGGTCAAATACACACTCACGTTTAAGCGCAATATTTCCTTTATACGCGGCAACAGCGGCACGGGTAAAACGACGCTCATCTCGATGATTCGCGACTACAACGACCGAGGACCGGAAAGCGGCGTTGCACTCAGTTGCGACGTGCCTTGCGAAACGCTTTCCGGCAGACGCTGGGAGCGCGAGCTATCGATCATCGAAGATTCAATCGTCTTTCTAGATGAGGGTAACGAGTTTATCTACTCAAAGGACTTTGCCAAAGCCGTCAACGGCTCGTCCAACTATTTTGTTCTGATATCTCGTCGCGATGCCAACGAGCTCCCCTACAGCGTTGATGAGATCCTGAAGCTAGTCAACACGACAAGTAAAACAATCAATGGCCGCAAGAGCGACAGGCGCTTCTACTCGGTGACCAAGCCGCTATATGACCACACGGCAAGTATGCTGTATCAGGATCTAAATGTTGGATTCGAGGTACCCGACGCCGTAGTTGTCGAGGATAGCAAATCTGGCTATCAATTCTACGACGCTCTTTGCAACCGACTCGGGATCCCCTGCTATACCGCCACCGGCGTTGCGAATCTAAAACGTACGATTCACGAATGTCCCGAGCAAAACATCCTTGCTATTGGAGACGGAGCAGCATTTGGTCCCTACATCGAAAAGGTGCTCGGACAGCGCGTTTACAAGAACGTACGCTTGTTCCTCCCCGAATCATTCGAGTGGACACTCCTGCAATCTGGCCTCATTCCCAGTAACGATATCTTAAAAATCCTCGAGGATCCCTCAAGCTATATCGAAAGCCGCGACTACCTGAGCTGGGAGCGGTTCTTCACCGATGTGTTGATCAAATACTCGGCAGACACTCGCTACGCCTACAGAAAGGCAAAGCTCAATGAGCAGTACCTGAGGCCGCAGGCGATGAATGCAGTTGCAAACGTCTTGCCCGAGTGCCTGAAGGCAGACTAGATACAGCGGGGAGGGCCAAGTTGGTCCTCCCCGCTTTTGTTACGCCTTCTTGATCACGTACGCCAATCCAATATCGCAGGCACAGCGTACGATTGACGCGAAGAACCACGATGCTGGCAGCGTCATAAGCAGAGGCTTGCTCACGCTCGGCTCCAGCCCCCTTTGGCGCGCCGTATAACCAATCCACATCAGCAGCACAATAGCAGCTCACGCCACGGCTTCGGCCTAAACGTATACCCGGCAAGAACAAAGAACACCGGCATGTGAAAAAGCCCAGACCACCAAGCGGTCCGGGCTTAATAAACGATGGTGCTCCATGGCGGATTCGAACCGTCGACCTTGGGATTAGAAGTCCCCTGCTCTATCCAACTGAGCTAATGGAGCAAATAACCGCACGCCAAAGCAAGCGCAAGCCTGTCAGGCGCAAATAATTATAACCTAGTTGAACTGCTCACGGTACGCCTTGCAGACCTCACTGACCGGGCCGTCCATGCGAAGGTCACCCTTCTCAATCCAAACGGCACGCTGGCAGATGCGCTCAACCTGCTCCATGGAGTGCGAAACGAACAGAACCGTCACTTCGCCGCTCTGGATAAAGTGCTGGATGCGGGCCTCGCACTTCTGCTGGAAGAACACATCACCGACGGACAACGTCTCGTCAACGATCAGAATATCGGGCTCGGTAATCGTCGCGATTGCAAAGGCGATACGCGCCACCATGCCCGAGGAGAAGTTCTTGAGCGGCATATCGACAAAGTTCTGCAGCTCAGCGAATTCGATAATGCCGTCAAAGTTGGCGTCGATGAACTCCTTGGTATAGCCGAGCAGGGCGCCGTTCAGATAGATGTTCTCGCGGGCGGTCAGCTCGGGGTCAAAGCCGGCGCCAAGCTCAATCAGCGGCGCGATGTTACCGTGCACCTTAACGCTGCCCTCGCTAGGCTCAAGAACGCCAGCGATAATCTTGAGCATCGTAGACTTGCCGGAGCCATTGGTGCCGACCAGACCCACAACCTCGCCGCGATGAATATCAAACGAGATGTGCTTAAGCGCCCTAAACTCCTCAAAGAACAGCTCGTGCTTGGCAAGCTTAATGAAGTACTCCTTGAGGTTGGTCAGCGACTCGGACGCCATGTTAAAGATCATGGTGACGTCGTCGACCTCGACAGCCAGAGGCTGCTCGCTGTAATCAACAACAGATTCAGTCATCACAGCACTCCTTAGATGTAGAGGATAAATTTGCGCTCGGACTTATGGAACACGGTATAGCCAATAATAAGCGCAAGAACCGCCCAAGCGACGCACATACCAAACGTCATAAGCGAGGGCGTAGTCTGGAACAGGAAGATATCGCGCATAAACTGCAGGTAGTTGAACATGGGGTTCGCATACATCAAGATACGCACGAGATGCGGCATTTGCGCAATATAGTCAGTCGTCCAGAAGATGGGCGTAATGTAAGTCCACGCCGTAATGACGACGCTCCACAGATGCATAACGTCGCGGAAGAAGACCGTAAGGGCAGAGAGCATCATGCCCAGGCCCATGCAGAAGCACATAAGCAGCAGCAGGCAAACCGGCAACAGAATCAGGTGCCAAGAAGGCATAACGCGGAACCACAGCATGACGATGGCGACGGCGACCAGCGAGAAGGCAAAGTTGACCAGCGAGAAGAGCACCTTCTGCACCGGGAAAACCCAGCGGTGCACCTTAACCTTCTTGAGCAGAGGGGCAGCGCCCACGATCGACGTCAGGGCCTGGTTAGTAGACTCAGACATGACGGCAAAGGTGATGTTACCCACGATCAAGTACAGCGGGTACATCTCGGGCGTCATTGAGCCATTGCGGCCCTGGCCAAAAATCGTCGAGAACACGATGGCCATGACGATCATCATCAGCAGCGGGTTGAGCACCGACCATGCGACGCCCAGAACGCTACGGCGATACTTGATCTTAAAATCCTTGGTAACCAGCTGACGAAGGATAAACGCGTCCTTCTCAAATTCGTTCTTAGCAAACGTCGCAGGCAGACTGCGAGTTTCTTGTTGCTTTGTCTGATCCGACACGGATGCAACTCCTTTACTCGTAATCGTTGACAAACGAACAGTATAGACCCGACGGCCATGCAAACGATTCGCGCAACAAAACTGGAGAACTAACCCACATCTTAGGATGCCAGGCCCAAACGGCTATACTTTCTAGGATTGAATGTATAAGGAGCATTAAGTGAATTCTGAATCCATCGCCGTCATCATCCCTTGCTACAACGAAGCGCTCACGATCGGCAAAGTCATCGACGACTTTCACCGCGAGCTTCCGCAGGCGACGGTCTATGTCTATGACAACAACTCGTCGGACGATACCTCACGCATTGCCACCGAGCACGGCGCCACAGTCCGCTTTGAGCCCCGTCAGGGAAAGGGCAACGTGTGCCGCCAGATGTTTCGCGATATCGACGCCGATTGCTACCTGATGGTCGACGGAGACGACACCTACCCCGCCGAGGCGGCCAAGGCCCTCTGCGAGCCCATCCTTAACGGCACGGCCGACATGACCGTAGGCGATCGCCTTTCCAACGGCACCTACGCCGAGGAGAACAAGCGTGCCTTCCACGGCTTTGGCAATAATCTGGTCCGCGCCATGATCAAGTGGATCTATGGCTACAGCTTCGATGACGTCATGACAGGCTACCGCGCCATGAGCCGCCCGTTCGTTAAAACCTTCCCAGTGCTTTCCGAGGGCTTTCAGATCGAAACCGAGCTCTCGATCCACGCCGTCGACCACCGCTGGCGCATCAAAGATGTGCCCATCGAGTACCGCGACCGTCCCGAGGGTTCCGAGTCCAAACTCAACACCGTGAGCGACGGCATTAAAGTCGTTGCGATGATCGGCACGCTGTTCAAGGACTACCGCCCGCTGAAGTTCTTCAGCCTCGTTGCGCTTCTGTTCGCGGTATTCGGCCTCGCCCTGAGCATGCCCATCGTTGTCGAATATTTCCAGACCGGCCTCGTCCCGCGCTTCCCCACCGCTATGCTCGCCGCCTCGTTTATGTTCCTGTGCGGCCTGAGCCTTGCGACCGGCTTCATCCTAGATTCTGTAGCAAAGGTCGAAAAAAAGCAGTGGGAGGTCAACGTGTACAGCAAATACGCCTACGACGACCAGCCCGGCCACCCTACTTCCATGCCAAGCGAGAGGTAGATCTTCCGCAAAATACTATTGGCACCACTGCGCAGATAGCCACCAACAAGAAAAGCCGCCGTTAAAGAACGGCGGCTTTTACTCTCGAAAAGTTAATAGCGGCTAGAGCGTCTTGATGTACTCCCCCAGCTCTTCCTCCCAGTCGGGCATGTGGAAGCCGGCAGCCTCGAGCTTGGACAGGTCGAGCGCGGAGTGGACCGGGCGCGGGGCGACGGGGCCCTCGGCGCTCGCGTAGTAGTCGGCGGTCGATACCGGCACGACCCTGTCCCCGTTGCCGTTGGCGGCCTCGAAGACGGCGCGGGCGATATCGGCCCAGGACTTGACGGTGCCGGAGCCGGTGCAGTCGTAGGTGCCGTAGGGGGCGTGCGTCCCCAGCACGTGGAAGATGGCCTCGGCCATGTCGCGCGTGAAGGTCAGGCGGCCCAGCTGGTCGTCGACCACGGTGACCTGCGCGAGCCCGTCCTCGGGGTCGGCGACGCGGTCTGAGAGCGCCCTCATGGTCTTCACGAAGTTGTGCCCCTCGCCGATGACCCAGCTGGAGCGCATGATGTAGTGGCGCGGGCACCCGGCCACGGCGATGTCGCCGGCGGCCTTGGTCTGGCCGTAGACGGAAAGCGGGCTGAGGGGCTCCTCCTCCGTGTGGACCTCGGCGGTACCGTCGAAGACGTAGTCGCTTGACACGTGGACGAGGGTGATCCCGTGCTCGGCGCAGGTGCGGGCGAGCAGGGCGGGGCCGGTCGCGTTGGCCTTCCAGGCGGTCGCGCGGCCCTCGGCGGTCTCCGCCCTATCCACGGCGGTGTAGGCGCCGCAGTTGATCACGGTGCCGTAGAGCGACCAGTCGTACTGCGCATAGGCCTCCGGGTCGGACATGTCGAAGGTGTCGATGTCGCAGAAGTCGAAGCCCTTGGCGACGCCGCGCTCCTCGGCGAGCGCACGCACCGCATGGCCAAGCTGGCCGTTGCAGCCGGTGACGAGGGTCCGCCTGGGCGCCATGGGGACGACGTCCTTGAGCATCGGGTGGTTTTTGTCCGCCTCGGAGACGGTGGCCTGGTCGAGCGGGATCGGCCACTCGATGGCGAGCTCGGGGTCGGCGAGGTTCACGAAGGTGTAGGTCCTCTTCAGCTCGAGCGACCAGTGGGCGTCCACCAGGTAGGTGTAGGCGGTGCCGTCCTCCAGGGCCT
>UQEO01000044.1 GCA_900540095.1 uncultured Collinsella sp.
CCAGGCTCAACGCCCCCCCCGGCGGGGGGCGGCTGCCACAAGATTGGCCACTGCATCCCATTCGGGCGAGGCGTCCATCAGCAGCAATTCCCAGTTGTCATAGCTCTGGGCAAGCACCGAATCCAGCAACTCGCGCAGGTAGACCAGATCGGTCTTATAACACGGCACCACAATGCTCACGAGCGGCCTGTAGGCGAATGCCGCCGCGGCGACGCGCTGACACGCCAAGTCGCCCGGCTTTGCGCGATGTTGCTCAAACCAACGGCGATAGGCAGCATCATCCGCGCGCGCATCCTTCATGCGGTTCCAGCTGTCGTCGACCATACCGTTGTACAGGCGGCCATCCATGGCGCAAAAACCGCTCTGAATCTGGCCCGCGGGATCAGTTGCAATCGCAACAAAGTCTCGAATGTCCTCGGGCATCTCCACGCTCAGATACGTTTTATTGACGCGGCATCCGTTCTGCTGAGACACGTCGACCTGCGACTCGAACATATGAACCGTGGCATCGATGACATTCATATGCGTATCGAGTATCTCAAGCTGGGGCGTGCACTGGGAGTCTCCCGCCCATGTGACCTCGTAGCGCCACACAGCGCCCGAATCGGCCGGAAGATAACGGACGGCATCGATCTCGTAGCGGCCGCAGCGCTCGCCGCGCTGCGCATCGCGGATAAGCGCACACAGCACAGGCTTTGCCTTGTAGTTGATCTTGGATTCCAGCTTAGCCATACGGCTATCGAGACGAATGGATCCAAGCTTTTGGCCACTGGATGCAAAGTCAATGTCAATCGACGAGCCATCCAAAAACGGAAGCACCAAGACGGCAAGCTCGCGCTCGTAGTCGGCAACCGAAGGACAGATTGCCAGCACGCGGCCATGATCGACCGGGAGTGCCAGCGATGGCACACAAGAGCCGCTCGTCGTCGCATGGGCAAAAGTCTGGGAATCCTCCTGCTCAATAAGCCCCGCGATATCCTGACCGACAAAACGAAGCAGCACAAACAGACGGCCCTGACTGCGGCAAAGTGACAAACGCTTGATACTCATCTACACTTCTCGCTTTCCCAGAGCGTTCGCAGCCATGCGCTTGCACGCGCCCAAGCGCCCAAACCTCAAGACGTCGTAATTGAACATGAGTTTTTTGCACGAACGAGCAGCGGGCGCCTTACCGACAAGCGCCGCACGCACCATGGCGGCAACAGAAGAAGCGCATTGTGCGAGCGCAGCATCGTTGTCCACGGCAGAACCGTTAAGCGCCGCAGCAACGGCGGCAAACACCTTGCCGCAGTCCGAACCAAGCAACCTGAGCGCATCGTACAGCACCAGATCACATAGGAAGTACGCCAGGTCATCGGCATGATGAGCATCGAGACCGTCGCGCTGCCAGTCAGCCAGCACCGCGGAGTAAATCTTCACGTGCTCCAGCAGACGCGTCTCGTCGTCGTAGCGCATGGTGTCCATGAGCGAACCTTTGCGTGCCACGCGATACTCGTAC
The DNA here is from genome assembly GCA_900540095.1 of uncultured Collinsella sp. Taxonomy (GTDB): domain Bacteria; phylum Actinomycetota; class Coriobacteriia; order Coriobacteriales; family Coriobacteriaceae; genus Collinsella. Next base: position 1,499 of record UQEO01000044.1, read on the forward strand.
AGCTTGTTCGAGATAAGCGCGGTCTTGCGCGAACGACCGTACACGGCAAAGTCGAAGACCTGGTCCTCGCCATACTTAACGGTTTCGTCGAACACGATCCCGTTGCCCAGCAAGAAGTCGCGCTTGCAGGCGGTGCGCCATGCAAAGGGACGAGACGCTTCCTTAAACAGCAGGTCGGAGCTATAGCCCTCAAACGAAACGTCGCGTGGGCTCAGCACATAGTTAAGCCACGAATACCCTGCCTCCAGCGGATACGGGTTCGCGCCAAAGGTCAAAACGTCGCAATCCTCACGCTCAAAGGCATCGACGATTACACGGCACGCATCGGACGTAAATCGGTCGTCGGAATCCAAAAACGCAACGATAGGCGCCGTGGACGCGGCGATGCCTGCATTACGCGCACTCGACAGGCCGCCGTTCTCCTTATCGACCAGCGTAAAGCGCGCGTCCTTTTCGCAATAGGCAGCCGCAATATCGCGCGAGCCGTCCGGCGAGCCATCGTTGACCAGCACGCCTTCCCAATCGGGCATGTCCTGCGCAAGCAGGGAGTCCAGGCACCAGGCCAGGCACTCCTCCACTTTATAGATGGGAACGACAACGGAAATCTTGGGGGTAGCCATAGTCACTCGCTCCTACTGTGCGGCCGGAACGTCATCGGGGTGCGGGTTGTCGCCGTAGGTGCACTGATACGTCAGCACACGCCAGACCAGCGGCAGGCCGCCAATCTTAAAGTAATGCTTAAACGTATTGAGCTTGCCCGGCTTCTTAAAGTCAAAGCGCGAATCGATATAGGCGCGGGGCGACTTGACCATCAGGCGCAAGTCGGTCTCGCCACGCGGATCGAACAGCGACAGATCAAAGCGACCGGCATCCCAGTCGGCCTTGAGCTCGGACGAGGCTTTCTTCCAAAACTGCTCACGCAGTTCATCGACCAGGCGCTCATCGTTCCAACGGTACGTATCGACCTTCATGCGCATTAAAATACCCTGAAGCTGAGCCTTAAGCTCGGGGCGTTCATCCAAAAAGCGCTGCATCTCGGCGTATTCGTCGCACACGCAAAATACCTTGTTGGGCGAATTAACGGAGCTCTTCTCGTTGTCTTGGCGATAGCACAAAATGGGGTCCGCAATAAACGCAGCACGCTCGGCGCATGCCCAGACCTTAAAGTTAAAACCCGCATCCTGATACGAGGCACCCGGCGTGGGAAGGAAGCGAATCTGATTGTCGTTGAGGAACGCGCGCCGATAGATAGCCGACCAAATGGAAGGTTTGCGGTAGAAGATGCCCGGGCGATCGACGGGGCGATACGCGGCGCCCGTCATATGCTCGTCGATAATCCCAAACAGCTCACGTCGCTCGCTGGGCGTGGACCAATACAGATAAAAGTCGCCCTTTACCGCATCGGCATGCTCAGCATCGGCCTTGGCGACCAGCTTTTGAAGCGAATCCTCAAACATAAAGTCGTCGGACTCAAGGATGCCCACGTACTCACCGCGCGCCATCTCCAGGCCACGGTTCATCGAGTCGCCGTAGCCGCTGTTGGCCTTGTCGATCATCTTTACACGGGGGTCGTGCTCCATGTACTCGCGGATGATATCCGGCGAGCTATCGGTGGAGCCGTCGTTGATGCAGATGATCTCGATGTCATTGAGCGTCTGCGCCACGGCGGAATCGAGGCACACGCGCAGATAGCGCTCGACATTGCAAATGGGGACAAGCAGCGAAACTTTAGGGGTATCAGAGTTCTGCAAGAGAACCTCCCGTTGAATAGCGTGTAACAGGGTTATTTTAGCAGCCGAGTTGCGGCGGGCGGCAGCGCTTGGAATTATAGAAAGCGCTCCAGGCAGGCTTTGAGACCGCGAGTCGAAAGATAGAACAGCGTGGCGTCTGCCATCGAAACGCCCGAGGTCGCCGCAACGAGCTTGTGGGCAACACGGCGAACGGCACCCTTAGCAGGCATATCCGCCCACTCCGTTCCCAAAAACGTCGTGAGGTCCATGTTGACGCGAGCCGCCACGCGATGGAAGTCATCGGCATCCAAGCGCGCCAGATCGAACACAATGAGGTCCAAAAACCAAGTTATCAGCTCGCCGGGACACAGGTCCAAAAGACCATAGGCCGCCCAGTCTTCCAAGACCTCCTCGAGCATCTTCATGTGGGCGTCAAGCTTTTTGGCGCGCGCCTCGGCACTGTTGAACTCGTGCGTCGCCGATTCGCTCTCCATCACGTAGTGGTAGAACTTGTCAGGCATGACGACGGTCCTGCGGGCAAGCGCATAAGCCGCAAATTGGAAGACGACGTCCTCGCCCAAAGCCAAACCGGGGGCGAAGCGTATGCCTTCGCGATTGAGCAGCTCGCGCGAAAAGGCTGCACGGCAGGCATAGGGCTGCGCATTCGAATGGAACAGCAGTTGGGGATCACGGGCGCCGAAGGTACCAGCTTTGGGGCTCATGAGTTGCTGGACGCGTTTGGGGGCAGCATCGGCAGGTTCACAGACGCCGCCAAAAACGGCGGCCTCGGCATCTGCAGACTTCATGGCATGCAGCACGCGCTCGATCGTCTGGGCATCGATGTAATCGTCGGCGTCCACAAAAAAGACGGTCTCGCCCTCGGCGGCATCGATTCCGACATTTCGAGCACACGAGACGCCCGCGTTTTCCTGATCAATCACCAGTACGCGATCATCGGCCTGCGCAATCTGGCGCAACACGTTCAACGAATCATCAGTCGAACCGTCGTTGACGCAGACAACCTGAATCGAGCGCTCGGACTGGGCCAACAGCGAATCGAGGCATCGCTGAATGGAGCGCGCAGAGTTGTAAACGGGGACGACAATGGTAGCTTTAGGACACGAGGCCTCTCCCATGCCGACCTACCCCCTCAGCGATTCGATGAGGAAGGCGGCGACCACGCCTGGGCCTCCAACCGATGCGTAGTATTTGGCGCGGCCCAAGGCACCGTCCGTCGCAAAGTGCGGATGCTCGTCAACCCAGCCCTCAGGATCTTTGAGGATGGCAGCGAGATTCGCACGCTTCCACGGCTTCAGATCGTCCAGCGAAAACTCGCCCGCATCCAAGGCAGCTTGGAACTCCTTGGCCATCTGAACCAGGAACTCCTTATAGAACTTAGGCGCCAGGCGCACGTAGTTCCACATGTACGAATCGTACTTAATGAGCTGATTGAACTTGAGCATGCGCGAGACGTCATCACTTGCGTGGTCGCGGGCATATTCCTCTCTGATCCAACGCTCAATCTCGGCATACTCGGCATTGACGCAAAAGACCTTGGCCGAAGAATTGACCGAGGAGCTCTCGTTGTCCTGACGATACGAAAGCACGGCATCGTGCAGGTAAACGGCCTTGTCGGCGCACGCAATCACCTTAAAGGCGAATGACGTGTCCTGAAAGGATGCCCCCGGAGTCGGCAGGAACTTGATGTCGTTGCGCTTCAGAAAATCGCGGCGGTACACAGCCGACCAAATCGACGGCTTTTGCTTAAAGAACTGCGTCGTGTCGCTCGGGTGTACCGGCTTGCCGCAGTCCTTGGGCTTAAACATCTCGTGCAGCGAGCGGCGCTCCTCGGGCTTGGACCAGTAAAAGTCAAAATTCGCCTTCGCAAAATCGGCGTTGCAGCGCTCGGCAGCTGACACGAGCTTTTCCAGCGCATCGGGCGCCATAAAGTCATCGGACTCCAGAATGCCAACGTACTTGCCGCTCGCCATCTCGAGCCCGCGGTTCATCGAGTCGCCGTAGCCGCTATTTGCCTTGTCGATCATCTTCACACGCGCATCGCGCTGCATATACTCGCGGATAATCGCCGGCGAGCTATCGGTAGAGCCGTCGTTGATACAGATGATTTCGATGTCCTTGAGTGTCTGCGCAACGGCGGAATCGAGGCACTCGCGCAGGTAGCGCTCAACGTTGTAGATGGGAATGAGCAGCGACAGGACAGGGCTGCCAGAGGAATTAGTAGACAAATGTGCTCCTTAGGAAATACCTGTTGTTAATGGTATCAAAGGGTCGTCCCACCCGTGGGCGTTTATATAATCTATGGAGCCCGCAGAGGCAAACCGATACGAAAGGACGTCATGCAGCCCAAAGCCGCACGCAACATACCCACCGAAGCGCTGCGTTTGGTCGCGGTCGCCGGCATCGCGGTGTTCCACACCTTTCAGTGGACCTTCCAAGCCGTCTGCGTCGGCGCCGTGGAATATGCCCCACTTGCGATGTTCCCCTATTCCGGCGTACTCGGTTTTATTAACTTGCTTGGCTGCTGGGCCAACGAGGTCTTCTTTATGATCTCGGGCTATTTTCTCATCGCTTCGGCCGCGCGTGCTTGGGACGGTGGAGCAACGTGGAAGTCGCAAATGCAACGGACGGCGCAGCGCCTTGGCAAGGTCATTATGCCCACTGCGTTTTATTGCCTCGTGGCGCTCGCGTGGTCCACGGTCGTCTCACCCATTCCCGATGTTACCCTCAATACGCACTATTGGTACACGCTTGGGCTTGAGTTTATCTGGGTCTATGCCGCCACAGTTTTCATGGCGCCATGGTTTGGACTGGCCAAGAGCCGACTCTCCCAGAAAACCTACACGACGACGGTCATCGCCGTTGGAATCCTCGTATTCGTTGTTAACGGGTATTTGGCCGCCATGAGTGCGACAAGCGCCGGCGAGTTTTCTTGGCTCCAAAAGCTCATGAGCGCTACCACGTACGTAGTCGCGTTTTTGATCGGCGGACTGCTCCGCGACGTAACCGACGCCATGGATTCGGACAGGGCGGGCGCCTTGGGCATGCGCTCGCTCGTAACGGTTTTGGCGCTCGCCACCATCCTGGAAGGAGCACTCTCCTTCACCGGCAACCTCACGGCGATGGCAGTCCTCTCCTACAAATCAACCTCGTTGATCTCGTTTGCCCTCGCTGCCGCCTCTCTGCTCTTTGCGGCGACCCGGCGCAGGGCCTCAGGCAATCCACGGACCGCAGGTGTCATCGTCACCTTATCGACCGCCACGCTTGGTTTCTATGTGATGCAGTCGCTCACCAGTAGCCTGTGGCGTCCCGTCTTCAATACGTTGCTCGCAAACATACTGATCAGCCAAAACAGCCCGGCAGCTATATGTATCGTCACGGGTATCGTCATTAGCATCGTCTTTGCTCTGGCACTTCTCATCATCGATGCAACTAGAAGTCTTATTGAACGCAAGCTCAAGAGGCAATAGACACGCTGCCGTCAGACGCTAAAACCGCTACAGCCGTGGCAGGTTCCTGCGTTTTATTCAAAGCTTGCCGCCAAGGTGCGCCGAGCCTTTACAATAGGACAGTCCCAAGGACGTATTCGATAGCTTCCGCGCTGCACTCACCCGCCGCGCGTGAAAGGATATATTGCCCCATGCCTTCAACCCTTCCCGCTCCCATCGATAAGCTCGCCATTGTCGTCGTTACGTACAAGCGCCAGGAACTCCTGGCCAACTTGTTCGACTCCATGACCGAGCTTACGGCAGCGCCCTGGCGCATCGTGATCGTCGATAACGAGAATTCGCGTGAGACCGAGGCCATGTGCACCGCATTCAACGAGCGCCTGGCCAACCTGTGGGGCACCGACATCGAACAGCCCGACGCGAAGGGCGGCACCGACCGCGTCATCTACGCACCACAGCTCGAAAACGGCGGCGGTGCAGGTGGCTTCTCCGCCGGCACCAAATGCGCCTACGACCTGGGCGCCCAGTGGTTCTGGGTGATGGACGACGACGTGCTCGTCATCCCCGAAGGCATCGAGCGTCTTGCCAAGTGGACCGACCGCTACGATGTCATCCAGGGTTCGCGCCTGGACTTTGACGGCGGCGCCTTCTTTTGGCAGTACCAGCTCATCCTTTCGCTTGGTATCCCCAACCCCATCGCTAAGTGGGACCTGGGCCCCAAGGGCTACCGCGCCATGAACCAGTTGTGCTTTGAAGGCGGCCTGTTCTCGCGCCGCGTGGTCGACAAGATCGGCCTGCCGGATGCGCGATTCTTCATCTACGGCGACGATGCCTGCTACGGCTACGTGGCCAGCCAGCACTTCCCCGCCGCCGTTGTTGCCGACGTGGTGCTCAAGCGTGCCCGCGCTGTCTCTAACTGGGATATCGCCGGCAAGCGCCAGCTCAACTCTACGAGCGACACCAACCGCTACTACATCATGCGCAACCGCGGTTATCTGGCCCGCTACATGCAGATTTACGGCGACTATCACCCCGCGCTGTTCCGTCTGGGCAACGTCGCGACCTTCTGCAAGGAGTTCATTCGCCTGGCTGCCGTTGACAAGTGCTTTAAGACCGGTATTCCGGCGCTGCGCCGAGGCATGAAGGACGCCCGCAAGATCGTCAAGGATCCCAACTGGAAGCCCATGCCGCCCATGAAGGACACCGAGTAACGGAAGCCGGAAACACCTCGGCGCTTAAAGCCGCTGGCACACCGTAGCCACATGCTGCCCATCAAAACCGAACCCCCAGCGCATGCGACCCACGCCGGGGCGCGGCACACGGATTTCGTCGATGCCGTCGCGCTCTATGTCGAGCAGCGCCTGCACGGCCAGCAATTCCAGGCCCAGCGCATCCACACCGGGGTCATACATCATGTTGATCGTTATCAGCGGACGTTCATCGAGCATACCGATCGTATCGGCTATGTCGAACACGGCGCCCGTAGGAAAAACCTGGATGTCGCAGCGACCCGCGCCACACTTTCGCCTCGAGGCAGGATTGGCATAGCCCGGCAAGCCAAAGCAGAGCCCCTGCAAGAGCAGATGATATGGCAGTGGCGCATCTGGGTCGGTCGCACCGATTCCCGCATCTCCTAAGATGCGGCTTAGCGCCCGCCTCACGGTATCCTCGTTCCCATGGCACAGCCCGTCGCGAAACGCATCGACGTCTCGAATGTCTTCTGCAGCGCACTCAAACCACTCAATAATCACTAGACGCAAGGTCTGGCGAAGCTCGTTATTGGGCAATCGCAAAGCACGGAGGCGATCGCCATGCTCCGGCTCCTCAGTCATATCCGTCGTGAGAAAACCGGACAGATACAGCGCTGTCCACATGCCATCGTCAGGCGAGACATCTGGCTCTGCAGTGCCCAAACAAAGCGGGACCTCAGCGCACCCATGGGCCTCGAGCAAATCAAACAAGACCGAAAGGCGGTCGAGATTCCACCCGGCAACTACCCTACTCAGACAATCGGCATATCCATACAGATCGGCACGCACAGGCGCCGTGCAGCCTCGGCCCAGAAAACCGATCACACGCTCTGGACTCGAGCAATAGGCCCTGCCAAACCGATACCCCTCGAGCCATTCACGCGCATCATCCAGGTATTCCTCGCGCCCAGCATGATTCAAAAGAGCCTCGACCTCGGCATCCGAAATACCGAAACATCGGTCACACCACGCCGACAGCGGCGTCGTCAGACAATACGAGCAGCAGTGCAAAGAAAGTGCCGCTTCGGCAGGGCCGGGACACTCCCCCATCAGACACGTCAGCCGCAACGAATCGCGCGCAGTGGCAATGGCGTCAAACAGCACACGGTCAAGTAGTTGTGCCGGATCGGCGTCGGAAGCGCCCCTCGCGCTCGCACGGCGAGACCACGCCGCATCGTACCCATCAACGAGCAATACAACCTGCTCATCGCAGGCAATCTCCAGCAGCTCTATGAGCACACCGAGCACCGAGTCAACCTCGTCCGCGCTCGCCACACCACGTGCGACACGTTCGATGTGACGCACCTTATCTCGAGCTAAATCCGGAGCCTCCAAGAGCGCCAACAAGCGAGCGCACTCGCCCGAAAGGGCATCGCGCACGACGCCGGCAGCAGCGGGGCCACGCCTCGCAGCGCCAGAAAAGTCCAGCGATATCACCGGATAGCAAGCATACTCATCCCGATAGCGCCCTCCGTCCGCATCCCAAATCTGAGCATCGGCAAACAAACTCTGACCAGCGCGGCCGACCGCAGGACGCTCCAGAAAAGCCCTGAGCATCGACAAGTTCATGCTCTTGCCAAAACCCTCGGGTCGACAGCACACCACAACGGACGCGTCGCAGTCCAACACATCGGCAATAAACATGGTCTTGTCGACCAGCGTGCAGCAACCAAGAGCCTCCGCATAGTCGTGCATGCCAATGGGCAAAACCGCATCGTCGGCACAGCCGATCAAACGCACGCCAAAGCCGTCAGCACAACCATTATTTGCCTGTTCAGACACCAAAACGTTCCCCCTAAATCGCAACACGATGCCAATTGTAATGACCGCCTCGCGCGTACCGATGTCGCCGCGCAAACATATCGAGCAACGGTAGCAACAAGAGGTGTGAGGGGGCACAACTAATCGTTGCACAACAAAACGGGGCCCGATGCATTCGCACCGGACCCCGTCCCGACTATTTAGTTATCTGGCAACTGAGAGCCTACTCCTCAGAGTCGTCCTCTCCAGAAGCTTTCTTCTGCTGATCGAGCTTATGCTTACCACTTACGATAGACGTAGCGCCCAGCGTGGCCAAGCTCGCGCTGGCAAGGCTCGCCATCACAATCAGATCGCCCGTCTTGGGCATATTGCCGCCAGATGACTTAGTTGTGGTGGTCGTCGTGGTCGTAGTGGTCACCGTTTTGGAGTCATTTTGCTCCTGAACCTGGTCGTCAGCACCGCTCTTGTCGTCGTCTTCGGACTGTTTCTTTTCGCCCTCGGTCTTGCTCTCGTCCTTCTTCTGACCGGACTTGTCGCCCTTCTCATCAGAGCTAGGACCCTTATCGGATTCAGCCTTCTCGGAAGCCTTGTCCTTTGAGTCGCCCTTTGCGGCCTCGGTCTTTTCCGTGGAAACCTGATCAGAGTTGTCCTTGTTCTGAGTCGAGCCATTATTGACGCCAGCCATCAGCGAAGAGCCCAACGTAGAACCAAGCTGCACGGAGAAAGAAGGCTTCTTGTCCGGCGAAGCAACGGGAGCGTCCGGCGCCTTATTCGAGTCGTCCTTGGAAGCATCGGAATCAGGGGTTGCGTCAGAGCCGGAGCCGTTGTTAGAGCCGGTGCCAACGGACGAATCGCTCGAGCCGGTGGATGAGTTAGAGGTGTCAGCGTCGGTCGAACCAGAAGCGTCGCTGTCCGTATTGCCGGCAGAGCTTGAAGACGAATCGCCCGCAGCAGAGCCGTTCAAATCGGAGCCGTTCGAAGTAGAGCCGTCGTTGGTAGTGCCACCAGCAGAGCCATTACCGTCAGCATCGGTCGAGGGCGCATCCATCCTGTCATCGTTGGCATCGTCACTCGAGTCGTCATTCGAATCAGGTGTCGGCGAGGGCGCCGGCGTAGGCTCGGGCTGCACGGGCGTCGCAGCGGCAGCCTCATCCTCGGCGATAAAAACCAAGCAGTCCTTCAGCTCATTCTTATAACGATTCTTCCAGCCCTCATGATACTGGGGCTGACTCGAAAACTTAGTGGCGACATTGTTGACCACACTATTGGAGAGCGCCGTCACAAACTCGCGGTCGGACATATCGTTGGAAAGATTCGCCCAGCGGAAAAAGTCCCTGCAGCCACCAGTGCCGCACATGTTGGTAATGCTCCACACCATGCCCTTGACGCAATCGGCGCGGCCCGAAATATCAATACCCAGGCCGCTCTTGAGCCACGCCTCGGTCACCGCATAGTACGAGTTGTACGCATACGCATCCTGCAGAGCCGAAAACTCAGCAGGATCGGTGTTATAAGCACCCTGGAAGGCCTCCTGTGCAATACGGCCCAGCTCGGTAAGCTGGCCGTTCTCGTACATGGCATTGCTCGCATTGGAAATCTCGCTGCCGCAATCAATCGCATCCTTGAGCATGCTGTATTTTTCGGGGTTGTAGTTGTAGGCCTGCTTCATAAACGGAATGAGCGACCAACGACGGTCGAACTGGTAATAACCCAGCGCGTTGTAGCCGTCACCATACGAAAAGCCCTGGTTATAGTTGCCATGGCTCTCATATTTGGTGAAGTACTTCATCTCGGGAGTCACGTTGACAAACGAAACGCCCTGGACCGACCTCAGCACGCCCGAGAAGGACTGTTGGGTGTAAAGGCCCTTATCGATATCGGTGGCATCCGAGGCAACGCCCGGCGTGGGCTCCTCGGCAGCGGCGGGTGCCGGCGCGGAAACGGCGCCAAACGAAAGCGCCAGCGTCAGGCCCGCGACAATAGCAGAATGCTTGGGCTGCATAAGATCCTCCCTGCATTGGTGTAGTTAAAGTGCAGTTTGCAAAGATAAAAGTAAGTATTGCAGCTCGCCCGTTGTTACACAACAACCCCTCGGTAAACGGCAACAACCCTCCGCGAAATCTTAAGGAATTAAACAAACTGGTCGTCGGGCGCCATCAGAAGCTCGCCGTATCGCTCCATCAGCCCGTCCCTCAACTGACAGAAAGCGGGGATATAGACGTTCAAGATGCGCTGAATCAAATCTTGAGCGAGCTTGTTGTCGTAGATATGGACGTTCGTATTGCGGTCTCTGAGCATGTCTAGCCAGGCCGCCTCATCAATAAAGTCGTAGAATCGGTACGGCTCCTTCAAGATGGCACGAGGAGACCCCGACGCGGCAAGCGTGGCGCCCTCATACTCGAGCAGACGCTTAAGGAGCTTCCAGCTCAGTTCAAATTGAAGATTGAACTTATTAATCAATCCACTCTGAACAAAATCATTGTTGAGATCCTGATTGGGCGCATCCTCAAGATTCGCCAAGGCGCTAACAAAGTTCTCATATTTTTTCATACAGAATCACACCATCCCTGGCAATCTCATCGAGCAATTGCTGCGATAGGGACTCGTCGAGATTGACGACATCTAAATCTAAAAGAGTATCAAGATGTTCCTCGATCAAATATGAGAAACGGCCGAAATCCCGGCAACCTGCTACGGCGATGTCAATATCGCTCTTGGGCAAGTTGTCGCCTCGAGCACGAGAACCAAACAACACGACCTTCTCGGCGTCACATTCCCGAGCAAAAACTTCGATTTGCTTGTACACCTTGTCGAGAGATGCCATTTGCACCCCTACAGCTTAATGTCAAAGTTGATTTCGGGGACGGCGGCCAGGTCGGCCAACGTCACGCCGTCGACGTACTTTTCGATCACATCGTCCAGGCCGCGCCAGAACTTGACGGTGGAACACAGGTCACTGCGGGCGCAGCTGTTGTCGATGCCGTCGCACGCCACGGGCGCCGTGCTGCCCTCGACAGCGCGCAGGATGTCGCCGGCACGCACCTCGACCGGGTCCTTGGCCATCATGTAGCCGCCGCCCTTGCCGCGCACGCTCTTAAGCAGGCCCGCCTTCATAAGCGGACGAACCAGCTGCTCCAGATACTTTTGCGAGATATGCTCGCGGTCGGCAACCTCGCGCAAGGCAATCTTGCCCTCGGCGTCGCCCAGCGCCGCGATATAGATCATTAACCGGAGGGCATAGCGGCCCTTGGAAGAAATGAGCATACCTACCCTCCCGTTGTTCCTGGGACAAAATCAGGCTTGTTAGTCCCAAATCCTATGCACGCGGGGCAAACAAACCTGATTATTATGTCCCACATCTAAAAAGTCGAGTGGATTAGTCGGGTTTTCCCTTGACTAACGCCGAACCCATAGTAACTTTATTCCGAGAAGATTCCTAGGGTTTAGTACACCTATGAGTACACCATATACAGAGAGGGACAGCATGAGCGCAAATCCGCTGCTTTCCATCGAAGGTCTGACCGCCTCCGTGGACGAGAAGACCATCCTCCACAACGTCAACCTCAACGTCGCCGCCGGCGAGACCCACGTGTTGATGGGTCCCAACGGCGCTGGCAAGTCTACCCTCGGCCACCTGGTCATGGGCGACCCCGTCTACACGGTCAACGACGGCCGCATCGTCTTTGACGGCCAGGACATCACCGAGCTCACCACCGACAAGCGCTCGCACGCCGGCCTGTTCCTGAGCTTCCAGGCCCCGGTCGAGATCCCGGGCGTGCCGCTGTCGAGCTTTTTGCGCGCCAGCATCGCCGGCCGCCCCGGCCTGGAGATGAAGGGTAAGGAGTTCCGCCGCCGCGTGAAGGAGCTCGCGGCCGAGCTCAACATGGATACCGCCTATCTCAACCGCGAGCTGGGCGTGGGCTTCTCGGGCGGCGAGAAGAAGAAGGTCGAGATGCTCCAGCTTTTGCTGTTGCAGCCCAAGCTCGCCATCTTGGACGAGACTGACTCCGGCCTGGACGTCGACGCCCTTTCCACCGTCAGCCATGGCATGGACGCCTACCGCAAGAGCTGCGACGGCTCCATGCTCATCATCACGCACAACACGCGCATCCTGGAGCACCTGGATGTCGACCGCGTCCACGTTATGGTCAAGGGCCACATCGTGCGCGAGGACGACGCCTCACTGATCCCCTGGATCGACAAGAACGGCTTTGAGACCTTCGAGCGCGAGGCCGCCGAACAGCGCGCCCAGGCCGAGGCCGCCGCTGCCGAGCAGCAGGCGTAAAGGGGCAACGCAATGACCAAGAACCGCACCGAGGTCGCAGACATCGACCGCAGCCTCTACGACTTCACCTATGGCGAGGAGGGATTCGAGCGCCTCGACGCCGGCATCACGCCCGACATCGTGCGCGAGATCAGCGCAAAGAAGGACGAGCCGCAGTGGATGCTCGACCTGCGCCTCAAGTCCCTCGAGATCTTCAACCGCTTCCCCGACCCGACGTGGGGCCCCTCCATCGAGGGCCTGGACATGGACAACATCGTCACCTACGTCAAGCCCAACACCGACCAAAAGCACGACTGGGAGTCGGTGCCCGACGACATCAAGAACACCTTTGAGCGCCTGGGCATCCCCGAGGCCGAGCGCAGCTACCTGGCGGGCGTTGGCGCGCAGTACGACTCCGAGCTGGTCTACCACAACATGCAGGACACGGCGTCCAAGATGGGCATCGTCTACTCCGGCATCGAGGAGGCCCTGCACGATCCGCAGTGGGAGCCGCTCATCCACGAGAAGTTTATGACGCTCATCCCGCCCACCGACCACAAGTTTGCGGCCCTGCACGGCGCCGTGTGGTCGGGCGGCTCTTTTGTCTACGTGCCCAAGGGCACCAAGTTGGACTTCCCGCTGCAGAGCTACTTCCGTCTCAACGCCAAGGGCGCCGGCCAGTTTGAGCACACGCTCATCATCGTCGAGGACGATGCCGACCTGCACTTTATCGAGGGTTGCTCCGCGCCCAAGTACAACGTGGCAAACCTCCACGCCGGCGCTGTGGAGCTCTTTGTGGGCAAGCGCGCGCACCTGCGCTACTCGACCATCGAGAACTGGTCCAAGAACATGTACAACCTCAACACCAAGCGTGCGCGCGTGGACGAGGACGGCGACATCGAGTGGATCAGCGGCTCCTTCGGCAGCCACGTGG
>UQEO01000045.1 GCA_900540095.1 uncultured Collinsella sp.
TTTGCCACCTCCATCGTGCGGACCCACAGACCCCGCACCCGACGCCGCCGGCTTCTCTGCCGAAGACTCGGAATCCTTCTTATCGGTTTCGGCCGGAGCGATCACGCGAATGAGCGAGATGCGCTGGCCACGCATCGACTGCACTTTAAACTTGTACCCCGCAACCTCAAACACCTCTCCGATGTCGGGCACCGAGTCGCAAAGCTCCAAAATCCAGCCGGCGATGGTCTCATAATCATCGCTTTCCTCGAGCGGCCAACCAAGCTCAATCGCGTCATCGCACGAAAAACGCCCATCAACGAGCCACTCGCGGCGCGAAAGGCGCGTGAGATACTTGTTGTCGGGGTCGAACTCGTCCTCGATCTCGCCGACGATCTCCTCGACGATATCCTCGATGGTGATAATGCCGGCCGTGCCGCCGTACTCGTCCACGACCACCACGATCTGGTCGTGCGAGGTCTGCATCTCGGACAGTAGCGGCAGGATGTCCTTGGTGTCGGGCACAAAGGTGGCGTCGCGCAAAAAGCCGGCGATGGGCTGGTCACCCTTGCCGTCGAGCGCGGGTTGGATCAGGTCCTTGATGTGCGCAATGCCGGCGACGTTGTCGGGATCCTCGTGATAGACGGGGATGCGGCTGAAGCCGGTCTGGCGCATGGTGGACAACACGTCGGCGACCGTCTCGTCGTCCTCGCACATGGTGGTGTCCACGCGCGGCACCATGACCTCGCGGGCAACGGTGTCGCCTAGGTCGAAGATCTCGTGGATCATACGCTTTTCCTCGTCGAGCAGGTCGTCCTGCTCCGAGACCATGTACTTGATCTCTTCTTCCGAGACGTTTTGGCGGTCGTCGGCGCTCTTGATGCGCAGGATGCGGGCCAGGCCATCGGAGCAGGCGCCGGTCAGCCACACGAGCGGACGGGCGATCTTTTGGAAAAACGACAACGGTCCCACGACCTGCTTGGACACGCCCTCGGCATTGGCCAGGCCGATGCGCTTGGGGACGAGCTCGCCGATCACGATGGACACGAAGGCGACCGCGACGGTGATGATGACCGGCGCCAGGCCGCGCGCGATGGCGGAGAGCGGCGCGATGCCAAAGCTCATGAGCCACGTGGCGAGCGGGTCGGACAGACTCGTCGAGGCGACGGCGGACGAGGCGAAGCCCACGAGCGTAATGGCAACCTGGATGGTGGCGAGCAGCTGGTCGGAGTCGGCAGCCAGCTTAATGGCACGCTCGGCGCGCTTGTCGCCTTCCTCGGCCTCGTGCTCCAACACGGCGCGCTTGGCCGTGGTGAGCGCCATCTCGGACATAGAGAAGTAGCCGTTGATGAGGGTCAAAACGAGGGTGGTGATAAGGGAGATGGTTATGTCCATCGGGAGTTTCTCGAACCTCCAAGATTCGGGACGTCAGGTTAAAACGTTGATGGCGGATACGGCAATTGCACCGGCGCCCAAACGAGAACGCGGGCGCGCAGGCGTGGTCGCTAGATTACGAAGAGGATCACCGCCATGAACTGGAAGATGCTGCCGGCGAGCACCCACAGGTGAAACACGCTGTGCAGATAGCGCACATTTTTGGCGATATAGAACGGCACGCCCGCGGTGTAGCACACGCCGCCGACGGCGAGCAGGGCAAGTGCCACGGGGTTGAGCAGCGCAACAAGTTCGGGCAGCTTGAAGACAACGAGCCAGCCCATCAGCAGGTAGACCAGGCCGCTTACCCAGTGCGGTTGACGCTCGCGTAGGAAGCACTCGAGAGCGATGCCGATAATGGCGATGGCCCATACGGCAAAGAACAGCGCAGGGCCGCCGTCGTTTGCGAGCGTGATAAGGCAAAACGGCGTATAGCTGCCCGCAATGAGCAGGTAGATGCAGCTGTGGTCGATGATGCGAAACACGTGCTTGGCGCGCGCGGGCTGAATCGCGTGGTAGAGCGTGGAGGCTAGGTATTCGAGGATAATGCTGACGCCATAGACAATCGCCGCGGCCATATGGGCCGGGCCTCCGCCGCGCAGGGCGGCGAATACGATCAGGAGCACCAGGCCCGCGATACCCAGCAGGCAGCCGACACCATGGGTGACGGAGTTCATGATCTCCTCGCCCACTGTGTAGTGTGGAACGGCCGCGGTCTTGGGTCGCGGCTTAGAACTGTCGCTCGAATCGGACATGCCGGTTACATCCTCCAACGTAAAGAGTTCTCAACACTATATCAAAGCGTCTAGGTACGTGCGAAATTTGCACCATACGTGACCCTTTGTTTACCCATTCTTTGCCTGTTGACGCATCAACGGCGAACGTCCATAATGCGCTTGCATTAAATGTTGATGTATTAACATCTTATAGGAGAATACCGCATGGCTCAAAACGCACGTTCCCATCGAAAGCTCAAGATAGCCGGCATCGTTGCACTGGTGGTTGTCGTTGCGCTGCTCGGATTTGCCGGCAACTTTCTGTTTGACTTCGCGCTGAATCCCCGCGCGCCATACACCATGAAGATGATGCAGGATAGCAAGAACGACAAAGAAGGCGAGCAGCCGGATGCCGAGGAAACCGAGGCGCGGGCGTGGTTTAAAGAGAATCGCGAGAGCAGCAGCCTCACCGCAGATGACGGAACCGAGCTCGCCGCTTGGTATTTTGCCGCCTCGGAGAGCACGCACGATTACGCCGTCTGCCTGCATGGATATACCAATGAGCCCATCGGCATGGCCCGATACGCCAAGCGCTTCCACGACCGCGGCATGAACGTGCTCGCGCCTGCCGCCCGCGCCCACGAGCGCTCCGGCGGCGACTATATCGGCATGGGCTGGCCCGAGCGGCTCGATGTCGTTGCATGGATTGGGCGGATCGTTCAGGCTGACCCCGAGGCGCACATCCTGGTCTTTGGCGAGTCGATGGGTGCGGCAACCGCCATGAACGTGGCGGGAGAATCTTTGCCGTCCAACGTGAAATGCATTATCGAGGACTGCGGTTATACGAGTGTTTGGGACGAGTTTTCTCTGCAGCTCAAGGACGTGTTCGGCCTGCCCAGCTTTCCCTTGCTCGATGTAGCAAACTTGGTGTGCAACGTGCGCGCGGGCTACGACTTTCATAAGGCGAGCAGTGTGGAGCAACTCAAACACGCGACGGTTCCCATGCTGTTTATCCACGGCGACCAGGATACCTTTGTGCCGTACAGCATGCTCGACCAAAACTACGACGCGTGCGCCAGCAAGGTTAAACAGAAGCTCACTATCCACGGCGCCACCCACGCCAAGAGTGCGCAAGTTGACCCCGAGCTCTACTGGAGCACGGTCGACGACTTCCTCGACGAGTATTTTTAGGCAAAAAGCAACGTCTGGGGCTTTATCTGACCCCCTATTTTCGGAAGTATGCGGCAAAATCTGGAACTGCCGACCAGACCGCAGTTTTACCAACAATTTATCAGGGGTTTTGTTGCCAAAAAACGTCGTGTGCTCGGCGGTCTCGAAATTTGCCGCATACTTCCGGAAAGCCGCCCGTGGGCACAGTGCCCACGGGCGGCTTTTGCTAACGTTACGCTACAAAAGCGCTTGATATGTCCAATAGACAGGCGCTACTTGACCTCGATGAGCTCGTACTCGCTCGTGCCAAGGCCGATCTTCTCGGCATGCGCGATGCACGCGCGCCAGTCGGTGTCGGGATGCGTGATGCAGAAGGGATCCTTGGCCTGCTCGCCCTCCAGATGCTCGTGATTGTGCTCCATCTTGGCCGCGCTATCGGTGAGCTCGGTGTTGGGCAGCGGCTCGGATGCCATGACGGCATCGGCACAGGCTTGGTCGATGGCGACCGGGTCGAAGCTCGCGAACATGCCGATGTCGTTGACGATAGGCGTATCGTTTTCGGGATGGCAATCGCAGTTGGGGCTGATATCCATGGCAAGCGAGATATGGAAGCTCGGGCGGCCGTCGACAACGGCCTTCGTATACTCGGCGATCTTGCAGTTGAGCACGTCGGCCGCGGCTTCATAGCCGGGCTTGATGGCGTCCTGGTTGCACACGCCGATGCAGCGGCCGCAGCCCACGCAGCGATCGTGGTCGATGGCAGCGACGTGGACCGTGCGGGTGTTGCCGTTGGCAAGCTCGCGCTCGCGGGTGTCGTCGAACGAGATAGCGTTGTGCGCGCAGATTTTTTCGCAGGCACGGCAACCAATACAGTGCTCGGTCGCGACGTTCGGCTTGCCGGCGGCATGCTGCTCCATCTTGCCGGCGCGGCTGCCGCCGCCCATGCCCAGGTTCTTCATGGCGCCACCAAAGCCGGCCTGCTCATGGCCCTTAAAGTGGGTGAGGCTGATCACGATATCGGCGTCCATGAGCGCCTGACCGATCTTGGCCTCGTGCACGTACTCGCCGTCCTCGACCGGAACGAGCGCCTCGTCGGTGCCCTTGAGGCCGTCGGCGATGATGACCTGGCAACCCGTGGCATACGGAGTAAAGCCGTTCTGGTAGGCGGTGTCGATGTGCTCGAGCGCGTTTTTGCGGCTACCGACATAGAGCGTGTTGCAGTCGGTGAGGAAGGGCTTGCCTCCCAGCTCCTTCACGACATCCGCGACGGCGCGGGCGTAGTTGGGGCGCAAAAAGCTCAAATTGCCCAGCTCGCCAAAGTGAATCTTAATGGCGACGAACTTGTTCTCGAAGTCGATCTGCTCGATACCGGCGTGACGTATGAGGCGCTTGAGCTTGTCGAGCTGGCTCTCGCGAGCATGCGTGCGCAGGTTGGTGAAGTACACCTTAGCGGGTGCTGCGGGTGCAGTTGCGGTCATAGTTATATCCCCTCGGTCTATATGGCGTTACAGACATAGAGGATGGTACCAGTTAAAGCAGAGTTAAAGTCAAGTACGACACCTAGTCATTGGGGACGTTCTTAAATGACTACTCTTGGACTTTGAGGGCCTCGGCCAGGCTCACACGTTTGATGGAGCGCGTGTGCAGCAGCGCCACGAGCAGGTAGGTCGCAAAGCCAATGCCGACGCATGCAGCCATGGACCAAGCGGGCACGTAGATCTCGATATTGCCGTTGTAGGCGAGCAGCATCGAGCGGAAGATGGCCGTGAGCGAGCCAATAATGACCGGCAGGCTCAGCACGAGCGACGCCGCCACGCACAGCGTGATCGAGCGGATGTACAGATGCGAGATCTCGCTATCGCGATAGCCAAAGACTTTCATGTAGCTGATCGAACGGGCACTGTGGTCGATCACAGCCTTGGTCAGCAGGTACATAAACAGCAGGAAAATAAACACCGCGAGCCCGATCATCATTCCGATCATTTTGCTCATCATGCCGATGAACTGGTCGCCCACGGCACGCATGTCGTCGGGCGTGGTGTCGCCGGCAAAGTAACGAGCATCGAGGTCGAGCTTCTCGTCGCTCACATAGCCGTTAAAGTAGGCGGCGTCGTTGCCGAACAGCTCGTTAAAGTCGTCGATACTCATATAGATATTCATGTCCGACTTGGAGCCCCAGACACAGTCCTTGCCCGCGTACTCAAGGGAATAATGCTCGCCCTCGTACTTGTCGCCGAGCGTGACCTTCTGGCCCTCGCTCCAGCCAAACTTATCGAGTAGACCGCCGCCAAAGACGACGCGTCCATCGCCGACGTTGAGGTCTTTCCAATAGCGCGAATCGGGTGAAATGCCGTAGACGGAAATCGTCTCCTGCCCATTACCATCACCGCGGTCGTACTGCAGCTGGTAGACGGCGTATTTCTCGGCCTGCGCGATTGCGCCCACGCCGTTGTCGGTCGTATTGACCGGGTGGATATCGTCGTTGTCAGTGTCGATCTTAGAGGCCTTGTCAATCAGGTCGATAGCCTCGTCGCGGTTGCAGCCGAGGGCATCGGCAAGGTCATCGAGGCACGTATAAAGCGCATCCTTCTTGTCCTGAACCTTGGCAAGTGCGTCCTGCGCTGCGGTTAGGCTCTCGACAGACGGAGCGCTGGTCGCAGCATCGGCTGCCGCCTGCGCCGCATCGGCCGCGTCGTCAAGCTCGTCATCGGCATCCTGAGCGGCAGAAAGTAGCGCGCCGTCAACCGACTGCAAGCGCTCGAGTGCCGACCACTGCTCGCGCTCCTCGGCGTTGCCCTCGAGCTCCAGCGGAGCCTTGAGCGTGTACTGGTGCTCGGCGACCAGGCTCGTCTCGAGGTTGTCCGCATAGTGCGTCATCGTGGGCAGAATCGCCAGGCCAAAGAGCAGTAGCAGCGACGCAAACGCAATGCCCACGAAGAGCGTGGCGAAGTTGCCCAGGTTGCGCAGGAAGACACGCAGGCGGAAGCGCGAGACAAAGCCCATGCGCTCCGGCAGCTGCAGGCCGCGCTTGGTGCCCGATTTGCCGCTCGCCTCGTGACGAAGGAACTGCAACGGCGTCTTGCCCATCTTGCGAAGCAGGCCCACCAACGTGATGAGAATGAGCGCGGCGGCGGGAACCACGGCGCACTTCACAAAGATTTCCCAGCTCCAGTACACCTGAAAGGGCGGCAGGCTGTACGAGCCGTAATAGAGGCTGCGCATGGGCTCGGTAAAGAACACGACGCCGAGCGCAGTGCCCAAAAGCGCCGCGACCACGCCCACGATAGCGGGAAGCGCAAGGTAATGCAGCGCGATCTCGCGGCGGCGATAGCCGCTGGCGAGCAACGTGCCGATGATGGCGCTCTCCTCCTCGATGGTGGCGTCGGTAAGGACCACAAAGACAAACGCCATGATCACGATGATGATGTCGAGTAGCGTCATCCACATCATGGAGTCGCCGTCTACGTCGTCGCGCGCATAGCCAATGCCTTGGTTGGAATCGGCATCGATCAGATCGTCCACGCGCGCATCGGCATCAGTCAGTGCCTCGACCATATCCTGCTCGGCGTCGAAGCGGTCCGCGGTGGAGAGGTCGCGGTCGTTAAAGGTAAAGGAATAGGTGTAGGCGGGTGCGCCGCCAGCGTCCTCGAGCGCGGCAAAGCCGGCGTCGCTGACCTCGGCCACGCCATAGGTGATGGTATTCACCGTAAAGTCCGAATTGTTGAGGAACAGCGCCTGGCTATCGGGCTGGGTCATGATGCCGCAAATGGTGTAGGCGCGGCCCTCGAGCTTGACCTTGTCGCCCACGGCGAGGTCGTTGTTGGCGGCAAAGACGCGGTCGATGGCCACCTCGTCGTCTGCCTTGGGCTGTTTGCCTTCGCAGTAGGACGCGATATCGACCTCAGTGCGGTGCGCATAGGTGCGCAGCGTGCGCTTGGTGCCATCGTCGCCGGCGGTCTTTTTGATGATGGCGTCGATGGAGAAATTCTTGTAGAGCGTGACGCCGCCGACGTCGCCGGCCGCGTCCTCGGCGGCCTTGAGTTGATCGTCGGTAGCCTCGAAGGAGGTGGTCACGCGGCCGTCCTCAATCGTGTACGCATCGCGCATGTCGTCGATAAGGCAGCCGATGGAATGTGCCGCGAGCAAAAAGCCCGAGGTGAGGGCAATGCTTCCGCACATAAGAAGAAAGATGCCTAGGTACTTGCCGATATTGCGGCGCAGCTCGCGCGGGAGACGTTTTGCGAGAGGTGTCATGGCGCCGCCTACCAATCGAGCTCGGCGGCCGCGACGGGCGACTCGTTGAGCTCGTCCTCGACGATGCGCCCGTCACGCAGGCGCAGCACGCGATTTGCCATGCGCGCGATGGCGGCATTGTGGGTGACAATGATGATGGTGCAGCCGTACTCGTGATTGACATCCTCCATGAGCTGCAAGATTTCCTTGGACGTCTTATAGTCGAGCGCGCCCGTGGGCTCGTCGCACAGCAGCAGACCCGGGTTTTTGACGAGCGCGCGGCCGATGGCACAGCGTTGCTGCTGACCACCCGAAACCTGGCGCGGGAACTTGTTGCGGTGCTCGTAGAGGCCCAGCGAGCGTAGCAGTTCGTCAATGTTGAGCGGCTTTTTGGACAGGTATGCCGTGACCTCGATGTTTTCCTTGATGGTGAGGTCGGGCACCAGGTTGTAGAACTGGAAGACAAAGCCCAGCTCACGGCGGCGATACTCGCCCAGGTCGGTAGGTTTGAGCACCGTGAGGTCGCAGCCGTCCACCAGAATGGAGCCGGCATCGGCATCCTCCAGGCCGCCGATCAGGTTGAGAAAGGTCGACTTACCCGAGCCCGAGGGCCCCAGCATGACGCAGATCTCGCCGCGGTTGATGGACGTGTCGATGCCATCGAGTACCGTCAGGCGCGCATCACCGTCGCCGTAATGCTTTTTGAGATCCTTAACCTGGACATAGGCTTCCTGCGTTGCCATGGTATCCCCCGTTGTTAGCCTCGTACTACTTTATGAGCGTAATAGTAAACCATGGCGAACTATTTTGGAGCGAGGCCTGGATTTTATTTCAGACTAGTCATTGGGGACAGACTTAAACGACTAGCCGCTGGGGACACTCTTTCGCCACCCGGCAGCTGGGGACGCTCCTTTTCTGCCGGCAGTTGGGGACAGTCCTTGGCAACCCGACCGGCAAGCCGGCGGTTCTGCAAAGACTGTCCCCAATGACTAGTCGTTTAAGTCTGTCCCCAATGAGTACGATGACTAGGTGACTAGGCGCGGGATTTGGTGCGTGAGAGGGCCAGGCCTGCGGCGGCGATGGCCACGGCAAAGAGCACGGTGACGCCCAGGTCGCAGGCGATGTCGCCCAACATGGCAGACGTCAGGTCCGACGCGAGCGCCTTGCCGATCGCGTCGTTCACCCAATATGTCGGCACAAAGTGCGCCACGGTCTGCACGGCCGGGCCCATCAGCGACAGCGGCATCCAAGCGCCGCCCAAAAACGTCATGAGCATGCCGAGTAAGTTGCCCACGCCGTTGAGCAGCTCCTCGCGCGCACCCAGGCTCGACAACGCAAAGCCAACGGCCAGCGGCGTGCACGCCAGGGCAAACGTCGCCGCCAGCGCCAGACACACACGACCCGCGCCGACCTCGGCAACCGCGCCGGCAAAGCCCACGACGCCCATCATACTCGACACGAGCCAAATGCAGACGGTGAGCACGGCGGCGGCCGCAAACACGGCAAGCGAACGCTGACGCTCGGAGACCGGGCTGGCATCCATGCGGCGCACGCGCTCGGGCTCGTTCATGCCCGAGAACACCAGTCCCACCGACACGATGACCGACGAGATAATCGCGTACGCGCCAAAGTTGAAGTACGACTCGAGCGTGGCGGCAGCAGTCGAGTCGACCTTGACCTGCTCGATCTGGACCTCCGCGCGCTTTGCAGCGGCATGCTCGGCGGCCTTGGCAACGTCGCCGTTAGAAGCAGCGGGCTCAAGCGCCGCCGCAGCGCCCGCGAGCGAGATCCAGCGCGAGGCCTCGGCAGACGAAAGCGCCGCCGCCATGGTGCCGGCACCGTAGGTCACATCGAGCTTGGGCAGGGACTCCCCCACGCGGGCGGCTGCAACGAGGTCGTCCTCAAACCCCTCCGGGATAAAGAACACGCAGTCGGCGCTGCCCTTGGCACTATTGCTCTTGGAGAGCGCGTCCGCAAGGTCGTACGTATCGTCGCCGATGCCCGTGACCAGCTCAAAACGCGAACCCAGATGCTTGGTAAGCGCACGCGAAAGGTCGCTGTCGTCGCGGTCGACCACGATCACGTTAGCATCGTAGGGCTTGTACTCGGTGAGCTGCGACGAGTTCCAGCTCACCGATGCCGCGATGAATACGCCCATGAGCGAGATGAACACCGTATAGATAAGCAGGTAGAACGGGTGCGCCAGCGCCATGCGAAGCGCGGTCTTAAAGGTGCTCATAGCGACTCCTTCCAAAGATCAGCGTAGCGGCGGCGACAAACACCAGGGCCATCAGGACGAGCGCGCCCGCGCGAACAGCGAAGGGCCCCAGGTCCTCAAAGAAATACAGGCGATTGAACATGTCGCAGATGAGCTTGACGGGGTTGAACCAGCACTCGGCCGGGCAGGCGCGGGCGACGTCGTCGGCAAGCGCCATCGCCGGCTCGCCGTAGAGGCCGGCGAACAGGGCGCACGTGGTAGCAAAGCCCGTGAGGATGCCGGACTTGGACGCCTTGCCGCCCTTAACGGGAAGCGTGCCCACAAAGAGCCCCAGGCCCGTGGCGGCAAGCGCGGAAGCGGCGCCGCCCACCAAACACAGCCCCTCGCGCCCGCCAAAGTCGACGCCCACGACCAGGCGCACGTAGCCGATTGCGATCGTCATCGAGGCAAAGGAGACCAACCACGAGCCCACAAAGATACCGGCCAGCGACGCCGTCTTGGAAAGACCGCCCACACAGCGACGCGCGCCAAGGCCCGACAGATTGGGCTGCAGATCGACGACGCTCAAGGCGGCAAACTCGGCAGACATCATCGCTACCAGGCCAAAGAGCGCGTAATAGTAGATGACCGTGCCGTCGGGCGTGGTGCGCGTCAGGCTTACGCGGCGGGTGCCACCTTCGAGCGACAGGGCGCGCGCAACCGCCTCCGGGTCGGCGAGCGCCGCCGGGTTGTCCTGGGCAATCTGGGACATGAGCTCGGCATTTTGTGTATACGAGCTTGCCACCGTCTCCAGAATACTGCGGTCGGTGAGCACCGACGTCGCACGCGAGCTGCCATAGCTCGAAAGCAACGTGAGTTTGGGCGTGCCCGCATCGTCGACCGCATAGATGCCCGCGACCTCGCCGGCCTTAAGCGCACGGTTCGCATCGGCTGCGTCGTCGAGCTCGTGGATCTCGAGCAGCTGATCGCCGCCTTCCTTGGCAAGCGACGTCGCCACGCCCTTAAAGGTCGAAGCGTCCCAAGCCTCGTCCGCCACGACGGCCACCGGCACCGGGTCGACCGTGCCGTCGGAGCTGAGGTTCGCAAACATAAACATGAACATCGTGGAAAGTACGATGGGAAAGAGAGCGCCCCAGACCCACGTGCTCGGCCGGCGCAGCAGCGTCTTGACCGTAGTGATGATGGTGTTGAACATGACTGCCCCCTAGTCGCGCAGCTCGCGGCCGGTGATCTCGAGGAACACGTCGTTGAGGGTCGGTGGCTCGCTCCACACGCGGCCGAGCGCCACATCGGCGGCGCGCAGCGTGTCGAGGATGTCGACCAAATTGTGCGGGCTCGCTTCGCAGGTGCAGACGATCTCGCCGCCGGACAGCTCAACCGAAAGCACGTGCTCGAGGGCGCGCAGCCGCTCGACCGTGGCGGTCTCTACGGCGCCAACCTCGACAGTCACGCGCTCGCCCATCTGAATCATGCGCTTGAGCTCGTCGTTGGTGCCCTGCGCCAGCACGCGCCCGCCGTCCATGATCATGATGCGGCTGCAGATCTGCTCGACTTCCTCCATATAATGGCTGGTATACACCACCGTGGCGCCCTCGTCGCGCAGGCGGCAGATGCCCTCCAGGATGGCGTTGCGACTCTGCGGGTCGACCGCCACCGTGGGCTCGTCAAAGAAGATGAGCTCGGGCTTGTGCGCGATGCCGCAGGCAATGTTGAGGCGACGCGCCAGGCCGCCCGAGAGCTTGCCGGGGCGGAACTTCGTAAAGTCGCCCAAGCCGACAAAGTCGATCGCCTCGTCCACCAGCGCGCGGCGGCGCTTGCGGTCGTTGACGTAGAGACTGCAGAAATAGTCGATGTTCTCGCGCACCGTGAGCTCGTCAAACACCGCCACCTGTTGCGGCACCACGCCGATGCGGCGCTTGAGGTCGTAGCGGGCGGGCGTCATGGGCTCGCCAAAGAGCTCGATGGTGCCTTTGTCGTAGGCAAGCAGCTGCAGGATACAGTTGATGGACGTGGTCTTGCCCGAGCCGTTGGGACCCAGCAGGCCAAAGATCTCGCCGGGGGCGATGCTCAGGTTAAAGTGGTCGAGCGCGATAAGATCGTCATAACGCTTGACGAGGTTTTCGACGTGGACGATGTCTGTCATGAGGCGGCCCTTCTGTTGGTCGTGGCCCGGTACGATTGCATCATCGCAGGAGCCGCCGGCGCGCACCAGTGAGCTTTGTCACGAGTGCGAGGCTTGGCCGCGTGGCCTGCCGACGTCCCCGATTTGCCGCGTGGGAGGAATGTCACGGTTGCGCAGGCGGTCCCTCCACCACGCGCGGCTTCGCGTACAATACCCGTATGAACAGGCTTTTCGACAAATCGATCGTTCTGGCGTGCTGTATTGCGGCCGCCATGGGCCTTGCTGTGGACGCTCACCTGGTCGCGGCGTTTTGCCTTGGCGTTATTGCCACCTCACTGGCCGAGGTCGCACAGGGGGAACGCACCCGGCGCGCGAGCGAGACCGCGAGCTACGTTTACATCATCGCGGCAGTTTTCGTACCGCCGTTTGTGCCGCTTGCGCCTCTCGCCTTCTATGACATCGCGCGGCGCGTGCGCCGTGAGCACGCCTGGGTCGCGCTGGGCATTGGCTCCGTCTTTGCCTTTGCGCTCATCGCGAACCTTCGCACCGACGCACTTACCGCCCGAACGCTCCTGCTGACCGCCATCCTTTCGGTTGCCGCCACCTTGCTATCGCTACGCACCGCCCAGTTGGAACGCGAGCAGCAGCGCATGCGCCGTACCCGCGACGAACTGCAGGAACGAGCCCTCGCGCTCGAAGCGCGCAACCGCGACCTCGCCGATCGCCAGGACTATGAGGTCGAACTTGCGACCCTGGCCGAGCGCGCCCGCATCGCGCGCGAAATTCACGACAACGTGGGCCACCAGCTCACGCGCGCTTCGCTTCAAACCGAAGCCCTGCGCGTGGTCCATGCCGACGAGCCCAGGGTTGCCGCCGATTTCGCCGACGTCAAACGCACGGTTGACGAGGCGCTCCAACTCGTGCGCGCCAGCGTCCACGCGCTCAACGACAATGCCGCCGACCTTTCCGTGCAGCTCGAACGCATTGTTGAAGGCGCACGCTCGGACGGCGGCCCGCAGATTGAGCTTGAAGTTTTGGCCGAGCATGCACCCGCAAACGTCGCCAACTGTTTTGCGGCGGTCCTGCGCGAGGCGCTTTCCAACGCCATGCGCCACGCTTGCGCCCAGACCGTCACCGTACGATGCATGGAGCATCCGTCGTTTTACCAGCTCATCGTTACCGACGATGGCGCGGGCGGGGCCCAAGCAAACGGTCGCGGCGCCGCGAAGGGCATGGGGCTTGCCTCCATGCGCGAGCGCATCGAAGCGCTTGGCGGCACATTCTCCGCCGGCCCACGTGCCGGCGCCGGCGGCTGGCGCGTGTTTGCCACCGTTCCCAAACAGCAAGGAGATGAGGGCCGATGAGGCTCATCGTTGTCGACGACGACCGCCTGGTGGTCGATTCGCTCAAGATTATCCTGGGCGCCCAGTCGCAGATCGAGGTGGTGGGCACCGGCGCCAATGGCGACGATGCGGTGGCGCTCTATGCCGAACACGCACCCGATATCGCGCTGCTCGACATTCAGATGCCGGGGCGTGACGGACTTTCGGCGGCACGCGAGATCCTTGAGCGCGACCCTTCGGCGCGCGTGGTGTTTCTGACGACATTCTCGGATGACGAGTACATTGTGTCGGCGCTCAAACTGGGTGCCCGCGGCTACCTGATCAAGACCGATGTCGCCGCCATTCCTCCGGCATTGACGCAAGTCATGGACGGCAAACGCGTACTCGAGGGCAAGGCAATCGAGGACATCGATTTTGACGGAACGGGCGTCGAGTCGGGCACGCTCCGCCGGCCCGCGGCCTTTGCCGGCCTGACCGACCGCGAATTCGAAGTCGCCGAGCTCATCGCCCGCGGCCTCGATAACAAGGAGATTGCCGCCACGGCTTATATGGGAGAAGGCACGGTGCGCAACCACATCAGCTCGATCCTGGCCAAAATGGGTCTGCGCAACCGCACCCAAATCGCCATCGCCTACCTGCGAGGGTAATTACCCAACGACCGACCGCCCCGGCATAGCAAAATGGCTGTTATCGATTTAATGCCATTTCAAAACTATGCCGGTTTACTACGATGAATCGTCCACCTTCGACCACGGCAAATTGCGCGCTTGCAAAAGCGCAGGTAGAACGCTTGCAATATTTAGAAAAATGCAGTCATGGTCGGGAATGTCGAATTCATCGTAGTAAACCGGCATAGTTTTGTTCGGGCGGCCCTGCACGAGTGCCTCCGCAAGCCTCGCGGGACCAAAATGATCCGTTTTCTTCCGCCCGCGGAGATCGACTGACGGCCCCCGCCACGAAATCGGCCCATCTACTACGTTTGACTCGATACCCCTGACCATACCTTCGTTTTGAACAAAACCGCAGGCGTTCTACCTGCGGTTTTGTTTTCGCGCTTTTCGGCATGGTTGGGGGTAAGGGATTAAACGTAGTAGATGGGCCGTTTTCGTGGCGCGCCCTCCTCCCCAACGCACAAAAGCACCGCCACGGAGGAGGGAGATGCCTCCGTGGCGGCTGGGGGGGGGGGGGGGGGCTATGGTCTGGGTCATCGTGTTCA
>UQEO01000046.1 GCA_900540095.1 uncultured Collinsella sp.
CCTGGGTCTTTCGGCCAGCGCCGGCCAGGCCCGCCGCGATATCGACGGCGGCGGCGTCAAAATCAACGGCAAGGCCGTGGCTCCCAAGAGCTATAACATCGATCCCAGCGCCCTCAAACTGGGTGACACCCTCTCCGTGGGCAAGCGCAAGGGCTTCAAGCTGATCTAACGAGCGAGTTGACCTCACAAGTGCAATAAGGCCGCAGCCGGGAATCCCGACTGTGGCCTTTTGAGTTGCGGTGAAATAGTTCCTAAAAATGCCATACGGCGCCCAGGCAGGAACTATTCCACCGCAACTTTTCTTCCGCACCCAAGGGATCATTTGGCGGTGCCGTTAAGCGGATGGGGTGTTAGCGGGACCTCCTTTTGGGCATACAATTGCTATTGGCTTGCTGCGGTGAAGGCTCGTCCGCTCCGCAGTTATTTCTACAGTTAAAGGAGAATGTATGTCCGTTGAGGTCATGAGGTCTGTGATCGATGCTGCCGAGGGGCGCGTGCCCGTCGACACGCTGTTTACCAATGCGCAGATTGTCGACGTGTATGGCCAGCGTGTGGCGCCCGGCAGCGTTGCCGTCAAGGACGGTGTGATCGTCGGCGTGCTCTACGATGGTCGCGACGATGCCGCCGGCACCTACGAGGCTGCCGAGGTCATTGACTGCCAGGGCCGCTATCTCGCCCCCGGCTTTATCGACGGACATCTGCACATTGAGTCCTCGAACATCCGTCCCGCCGAGTATGCGCGCATGGCGGCGACGCGCGGTACCACCACCGCCATTGTCTGGTTGGCAGCCACGAGATCGCCAACGTGGCGGGGCTCGACGGCCTGCGCTTTATGATCGAGGACGGTCGCCGCGCGCCCATTTCCATCAAGTACATGATGCCCTCATGCGTGCCCGCGCTGCCCGATGAGCAAGCGGGCGCTGTGATTACCGCTGCTGACATGCAGGCGTTTTTTGCCGAGCATCCGGGCGACGTTTTTGGCCTGGGCGAGATGATGAACCTGCCGGGCGTCTTTATGGCCGATCCCGAGACCTGCGCTCGCATCGATGCTGCCAACCAGACGCCGTCCAAGCAGGTCGACGGCCATGCGCCGCTCGTTGCCGGCAAGGACCTCAATGCCTATGCCGCGGCGGGTATTATTGCCGACCACGAGTCGACGATTCCCGAGGAGGCGCTCGACAAGCTGTCTCGCGGCATGTACGTGATGCTGCGCGAGGGTACGTGCAGCCATGATCTGCCCAACCTGTCGCCGATGCTGCTGGAGAATCCCGCGCGCGCCCGCCGCTGCTGCTTTGCGACTGACGACCGCGCTCCTTCCGATGCGCTTGCAACCGGCATGATCGACAATGCCTGCCGCGTGGCGATTGAGGCCGGTATCGACCCGGTGGTCGCCATCTCCATGGCGTCCCTTTCCACGGCTGAGGCGTTTGGGCTAGATCACGGCTGTCGCGACCCGCACGAGCTACGCGGTGCGATTGCCCCGGGCAAACGTGCCGACCTGCTGGTGCTCAATGACCTGACGTTTGCCACGGCTCCGCATCGCGTATATGCCGCCGGTGCTCTGGTGGCGCAGGACGGCACCTTTGTGGGCGAGGTCGCACCCGAGACGGCCGAGGTCGCAGCGCTTGCCGATGAGCTGCGTGCTTCCGTTAAGCTGCCGAAGCTTTCGCTTGACGTGTTCGACTATGCCTTTAAGCCGGGCGAGGCCGTTATCGATGTCATCCCGGGTATGGCTATCACGGGTATGGCCCGCCCCGAGAGCGCCGAGGACTTGCGCCGCATTATGCTGATTGAGCGCCATGGCCGCGGCATGTCGCTGCAGGCCGAGGGCGCCGATGGCGACGGCCCCGCTGGCCTGGGTCTGGTCGGCAAGCATATCGGTCGCGGCTGGGTGCGCGGTTTCACCATTACCGGTGGTGCCATTGCCTCCACGATCGGCCACGACTCGCACAACGTGTGCGTGGTGGGCGACAATGCGGCGGATATGATGGCTGCCGTTGAGGCCGTGGGCCAGGGTGGTCACGTGCTGGTGCGCAACGGCGAGGTCGTGGCGCGCATTCCGCTGGCGCTCGGTGGCCTGATGAGCGAAGGCACGGCCGAGGACGTTGCCGCGCAGCACGACGACTTTATGGTCAAGGCGCGCGCCATGGGTATTGAGCCGCCGCTCGACCCCATCATGGGCATCATCTTCCTGCCCCTGCCGGTGATCCCGACGCTCCGCATCCGCCCCGAGGGCATGTTCGACGTCACAACCTTCACCTACGCCGACTAGTCATCGGGGACGTTCTTAAACGACTAGTCATCGGGGACACTCTTTGGCGGGCCGCCTGACGCCGCGACCGTAGGACCTCTGGCATGTGTGAGCTATTTGCCAGGTCCTTGTAACGTTTACGCCCGCGGAGTCTTATTTGAGCTCCCTTTGGGTACGTTGGAATCGGATACACGTTCGATTCCAACAAGCCCGAAGGGAGCTTTTCTATGTTTAAACTGATTGCATCCGATATGGACGGCACACTGCTTGACGAAAACGGCCAGGTGCCTCCCGAGACCTATGAACTGATTCTGGCGCTACACGAGCATGGCGTGCATTTCGCCGCATCGTCAGGTCGTCGCTACGATCGCCTGTGCGAGTTCTTTGCGCCCGTTCGCGACAAGATGGACTTTGTCGCCGCTAACGGCGCCCAGGTCTACGCCGACGGTAAGATGGTAGACCGTGAGGTGTATTCCCACCTGGCGATTCGAAGGCTCGCCCAAGCCGTCAGGACGTTTCCCAATCTGCATCTTGCGCTCTTTGACCGAACCAAGTCCTTCCTGCTCGATGACGAGTGCAAGTTCGTGCGTGAGGTCGATAAGGACCTTCCCAATGCCGAGCGCATTTGGGAGCTGCCCGATCCCAGCGTAAATATCATCAAAGCGAGTATCTTTTGCGACGACAGTGCGGTTATGGACAGTGCGTACGTGCTACAGCGCGAACTTGGTCAGCTCTTTACTTTTGCGCCTTCGGGCAACGCGTGGATCGATGCCATGCAGCCTGGTGTGTCGAAGGCCTCGGGTATCGCGCAGCTCGCGGAGCATTACGGCATTGGTCGCGACGAGGTCATGGCGTTTGGCGACTCGATGAACGACTACGAGATCATTCGCTTTGTCGGCACGGGCTGCGCGATGGAAAACGCGCGCCCCGCGCTTAAGGCGGTGGCCGATCGCGTCATAGGCTGCAACCGCGACCACGCCGTTCAGCAGGAACTCCGTCGCGTGCTAGAGGGCCTCGCTTAATCCGGCAGCTGGGGACGTTCCCGTTCTGCTGGCAGTGGGGGACAGTCCTTGCAGCTTTTTGCGAAGAGTGTCCCCAACGACTAGTCGTTTAAGAACGTCCCCAATGACTAGGCGAGGGCGGCCATAATGGTGCGGGCGACGCCGTCGTGGTCGTTGTCGTATTCGGTGATGGCGTCGGCGGCCTCGCGGTCCTCGGGCTCGGCGTTGATCATGGCCATGCCGTGGCCCGCTGCCTGCAGCATGGGAATGTCGTTGATGTTGTCGCCGAACGCCCAGGCGTCGGCGGGACGCTCGCCCAGGTGCTCGCATAGCCACGCGAGGGCCGTTCCCTTGGTGGCGCCCTCGCCCATGACCTCGATATTCATGGCGTACGAACGCGTGACCTCAATGCCTCCGAGCGTGTCGAGCTCCGCCGCGATGGCGTCGCGATCGGCCGGGTCGTGCCAGTACATGGCGATGCGTTCGAGCGTCTCGACCTCGTCGATCTTGCTGTCGATATCCATGTCGATCGGTGTTCGTGTGCGCTTGAGCGAAGCCGCGATGTGGGGGTCGCCGCCGCAGAACTCATCCAGACGCGCGTAGAGCGAGCGGGGGAGGAAGCACTGCCCATCCGCGAAGATATCGAAGGTCACATCGTGGCCGGCGGCGATGCGATGGATACGATGGGCAATGCCGCAATCGAGCGGTCGGCTCAAAATGCGCGTGGCACGTGAGGCATCGGTGGGCGTACCGTCGTCGAGCTGCCAGACGCTGGCGCCGTTGGCGCAGACCGCGTAGTGTACGGCGGGATGGGCGAGGATGGGCTCAAAGATGCCCGACAGCGGGCGCCCCGTGCAGGGCACAAACTCAACACCGCGGCGCGCAAGCTCGTCGAGCATCGCCCAGGTGGCATCGCTCATCTGCTTATCACTCGTCAGCAGTGTTCCATCCATATCGGAAAACACAATCATTTGATGCAGCCCTTTCTACTGGCATAAAAAGCGTGGCCGAGGGCGGTGATGCCCTGGCCACGCTCGGGTTCTATAACGGTCCGCGTCTTAGCGATCGGCGAGCGGCTTGTACTCCAGCGGATCGATCACCGGACGGTATGCCGGGCGGATGATGCGATGCGCGCAGAAGAGCTCTTCCATGCGGTGCGCCGACCAGCCGGCCATGCGGGCGACGGCGAACAGCGGCGTAAAGAGCGTCTCGGGCACGCCGAGCATCTTGTAGATAAAGCCCGTGTACAGGTCGATGTTGGCGCAGATGGGCTTGGTCATGCCGTGATCGCGCATCACCTGCGGGGCCAGGCGCTCGATGCGCTCGATGAGCGCGAACTCCTCGCCCAAGTCCTTCTTGGCGGCAAGCGTGCGCGCGTAACGGCGGCACACCTCGGCGCGCGGGTCGCTGAGCGTATAGACGGCGTGGCCCATACCGTAGATGAGGCCCGTGCCGTCGAAAGCCTGCTTGTCGAGGATCTTGCCCAGGTAGGCCGCGACCTCGTCCTCGTCCTCCCAGTTGGAGACATGCGCGCGGATGTCCTCGTGCATAGACACGACCTTGGCATTGGCACCGCCGTGGCGCGGGCCCTTGAGCGAGCCGATAGCCGCGGCGTAGGCGGAATACGGGTCGGTGGCCGATGAGGACAGCACGCGGCAGGCGAACGTGGAGTTGTTGCCGCCGCCGTGTTCGGCATGCAGCATAAGCATCACGTCGAGCAGCATGGCCTCGTCGCGGGTGAATGCCATGCCGCCGCGTAGGACCTGCAGGATGGTCTCGGCGGTGGAGAGACCGGGCGTGGGGTGCGGCACATGAACCTCGGAGCCGCGGCGCTTGGCGACCGAGGCCATATGCGCGAAGGCGGCGATGCGGGGGAGACGGGCGAGCATGGAGATGGCGACGTCGATTTCGTGCTCGGGTGTAATGGCGTCGGGCTCGGCGTCGAAGGCGTAGAGCAGCAGCACGGCGCGCTGGAGCACGTTCATGATGCTCGACGACACCGTGGTCATGGGGAACTCACGGACGTATTCGTCGCTCAGGTGCCTAAAAGCACCCAGGCGTCCGCAAAAACCGTCGAGTTCCTCTTTGGTGGGCAGCGAGCCCGTGATGAGCAGATAGGCGACCTCTTCGTAGCCGTAGCGGTTCTCGGCCTGGGCGTTGTTGACCAGATCCTCGATGCTGTAGCCACGAAGTGTGAGCTTGCCCTGATCGGGCACGACTTTACCGTCGACCTTGTTGTAGCCGTGCACGTCCGAGATGCGGGTAAGGCCCGCGACCACGCCCGAGCCGTCGGCATTGCGCAGGCCGCGCTTGACGTTGTGCTCTACGAACAGGTCCTCGTCGTACGGGGCGGTCGGCAGGCCGTGGTAGAGGTTTTCGCTTTCGGGCGAAATCTGACGGCTCGCCTCGTAATCCAGAACCAGGCGGCTCAGGTGATCGTCGAAGCGGTAGTAGATTTTCTTGGCGTCGTAGGCCATGCGTGCTCCTCTCCGGTCCGCTTTGGGGCGGCGCGCTTGGACGATATGACGTCAGGCTGCCCTGAGCGGCTTGTTCGCTACAGGCGGTACATAAAGTTAAAGACGTCCTCGCGCTGAATGGACACGTTGACGCCCGAAAGCTCGCCTGCCTCGGCCAGGGCCTTCTGCAGCTCGGCGAAGTCGAGCTTGGACTCGGCGGTGTCGGCCAGCATGGTCATGGTGAAGATGTCCTCGATAATGGACTGCGTGATGTCGCGGATGTCGACGTTGGCCTCGCCCAGAACACGGGTGACGCCGGCGACGATACCGGGGCGGTTCTTGCCAAGGACGGTGATGACGATACGGGAGGACGAGATCTCGGCCATGGGAAACCCTTTCGCGTGGTTGCGGCGCGCGCGGGCGCTCCGCTACGGTACAGTGTTCATCATTGTACCTGTCTGGCGCCAAAAGGGGTGTGCTTACTGCGGCGTTACACGTCTGCAACATGGGCGAAGGGGCGACAGGGTGCGTGTCCGCTGCGGTTGGCCACGCCGCGTTGCACAAAGACCGTGAACCTTTTGTGGGACGCGCGGCGCCGTGGTACCATAGCCAAGTTTGTTGTCTTGGTCGGAAACCAAGACGCCTTATGCGCTGATCGGTAACCAGCGCCTGACTAATAAGGAGTCCTACCATGAAGCAGGGTATCCATCCCCAGTATGTCGAGTGCACGGTGACGTGCTCCTGCGGCAACACCTTCAAGACGCACGCTACCGTGTCCGAGATGAAGGTCGAGCTTTGCAACGAGTGCCACCCGTTCTACACCGGCCAGCAGAAGTTCGTCGACACCGGTGGACGCGTCCAGCGCTTCGCCGACAAGTTCGGTGGCGCCGCTGCCGCCCAGCTCAAGAAGGCCGAGGAGGCCAAGGCTGCCAAGGCCGCCAAGGCTGCTGAGGCCGAGGCCGCTCGCAAGGCTGCCGCTGAGGCTAAGGCTGCCGAGAAGGCTAAGCGTGCTGCTAAGTTTGCCGAGGAGGCTGCCAAGCAGGCCGCCGAGGCTCCCGCAGAGGCTCCCGTCGAGGAGGCCGCTGCCGAGGCCGAGACCACCGAGGCTGCTGAGTAAATAGCTCGCCGCGGAATCACTCGCATTCATGGCATGAGGGCCGTGCATCCATTTGGGTGCGCGGCCCTTTTTCTTTTTAAATTAGTGCGAACTAACCTGTCCCCATGGCACCACATGGCAGAGAGGCGGCGTTTGCCCAGATAGACCTGCCAAAATTAACCTGTCCCATTGTGGCAGGTTGGTCGTAGTTATTACGTGGCGGTCGAGCTCGACCGTATAGGCCGCGCCTTGTTTGGCTAAAGTACAATCATCTGTGTTTAACTCGTCCGCAGCTGCACGGCGTGGGCGATGGCCAAAAAGGAAAACCACATGGGATTCATGTCAAAGCTGCTGTCCTTTGGATCCGATAAGGACCTTAAGCGCTACTACAAGATCGTCGACCAGATCAACGGTCTTGAGCCCCAGTTTGAGAAGATGACCGAGGAGGAACTCCGCGCCCAGACCGATAAGTTCCGCGAGCGTTACGCCAACGGCGAGTCGCTCGACGACATGCTCCCCGAGGCCTTTGCCACCGTGCGTGAGGCTTCCAAGCGCACCATGGGTATGCGCCACTTTGACGTGCAGCTCATTGGCGCCATGGCACTGCACGAGGGCCACATCGCCGAGATGAAGACCGGCGAAGGTAAGACCCTCGTCTCCACGTTGGCCGGCTATCTTAACGCTATTGCCGGCAAGGGCGTGCACGTCGTTACTGTCAATGATTACCTTGCCAAGCGCGACTCCGAGTGGATGGGCCGCATCTACAAGTACCTGGGCATGACCGTCGGTCTGCTCCAGAACAACATGCCGCTCGAGCTCAAGCGCCCGGCCTACCAGGCCGACGTCACGTACGGCACCAACTCCGAGTTCGGTTTCGATTACCTGCGCGATAACATGGTCACCCGCCCCGA
Organism: uncultured Collinsella sp.; assembly: GCA_900540095.1. Taxonomy (GTDB): domain Bacteria; phylum Actinomycetota; class Coriobacteriia; order Coriobacteriales; family Coriobacteriaceae; genus Collinsella. The sequence goes on from UQEO01000046.1 coordinate 7,716, forward strand.
GCAGCGTGTGCAGCGCGGCCACAACTACGCCATCGTCGACGAGGTTGACTCCATCCTAATCGACGAGGCGCGTACCCCGCTCATCATCTCGGGCGCCGGCACCAAGTCCGCCAGCACCTACAAGGACTTCGCGCGTGCCGTGCGTGGCCTTGAGCGCGGCGAGGACGTGTCGCACGACATGCTCACCGCCACCGAGGACGTGGAGCCCACGGGCGACTATGTCATGGATGAGGCCAAGCACACCATTGCCGCTACCGAGCGCGGTCTTAAGAAGATCGAGCGCCGCCTGGGCATCGAGGACATCTACGCCGATCTCTCTGGCCAGCTGGTCAACCACCTGCAGCAGGCGCTGAAGGCCCAGTACATGTTCCATCGCGACAAGCAGTACGTGGTCACTAACGGCGAGGTCAAGATCGTCGACGAGTTCACCGGCCGCATCATGGAGGGCCGCCGCTATTCTGAGGGCCTGCACCAGGCCATCGAGGCCAAAGAGGGCGTGCTCGTACGCGAGGAGAACCAGACCCTGGCCACCATCACCCTGCAGAACTACTTCCGTCTGTATGACAAGCTTTCCGGTATGACCGGCACGGCACTTACCGAGGATGCCGAGTTCCGCGAGATCTACAAGCTGCCCGTCGAGGTCATCCCCTCCAACAAGCCCGTGCAGCGCGTGGACCACGAGGACCTGGTATATCGTACCATTCAGGCTAAATACAACGCCGTTGCCGACGACGTTGAGCGTCGTCACGCCAAGGGCCAGCCGGTCCTGGTGGGCACCGTCTCCATCGAGAGCTCCGAGAAGCTGTCAGCCGCCCTTACCAAGCGCGGCATCGCGCACGAGGTCCTCAACGCTAAACATCACGAGCGCGAGGCCCACATCGTGGCCCAGGCCGGACGCTACGGCGCCGTGACCATCGCCACCAACATGGCCGGTCGTGGTACCGACATCCTGCTGGGCGGCAACCCCGACGAGCTGGTGCGCGAGCGCCTGGAGTACGAGGGCCTGACCATGGAGGACGTGACGCCCGAGCAGCTCGAGCAGTTTAACGCCGAGGCCAAGGAGACTTGCAAGGCCGAGCGCGAGCGCGTGCTTGCCGCCGGCGGCCTGACCGTCATCGGCACCGAGCGCCATGAGTCCCGCCGTATCGACAACCAGCTGCGCGGCCGTTCCGGCCGTCAGGGCGATCCAGGCGAGACCCAGTTCTACCTGTCGCTCGAGGACGACCTCATGCGCCTGTTCGGCGGCGACAAGATGGACCGCGTCTCCAAGATGATGGTCACGGCCGACATGGGCGACGACATGCCCATCCAGCACAAGATCATCTCCAAGGCCGTCGAGAGCGCCCAGCACAAGGTCGAGAGCATCAACTTCTCCATGCGTAAGAGCGTCCTTGAGTACGACGACGTCATGAACAAGCAGCGCCAGGTCATCTACGCCGAGCGCAATAAGATTCTGGACGGCAAGGACCTGACCGACCACATCACCGAGGTCATGCACGACACCGTGTACCGCTGCGTGCAGGAGTTCTGCACCAAGGACAGTCACGATGGCGAGCGCGACCTGGAGGGCCTGCGCAAGTGGGTTGTGGAGCTCACCGGCCACATCGATACGCCGAAGTTCCCCGACGAGGATTATGAGGCCCTGGCTGCCGATGTCCTGGCTTACGTAGAGAAGTGCTACAACATGAAGGCCGAGCGCTTGGGCGAGGACCTGATGCGCGAGCTCAACACCCAGGTCATGCTGCGCGTCATCGATACCCGCTGGATGAACTACCTGCAGGAGATGGACTACCTCAAGACCGGCATCGGCCTGCGCGGCTTTGGCCAGCGCGACCCGCTGGTCGAGTACAAGACCGAGGCCTACGGCGCGTTCCAGATACTCGTCGATACCATGTATGAGGATTACCTGCGCACGGTTTTGCGCATCGAGATCAAGGCTGCCCCGCGTGCCGTGGAGCACAAGGAGGAGCCCTCGCTCGAGGGTGCGCGCTTCTCCGGTCCTGCCGAGGTCGATGGTGACAACGGCGACTCGGTGCTGCGCAAGCAGGCGCAGGTGCAGGCCCGCACGGCTGTCCAGGGTGGTCCGGCTGCCGTCAACAACGGTGGCAAGGTGACCACTTATCGCAAGTCCGAGAGCGACGATCCGTACGTCAACGTGGGCCGCAACGACCCGTGCCCCTGCGGTAGCGGCAAGAAGTTTAAGTACTGCCACGGCAGGAATCGTTAATGGCTGAGGCTTTAGAGATAACGCCCGCCGAGCTGGACGCGTTCGCGGACCGGCTCGGCGAGGTCGAGTCGTATCTCCACCTGGACGAGAAGCGTACCCGTGTGACCGAGCTCGAGGCCAAAAGCGTTGCCCCTGGCTTTTGGGATGACGCCGACGCCGCCCGTGCCACCATGGAGGAGATCGCGCGTACCAAGGAAGATATCGCTGCCGTGGACACCGCGCGCGGTGAGCTCTCTGATGCCCGCGCGGCGTTGGAGCTTGCCGACGAGATGGGCGATGACCCCGATGCCGCCGCGCTGCGCGAGGAGGCTGCCGCGACGGCGGAGCGCCTGGCCCGCGCTATCGACGAGCTTGAGCTTTCGAGCTGGTTTACCGGTGAGTTCGATCACGGCGATGCCATTGTGACTATCAAGCCCGGACAGGGTGGTCTGGAGGCCCAGGACTGGACCTTCATGCTCTTTAAGATGTACATGAAGTACTGCCAACGTCGCGGCTGGAAGGTCACCATTAACGACTGTCCCGCGGCTGAGGTCATCGGCATCGACCGTGCGACTTTTACCGTCGAGGGCAAGGACGCGTTTGGCATGCTGCGCGCCGAGGCCGGCGTCCACCGCTTGGTTCGCATTAGCCCCACCGACGACAAGAAGCGCCGCCAGACCACGTTTGCCGGCGTCGAGGTCATCCCCGTGCTACCCGATGATATCGACATCGAGATCAGTCCCGACGACATCCGCGTGGACGTGTACCACGCGAGCGGCCCGGGCGGTCAGGGCGTCAACACCACTGACTCCGCCGTGCGCGTGACGCATTTTCCCAGCGGCATTGTGGTCACCTGCCAAAACGAGCGCAGCCAGATCCAGAACAAGGCCGCGTGCATGCAGATCCTCAAGGCTCGCCTGTACGAGATTGAGCTCGAGAAGCGTGCCGAGGCCCTGGATGAGATCCGCGGACCCAAGACCACGATTGGTTTTGGCAACCAGATTCGCAGCTACGTGCTCTACCCGTACCAGATGGTCAAGGACCTACGCACGGGCGTGGAGACCAGCAATGTCGAGGCCGTTCTTGACGATGGCGACCTGGACCCGTTTGTTATTGGCTACCATCGTTGGGCCACCGGCAACGCCGATGCAGAAGGCTCGGAGGTCTAAAACATCGGGCAGCTTCAAGCCGATGCTAAGCCCAACGGTTGGACGGGTTTGTATCCAGAATAAACCCTGCGCAGGGGTGGTTTTTGTCCGGCGAATCGGTAGAATCGAATACAGCAAGAAGTTCGAAGCGCATCCGTTTGGGTGCGCTTTTTTGAGGGAGGCAGCATGGCATATCGTCTGGACATCAAGCGCATTCTTTCGATGAACTTCTTTCACGACCTGCCCCAGATTATGTTGGGGTGCGCTCTGGCCGCTATTGCGACCGACCTGTTTTTGATTCCCAACGGCCTTGCTGCCGGTGGCGTTACGGGCCTTGCCACCATTATCCAGGCGGTCGGTGCATCGCGCGGCCTATCGCTTCCCGTTGGTATTCAGACGATCGTGATGAACGCCTTGCTGTTGTTGGTCGTTATGCGCGAGGGCGGCATGTTCTACGTGGTGCAGACCGCGACGGGCTTTGTGCTGCTGGGCTTCTTTACCGATCTGTTCGCCCCGTTTGTAGCACCTCTGGCGGATGCGGACCTGATGCTCCCTGCCATGTGGGGCGGCATTATTACGGGCATCGGTTACGGCATGGTGTTGCGCGCCGGCGCCAACACCGGCGGCTCGGACACGATTGGCCAAATCATCTCGCGTAACACCTCACTGCCGGTGGGCTCGACCGTCATGGCGATCGATGTTGCCGTATGCGCGCTGTCGGCTCCGGTCTTTTCAATCGAAAACGCACTATATGCAGGCCTTTCGATGGTCATTAGCGGCTACGTGATCGATGCCGTGGTCGATGGTGGCAACAAACGCCGTATGGTACTCATCATCTCGGACAAGTTCCCTGATATCGCTGCCGATATCATGTATGGCCTGGGTCGTGGTTGTACCAAGTTTAAGGCGACTGGCATGTATTCGGGTGCCGAGAAGCCGGTGATTATGGTCATCGTGAGCCGTCGAGAGCTCAATACCCTCAAGACGATCGTGCGCGAGCGCGATCCTCACGCCATTGTGACGGTCGCTGACGTTACGGAAGCCTTCGGCGAGGGATTCAAGGACATTAGCGCGTAGGGGCGACCGCGTTCCATCCAAAAGACGTTCACATTGATAAACCGTTTCATCAGCGGTTCTGCCTGCTAAATTGTTCAAATAATGATAAAAACTCTGGTAAAGCCATCAGTTTCCAGCATAATGAATGACGTACGTGCATTGCGGCTGTGTTGGGATTACCTTCGGTGCCGTGCGCATTTTGTCTAATGAGGATGAAAGGAAGGCACAATGAGCGACGAAGAGCTCAAAAAGGTTGCCAACGAGGTAAGGAAGGGCATCGTCACCGGCGTGCACGCTGCCAAGTCCGGCCATCCGGGCGGTTCGCTCGGCGCTGCCGACATCATGACCTATCTGTACTTTGAGGAAATGAACGTCGACCCGGCCGACCCCCGCAAGGCCGACCGCGACCGCTTCGTGCTTTCCAAGGGTCACTGCGCGCCTGGTCTGTACGCCGTGCTCGCCGAGCGCGGATTCTTCCCCAAGGAGGATCTCGAGACGCTGCGCCACATCGGCAGCCACCTGCAGGGCCATCCCAACATGAACGACACCCCGGGCGTCGACATGTCCACCGGCTCGCTCGGCCAGGGCATCTCCGCCGCCGTGGGCATGGCCGTTGCCGCCAAGCACTGGGGCGACGACTATCGCACCTACGCCCTGCTGGGCGACGGCGAGAGCGAGGAGGGCCAGGTCTGGGAGGCCGCCATGTTTGCCGGCAACCAGCAGCTCGACAACCTCTGCGTGATCGTCGACCATAACGGCCTGCAGATCGATGGCCCCGTCGAGGAGGTCAACGACCCCATGCCGCTCGCCGACAAGTTCCGCGCCTTCAAGTTCCATGTGGTGGAGCTCGCCGACGGCAACGACTTCGACCAGATCCGCGCCGCCTTTGCCGAGGCCCGCGCCACCAAGGGTCAGCCGACCGCCATTATCGCTGAGACCACGAAGGGCAAGGGCGTCTCCTTTATGGAGAACCAGGTGGGTTGGCACGGTAAGGCCCCCAACGATGAACAGTTTGAGCAGGCCATGGCAGAGCTCACGGCCGCCGGAGAGGAGCTCTAGGATGGCAGACGTCAAGAAAATCGCCACGCGCGTAAGCTACGGCGAGGCCCTCGTCGAGCTCGCCAACGAGCACGATGACTTTGTGGTCCTCGACGCCGACCTGGCCGCCGCCACGCAGACCGGCAAGTTTAAGGCCGCGTGCCCCGACCGCTTCTTCGATGTGGGCATCGCCGAGAGCAACCTGATGGGTGTTGCCGCCGGTATCGCAACCACCGGCCGCGTCGCCTTCGCGAGCAGCTTTGCCATGTTTGCCGCCGGCCGCGCCTTTGAGCAGGTCCGCAACTCCATCGGCTATCCGCACCTTAACGTTAAGATCGGTGCCACGCACGCCGGTATCTCGGTGGGCGAGGATGGCGCCACGCACCAGTGCTGCGAGGATATCGCCCTCATGCGCGTCATCCCCGGCATGACCGTGATCGTTCCCGCCGACCACATCGAGGCCCGTGCCGTGACGCGCGCCGCCTACGAGTGCGACGGCCCCGTGTACATGCGCTTCGCCCGTCTGGCCTCGCCGGTTATCAACGACCCCGAGACCTACAAGTTCGAGGTGGGCAAGGGCATCGTCATGCGCGAGGGCACCGACGTCACCATCATCGCCTGCGGCCTGATGGTCGGCGAGGCGCTCGAGGCCGCTGAGCAGCTTGCTGCCGAGGGCATCGATGCCGAGGTCATCAACATGCACACCATCAAGCCCATCGATGCCGACCTGATCGTCAGGAGCGCCACCAAGACCGGCCACGTCGTGACCGTCGAGGAGCACTCCGTGATCGGTGGCCTGGGCGGCGCCGTTGCCGACGTCCTGTGCGAGCAGTGCCCGACGCCGCTCAAGAAGATCGGCGTCAACGACACCTTTGGCGAGTCCGGCCCGGGCGCCGAGCTCTTGCACAAGTATGGCCTGGACGCCGCCAACATCGTGGCGACCACCAAGGAGTTCTTGGCATAAGGCAAGGCGGATCTCAAGGACTGCTTCGCCAGAACTATGGAAACCCGGCAGGGGCGCTCTCCTTGGGAGGGCCCCCCCTTCACGTGCTCCTCCGTC
>UQEO01000047.1 GCA_900540095.1 uncultured Collinsella sp.
CCGCCCGATTCGTACTCGACGACGACCGTCGAGCCGAGCGCCTCCTCGAGGGTCTCGGTCAGGCCGCCCATGCCGTCGAGGGCGCGCCCGGCGACCGTGGCCAGCTGGTAGCGGGCCATCCCGGATGCCGCCGAGCGGGCGGCCATGCGGAGCATGCCGGCGGCCTCGAGCGCCCCGAGGAGCGCCGCGGGGACCGCGGCGTCGATGGCGATGTTGCCGCGCCCGCGGCACCACTCTGCCGCCGACGGCACGTTCGCCGTGAGCACGCCCCACTCGGCCATGTAGCCGTCGGAGCGCGGGTCCGTGGCGTCGAGGAGGAGGACGGCGAGGCCGCCGCCCACGTACTCCCCGGCCACGAGGGCGAGGCGGACCGCCTCGCCCATGGAGTCGAACTCGACCGTGACCATGCGGCTACCTCCTCCTGACGGCGCTGAGCGGCTTCGGGGAGAAGTGCTCGTCGCGCTCGACGGCGGCGAACCCCATCTGGCGGTTCAGCTCCTCCATCTCCTTGATGCTGAAGTAGCCGAGCTCGTCGTCGTAGCCCTCGACGAGGCCGAACGCCTCGTCCGTGCCGTCGAACTCGAGCAGCCACCAGTCCCATCCGTTCATGCACGAGAAGTAGTGGGCGTAGACCGTGGGGTCCTCTGCTCCGTCCTGCTCGTAGAGCCTTGGAGCCGTCTTGGCGATTTCCCTCGTCATCAGCTGCTGCATCTCTTCCTCCGTTCCGGGCACCCTGCCCTCAACATCTCGCCCCTGCGGGCAAAGCCGAATGGCGACGCCGCGCGTCGTCGTCGGCTTTGCTCCCTGCAAAGCCGCACCGGAGCGAAGGCGGGTCAAGGGAGGTCCATGACGACCTCCACCAACCGGAGCGGAGCGGAGGTTTGTGCGGGGTCTCATGGGCCCCCTTGACGCGGCGTAGCGGAGGTGCCACCCGGCCGCGGAGCCGTGACCATACGGCGGCGTATGCCGTAAAACGTAAAACGCTGTTTATGCTGGCCCGGACAGCACCTGCTATCATCGCCTTTCTCGCATAGAGAGGATTGTTTCGGCATGGAAGAACGTCATGTCACGACGGGGGACGGGCCGAGCGAAGCCGCCCAGCGGCTCATGGACGGTATCGGGGTATTCTCCGAGATCGAGGATTATGGCAGAAGGATTGAAGTCCTCGCCGAGGCCATGTCGGTCGGGATCAGGATCGCGGACTACGAACTGCTCGCGGCATGCGGTGCGCTCCTCGCGGCGACGAGGAACCGGAGCGAGTGGACCGGAGCTTGGCTCTAGCCGACGTCACCCTCTGCGTTCCGCATGACGACCCAACCCGCGTTCACCGGACGCGCGTGTCGGCAGGCGGTGCGGAAACGTCGTTCTTCGAGCGGGTGTTCTCGAACGCCCAGACCCACCATCGCAGGCGGTCATCCGCCCCGTGAATGGGGTCCTCCCTGTGGAAGTGCTCCAGCATGAGCTGAGTGGTCCAGCCGCCGAAGCGCACCGTGTAGACCGCCGTCTGCGCGTCGTGGATGACCGCGCCGAAGGGGTCTATTCGAATGATTTGGTCGATCGTGAAGCCGCGGCCGTCCGGCCAGCAGACGCGGACAGGCACCGTCGTTCCGTCGGCGTTAGTGCGGGCGTAGACGTCTACGTACTGCTTATGGACGCGTCTGCCGGGCTTGCCGCCGTTGGCGCGAACGGTGATGCCGCCGCCGAAGTCCTTTGTGTGGCCCATCACTCGGGCATCACCGCCATGCCGCCACCGCGCTCGACGAACCAGTCGCCGTGCTCCCACCAGACCGTTTTGCGCTGCCTCGCGATGCAGACGTCGTAACGCACACAGAGGTTACCGAAGATGGCGCGGCCGAACTCCTGGCGGGCGTAGATGCTCTCAACCTTCCAACTGCGGCCGTCCGGCCAGTGGATGATGGCGGGATCGGACGGGCCGTGGTCGGGGTCGTCCGCGCCGTTGGCGTCCACGGGGATGTAGATGCGCTGTGCATCGGTGGGTATGCCGCAGGTTCCCGCAAGCGAGTGCTTTTTCATGATCATGCGCGTACCCCCGAACATCCGTTTGTATCTCACGGGTTTCATTGTCGAACGAATGTTCTTGATTGTAAAGCGAACGTGGTGTGGGGGTTCGGTGTGCGGTGTCCGGACGGAGGGGCATGGGTGTATCGCGTGGAAAGCGCCCGCGATCCGGAAGACCCGCGTCTTGGTATCATTTTGCCATCCTTGGGGAAGGAAGAATGCCATGACTCAGCTCTATGAGATAGACGGGTACCACTATATAGTCGACCTGACGCCCTATTTCGTTCTCGGCGTGCTGGTCATAGCCCTGGTCTGTGCAATCGCGGTCCTGGTTCGCAGGATTCTGGCGAGCCCCTTTAGGTATCCCTACTACGTGGCCCGCTTCGATGTGTCTGGTAGGCGCAACGTGAGGATCGAGGACTACATCGACCGTCACCTGATGGACCCGGCTGGTTGGGACGCCATCGTCGCCCATAGGGCATACATCCAGAACTGGAAGCACGAGCAAGAAGAGTATCTGAAAACCTGCCGGCTCCGCAGCCGGCGCGAGCGTCAGTACGCCGAGGCGGTCGACGATGACAGGGCCTTTAGGTTCATCACCTGCCGCGACCAGACGAGGTACAAGCAGGCCAACTACGTGAAGACGTCCTACAAGATGTCGATGGATGATTCCGAGCTTGACGTGAACTGGGAGTGGATCGTCGAGCGCCGCATCCGCCTCGCCGCTATCAACGACGAGGCGACGCTCAGGGACTATCACGCCAAGAACCAGCGAAGGCTGATGACGAAGCAGCTGCGTGAGCAGATCGCCCGCCGGGACAACTACACCTGCCAGATATGCGGGAAATACATGCCGGACGGCGTGGGCCTGCACGTCGACCATATCGTGCCGGTCGCGAAGGGTGGCAAGACCGTTCCATCCAACCTGCAGGTGCTCTGCTCGAAATGCAACGGGCGGAAGGGCGCGCGGTAGCGGCGCGTTGCAGACACGCGCTATTCGTCGAAGAAATCGGTGTCAACGGCCTTGATCTCGTAGACCTGTCTCGTGCTCACGCCGACGCCGTAGTCGATCATGAGGCCGGCGAGCGCGGGGCCGTCGACGAGCACGACCGTCTGCCCCAGGAGGCCCTCAGCATATTTGCGGGCATCCTTGGAGAAGCGAGCCGTGGTGATGAAAAGGCCCTTCGATACGCCCTTTCCGGAAAGCGCCCCGACGAATGCCTGAACCTCCGGCCGTCCGACCGTCCTTTGCGGATCCCACCGCTTAGCCTGGTAGCAGATGGTTCCAAATCCGAGTCGGTCCTCACGGACGACGCCGTCTATCCCCTCGTCACCGCTCTTTTTGGTGACGTCGGCACGGGAGTCCAGGCTCTCGCCGTAACCCATCGCCACGAGCAGCTTTCCGACCAGGTGCTCGAAGAAATACGGATCTTTTCCCATGATGATCGAAATGAGGTCGTCGGCGAGCGCGTCGCGAATCTCGCCGTAGGCAGACTCCATCGCCTCCTGAGGGGACTCCTGGTCCTCCAGCGTCGAAACGCCCTCGGGCTCTGAAGCGTTTTTGGCCTTGCTTGCGGCCTGATAGCCGTCTTTCCACTTCTTGAATGCCGTGCAGTTCTCATAGAGACCCTTGGCTGTAATGGGTCCGGGATAATCAGAGAGGTACGTCCTGCCGGCATCGGTGATACGGTAGGTTCCCTTTTTCTCGCCGTATTCCAGGAGCTTAGCCTTCTCCAAATCGGTGATACCCCAGTACACGCGGTTGTAGAGTCTCGACTGGCCGCTCTTGAGACGCTCGGCCCGTTCGTCATCGGTCATGTCGAATTCGATCGCCACGGCATCCTGGAGGTCGGTGCCTGCCAGATATCCATCGACATGCGCCAGCGCCTCAAGGACGGGCCGCATGGTCTCATGCCATTTGGGCATCGTCATCGCTCGTCATCCCCTTCATTTCGGCAAAATCAGTAAAAGGCTCAACCGCCGCTGCGGTCAAGGGGCCTGTCGCCTGTGGCAATGACCTGAGCTCCCCTGCAAGTCTCCTGGACCCGCCTTTGAGGCTGACGAACGTGAGGCCGCCCGAGACGAGACCGCCGACGACCGGAACGACCTTGCTCACTGCGTCGCCGAAACTGCTTTTGGTGATTTTGACGCCGATTCCGGCAAGAACCTTTTTGATGATCGGGTAGTAGCTCGTCTGCGTAAGCGCCTTGCTGGCGACCTTCTTGGCGATATTCGACTGGACCGTTTTGGAAAACGCCGTCAACGCGGAGTTGGCCCCGCTCACTCCGACCATCACGGCCAGCAGAAGGGCGAAAGCCGCCAAGGTTTCATCGTCCATCTCGTCGCAATCGTCGATGAAGGACTGCCAGCCGTAGAGATACGCCAGTTTCTGCATGATTCGAAAGGCGTGGACATAGTACTGCGTCACGTCCGCCGGGATCGTTCCGAGCATCGCGAGCCCTCCGGGCAATCCCGCGGAAAACGAAAGGACGGTCGATTTCTTTGTCTCGAAATCGATAACGTCCATGGCGATGGAGTCGACAAGGCCGGAATCCAGCCCGGCGGATGCCGGGCTCGTTGAAATCGCGAGCTCCACTCGCTCGTCCGAGACGCCTCGTTTCCGGAACTCAGAACGGAGGAAATGGTCGCGTTCGATCGCCACGCCCTTCAGCCTCATCACCTTCTGGAGGAAGGCGACGGCGTATCTCTGGGCTTCTTCCTCCTGCCGATCGGCCTCGGCCTTTAGGTCCCCAATGCCTTCTTTCACAGAATCGAGCTCGGATAGCTCCGCCCCGTCTTTCGGCTTTACGGCACTCCTCTTCACGCTACTCACCGACCTTTTCGGCATAGAGGTTGAACAGATGGGTGACAATCTTGTTCTCATCTCCGTTGAAATCGATGCCGTAGGCGGATTCGATCGCTTTGTCGAGTTTGATATGAGCTTCGAACAATTCGGGATACAGGAACTCGTCTGCTGGTTTGTAGAGGTCCGCTAGGGATGAATCGGGATACAGCCTTCTTGCGGATAGGACCGCGTGACCTGCGTCGATGATGGCCTGTCGTCCCTCGTCGGACAATTTCGGTAAAGGAAAGTTGTTCCATACGATCGTGTTCGAGAAACGACAGTCGCTCTTGAGCTCGCCCCCGACCGCCTTCTGCCACGCCATGAAGACGCCGGAAGAGATGATTCCGAACAACAAACCGTCCGGATCATCCGCAAAGAAGCATGCGTCCGTGGCGATTTCTCCGGATTCGCACCGTTTAACCGTGAAATATTTGCGTCCGCCGGAGAAGTGACGGGGAACGCAGAGGAACGGCCCTTCAGCCTTTCTTGGCTCCCCATAGCGCCAAGGTTCATCTGCAAGCCGCCTCGTTGCGGCCTTTTTTGAGGCTTAGCGAAAATCCCTTACTTCTTGGATACGCCTTCTTAAAACCGGAGACTTTGCGAGATCAGACTTCTGAGCTTCTGCCAGCCATAGGCACCATCGTTTCTTTCCGTTAATCAACTCTTGTGCGCCCAAGCTGGGAACAACATACTTAGCAGCAATGGAATCCTCGACAATTAAATCGTATTCCTCTTGAGTTTTGATTTGAAGAAAACCACCATCAACCGGAGCTGCGCCTTTCATCATTGGCGACACGTCTTCAAAGAGTGGCCTCATCCTCTTCTCGACGAAGACGTTAGGCGCATTGATCAGGTAGCCGTTTAAGTTGTCCGGATACTCGATCACCTTGTCGCCACGCCGGTACGTAAACGCGATGGGCGCAGCGACATCCCTGGAGAAACCGACGATGACAACGTGAACATGTGCCTCATCGTCAGCTGCCGAATCCCACACGAACGAGCGATGCGCAAAGCGGATTTCCCAGTTAGCATCGAAAAGGGGCCTGAATAGCGCAGGAACCGGCTGGCCCTGGCATATCGAGTTCGTCGAGACGAACGCGAAGTCAGCATGAGTGCCGGCGAGATAATCGGCAGCCTTTTTGTACCAGCAGGTCGCATAGTCGAGATAGCCGTCGTAGTCCCTGCCCCAAACGAGTTTTAGGTCGTCCACCTGACCATCGGTCCTCTGCGACTGTCCGATGAACGGCGGGTTTCCGAGTACGTAGTCGACCTCATCGGCCGTGATCACACTGTTCCAGTCGATGCGGAGCGCGTTGGCGTTGACGATGCCCTCGTAATCGGTAAGCGGCAGTTCCTGGTAAACGCGCTGTGTCACCTTTGCCGTGTCGGCGTCCGCCTGCTTCTCTGCAATCCAGAGTGCCGTACGAGCGACACAGCAAGCGAAGTCCTCCAGCTCAATGCCATGGAAGTTCCTCAGGCTCACGAGCACGTCGCGGTCTCCCGAGTCCTCGAAGCTGAACGATGCTTGATCGCCCTGAAGCTCGAAAAGTATGCGGTTCTCCAGCTGTCTCAGGCAGAGATAACTTTCGGTGAGGAAGTTACCTGACCCGGCGGCCGGGTCGAGGATAGAGATGCTACCGATCTTTTCATGCAGGTCCTTGAGCGCACGGGTCCTCGCACCGCCCGCGATGGGCTTGGCACGGGCATCCTCGAACTCAGCCTTGAGGCCATCGAGGAAGAGCGGGTCTATGACCTTGTGGATGTTTTCGGGGCTCGTGAAGTGCTGGCCGTTTGCGCGGCGGTGGTCGTGGGACAGCGCACCCTCGAAGATGGAGCCGAAAACCGTGGGGCTCACTCCCGACCAATCAAACTCCTGGCACCCCTCGACGATGAGCGTATGGCGGAAGTTCTCGGACAGGGGCGGAATCTCCGTCTTCTCCCGGAAGAGGCCGCCGTTCATGTAGGGCAGTTTCTTCAGCCAGGGCTCGGCGTACTTGTCGCGCTCTTCGTCCTTGGTGTCGAGCCAGACGAACAGGTCCTTGAGGCCGCGCCTGAGATCGCCTGCCGAAAAGTGGGCGACGTAGTCGCGGAAGGCGTTGGGGGCCACGAGTCCCGAGTCTTCGCAGAACATGAGGAACATGAGGCGCGTCATGAGCACGGAGAGCGCATGGTGATTCTCGGGCGTGTCGGGATCATCGAACGCCTCGGCGACCTGGTCATGGAGCTTCGACATGATCTTGCCGGCCTCGACGGAAACGGCGCGGGAGATCGTGGCCGGGGCCTCCGCCCCGCCCTTGAGGAACTGAATGGCCGCGAGGTTCTTGGGGAGCTCGGCGAGCGGCAACTTGAAAAGAGGCTCCCGGCATAGCGAGTCCCGCTCGCGGTCGAAGACCCAAAACTCGGCAAAATTGCAAGCGATGATGTAGCGCGGCTGTTGGGAGAGGGGCATGCCCTGAGCGTAGGCGTTGCCCTGCTTCGCGGGCGTCACCTTGCGGCCCTGGCGCGTCTCCTCCTTAGCGAGGTCGATCCCAAGCGACTTCTGCTCGACGAGGGTTTTTGCCGACGGGATGAAGACGTCGATGTACCCTTCATGCGTGCTCGCATCGGTGGAGACGGGCTTTTCGAACTCTAGCCGTGACACTGCGTCCTCGACGCCGAGGACATTCTGGTAGAAGTCGATCCAGAACCGCTGGGTATCCTGGTTCTCATTTCCTTTGTTCGCCCACCTGCTTGCAAAAGCTTCTGCATCGGCTTTCTTTCCCGGCATACGGACCCTCACTTGATAGCCTTTTCCACTGAGAAAGATTCTACGGGTTCTTCACTTCTTTTTAGCTGGTTTTAGTTTTATTGGTATCCCTTTTGTCCTGGCGGTCGTTGCAATCTGCTCATATTCCGCTCAGGAGTCCTCGCTGCATTGTCAAGATAAAAGAAAACAGCCCAGAGAAACAATGCCTCTGAGCTGCTAAAAGTCTTGGTCGCGGGGGCAGGATTTGAACCTACGACCTCCGGGTTATGAGCCCGGCGAGCTACCAGACTGCTCCACCCCGCAATGTCTGGGCGCCTCATGTGCGCAAGAAAGAATATTACGCGGGAGTTCGGTAAACGACAAGGAAAATCTCGTAGAGCATAATTCCTTCATATTTAAACCCCTCGGCCCCTATCACCGTAAACGAATCGCAGCCGAGTGCCGTCGGCGACGCGTATACAATGGTGCGCGTCCTTTTATGCCAACACTGGGAGTAGACATGCTGCTCGCTATCGATATGGGAAACACGCAGACGGCCATGGGCCTGTTTGACGGAGACGAGCTGGTGCAGTCGTGGCGCATGCCCACCGACCGCTCCTATACCGCCGACGAGATCCATGTGCGCCTGATGGGTTTCTTTAAGATGTACGGCCTTTCGCTCGACGCGGTCGACGCGATCGCCTTTGCCGGCGTGGTGCCGCAGCTCTCGCGCGAATGGCACGCCGTGGCCGACCGCATTGCCGCGGACGCCATCGTCATCGGGCCGCAGACGGCCGCGGTGACCAAGCTGCGCGCGGCGCGTCCCCAAGCCGTAGGCGCCGATCGCGTCGCTAACGCCGTTGCGGCCGAAACTTTCTACGGCGCGCCGGCAATCGTGGTGGACTTTGGCACCGCGACCAATATCGACGTCATCGATGAGGACGGTTATTACATTGGCGGAGCGATCGCGCCGGGCATTCGCATCTCCATGGACGCGCTTGCCGCCCGTGCCGCCAAGCTCGCCAGCGTGCCGCTCGAGGCGCCCGAGCACGCCATCGGCCGCGATACCGAGGAGTGCATCAAGGTCGGCGCCGTAACGGGCGCCGCCGCCATGGCCGAGGGCCTGGTCGCGCGCATGAAGCGCGAGCTGGGCCGCGAGGATGCCACCGTTATCGCCACGGGCGGTCTCGCCAGCATCGTCGCCGATTCGACCGATGCCTTCGACGTGGTCGACGGACAGCTCACCATCAAGGGTATCTGCGAAATCTACCGCCGCATGCAGGAGCTGGGATAGAGCAGGGGCTTAAGTCGAGCACGAGCGCGAGCGGCGAACTAGGCAACGCATCGGCCCTATTCCTCAAAATCGAAAGATTTTCAGTTTTGAGGAATAGGGCTTTCTGCTAGGCCTCGTCGCACAGCCACCTCGCCAGGTCCACGATCTGCACCCCATTGCGATCCGTGGCCTCGTGATGCGTGCGGGCGAGAATCATCTTGGGGTACGCGTCGCCAATGCTCAGCAGTGGTGAAATCTCGCGTTCAAATGTCTTATCCGAGCTGATGTCGTCGCTCACCTGAATGTAGAGCTTCTCGCTTCGCTTGATTGCTACAAAGTCTATTTCCTTTTTATAGAGCACGCCGACGTATACCTCGTATCCGCGGCGCAGCAGCTCGATTGCCACCATGTTCTCGTATACGCGTCCCCAATCCATATCACGTGTACCAAGAAGCGCATATTTAAACGCATGGTCCGCCAGATAGTACTTCTCGCCGCTCTTAAGGTATTTTTTGCCGCGAATGTCGTACCGACGAACTTTATAGAAGGCAAACGCATCGCACAGGTACCCCATGTACGTGCCGACCGTCTTGTTCGTAATCTTTAGCCCATCCGCATTTAATGCATCAGTAATGTTGCGTGCCGACGTAATGTTGGAAACGTTGTCCATCATGTAATCGGCAATGCGCAGCAGCGCCGATTCGTTTCTCACGTTATGCCGCTGCACGATATCTCTCACAATGAGCGTCTTGAAGACGTTGGAGAGATATTGATAGCGCTGCTCCTGCAGTGGATAAGGGTAAGAGCCGGACATACCGCCGGTTCTCGCGTACTCATCGAAGTCGCGGTCGACCTCGCCCTCGTCGCCATAGAGACGATACTCCTCAAACGAGAATGGGAAAACCTCGATCTCGAACGTACGCCCCGTAAAGAGCGTCGACAGATCGCTCGACAGCAAAAAGGCATTCGATCCGGTGATGAAGATGTCGTACTGCTCGGATGCGTGAAGGCTGTTGATCGCACGTTCAAAGCCGTCGCACATCTGAACCTCATCGATAAGCAGGAAGTTTTGCTTGCCGGGCACTCGATGCTCTTTTACATAGGCGAGCAGGGCATGATATTCGAGCAGGCCCTCGAACTCATCGAGGTTGTAGTTGATATGGATGACATTCGAATTGGACAGATTTGCCTCCACGTAATCGCGGAGGGCCTCGAGCAATTTTGATTTACCGCTACGCCGAATGCCCGTGATGACCTTGATGTCCGGCACGCCAATAAGGCTCGTCAACGTGTCCATATATGACGTTCTATTGATGAGTTTCATTGGGGCCTCCTCGCGGCATTTTATCGCTATTCCTCAAAACTGAAAAATTTTCAGTTTTGAGGAATAGGCTCTGTAGCGAATATACCTCGCGAAAGGCCGAGCTGCCTTAATCCTATTCCTCAAAAACGAAAATTTTTCAGTTTTGAGGAACAGGGCGCTGGCAACCCATTCCCCAGATAGGCGAAACCCTCCCCGGCACTGCCGAGGAGGGCTTTGTTGTCATCGTTATCTTTGAGCGCGGGCGCCTCGCGTTACAGCCCGCGAATCCGTACGGCCTCGGGCGGAAACTCCTGCTCGCCGGCGTCGGTCTTGATAGTCGCGCGACCCCAGATGTCCAGGCCCGCAAACACACCGACCGCAAGCGGCAACCCGTTGGGCGACACCGCCGCAACTTGGCGGCCCAGCAGCGGCACCATGTCGAAGTACTCGCCCAGCACGGGAGCCAGCGGCCCTGCGGCGCCCTGCGGCGTGTTGGCAACAACCGCCCAGGCGTCCACGCGGGCCAGCATGGCGGCGGCCAGCGTCTCGACCAGCGCTTCGTCAGCCACGTCCACACCAAGCTCGCCCAGCGCCGAACGCTCAATATCCACCGTCACGGCACCGAACATGCCCGCAGCACCGGCACCACCGTTGACGGCGACGCGCGCGAACGACGTCTCAAACGCGGGCGCGCCGCACACAATGTCGCTCGGCCACTGGATACCCACCTTACCGGCAAGGCCCAACCCCGGCGTCGAAGCCGTGCCCACGAGCGCGTCCATCATGCCCATCGCAGCCACAAACGGCAGGCCGTGGAAGGCATGCATGTTCACATCCGGACGCACGACCAGCGAAAACGTCAGCGAGGCATCGCCCGCGCTCCATGCGCACCAGCCCGCGGACGCACCCTCGCGGCCCGCGTTGCGCGCGGCGTCAAGCTCGGTACCGGCGACAACAGCATTCATCTCGATCATCTACATACGCCCCAATTCGCCCACGATATGGCCCACGCGGTCCTCGGGCTCCTTGACCTCGACACCGTTGTAGCGGAAGAACCGCGCCGGGTCGTGCATCAGGTCCTCGAGCGGCACCAGCACAAAGTCGCGCTCGCCAATGAGAGGATGCGGCAGGCGCAGCTTTTTGCCGCCGTGGGTCTCGCCGTCCATCCACAGCAGGTCCAGGTCGATGGTGCGCGGACCGTTGGCCTTGGCCTTTTTGGAGCGGTCGCGCCCAAGCTCGGCCTCGATCTTCATGAGCTCGTCGAGCAGCACCAGCGGCGCCAGCTCGGTCTTGATCTCGATGACGGCGTTGGCAAACGCGTCCTGGCGCGTCTCGTAGGCCGGCTCGCTCTCGTAAATCTTGGAGGAGTTAGACACGCAGGTAAGTGGAATCTCGGCGATCATCTCACGTGCGGCGCGGATGTTGTCGCAGCGATGCCCCAGGTTGGAGCCCACGGCCACAAACGCGCGGCGCGGCTGCGGCTTGGCAACCGCCCAGTAGCCGTTCAGGAACTGCGCAAAACCCGCGGCGTCGTGCACGCGCACGATGTTGGCACCGGCCTGGATGGCGCCCAGGCACACGCCAAACGTGGCGGCATCGCGCGCGGCGGCCTCGGTCACGCCCGAGATAGCGCCCACAAAACGCTTGCGCGACACGGCGCACATGAGCGGATAGCCCAGTGACGCCATCTTGGCAGTCTCGCGCTGGATGACGATGTCCTCGTTAGCCGACTTACCAAAGCCCGGGCCAGGATCGATGCAGATGCGGTCGCGCGACACGCCGGCATGGATGAGTGTGCGGGCCTGGTCGGACAGAAAGCCCATAACGCGGCGCATGATGGGCGCCGAATCGGGCAGGGTGAAGCGGCGGAGCTGCGAGGTGGGCACGTAGGCTTCCTCGCGGCGGGCGCTGCGGCGCATCATGGCTGCCAGGTGGTCATTGGACTCCGATGCGACCTCGGTGGCTGCGGGCGCGGCCTCGGGCGCGGGCGCGACGGTCTCGGCGGCAGCAGCCTGCTCGGCGGCCGGCGTCTCCTGCCCCAGCTCGGTTGCAGGCTCGGACGTGGGCTCCGGTTCGCCAAACGGCAACGAGGGCTGCACCACGCCGCCCGGAAGCTTGGCCTCCGGCTTAGGATCGCCCAGCAGCTTGCCGCGACGGGCGCGGGCCGGCCTCTCGGCCTCACGCGCGGCCTCGGCAGCCGCCTCGCGCGCCTTCTCGGCAACAAACGCCGCTGCCGAGGTATCGAGCTGCACCGTTGCGTGCGTGCGGGTGGGCGCGGCGACCTCGCCGGCATGCATCACGATGACGCCGCAGGTGCTCGTCTTAACAAACTCGACCATCTTGGGATCGGTGAAGCCGGTCACGTCGTTGACGATCGAGGCGCCGCAGCGCACGGCCGCCTTGGCAACCGCTACATGACGCGTGTCGATCGAGACGATGGCGCCCTCCTTGGCCAGCGCGCGCACCACGGGCAGCACGCGGCGAGCCTCCTCGTCGGGGTTGACCGGGGTAAAACCAGGGCGTGTGGACTCGCCGCCCACGTCGATGATGTCGGCGCCGGCGTCGAGCATCGCCAGGCCGTACTCGATGGCGGCATCGGGGTCGAAGTGCTCCCCGCCATCGCTAAACGAATCGGGCGTCACGTTGAGGACGCCCATGATGCGCGGACGGTCAAAGCTGAGCTCATACTTTCCGCACCGCCATGTCTTGCTGTCGTTCGCCATGAACATCCTCCTAAAATGCCCACGCCGCCGAGCTTGGGGAGCTGGCGGCGGGGTCGCTTTGCACTCAGTCTTTCTATTGTATCCGCGCGCGCGGGCTAGAACGCAAACGCGGCCGCGATGTCGCAAGAAATCAGCAGGTCGGCATTTGCATCCTGATCGGCGGGAGCAAGGTTGCATATGGCCAGCGTATCGCCGGTAAAGTAACGCGTAAGGCCTGCCGCCGGATACACTACGAGCGAGGTTCCGCCCACGACGAGGGCGTCGGCTGCGGCGATAGCAGCAACGGCGCCGGTAAGCACACGCTCATCGAGCGGTTCTTCGTAGAGGACCACATCGGGCTTGATGCGACCGCCGCACGCAGGGCACACGGGCACGCCCGCGGCATCCTCGCGCTCGCGCGCGCAAATCCATTCGGCGCTGTAGACCGCGCCGCACGTCTGGCAGATATTGCGGTGAACCGAGCCATGCAGCTCAAACACGTGCCGTGAACCAGCCGCCTGATGCAGGCCATCGATGTTTTGCGTCACCACGGCGTCGAGCTTGCCGGCGCGCTCCAGCTCCGCCAGCTTGGCGTGGCAGTGGTTGGGCTTGGCGCCCAACGCGATCATCTTGGTCCGGTAGAAGTCGAAAAACTCCGTCGGATGCGCCTCGTAGAAGCTGTGCGAGAGCATAGTCTCGGGCGGATAGGAAAACCGCTGGTGATACAGACCGTCCACGCTGCGGAAATCGGGAATGCCGCTTGCCGTGGAAACGCCCGCGCCGCCAAAGAAGACCACGCGACCATGGGTTTCGAACAGTTCCGCCAGCGCGGCGGAGGCCTGTTTGGGGTCCGATATTGCCTGCGTCATATATGTCCTCCGTACGCGTCTCCGGGACGGCGGCGTTCGCGTTATCACTCGCGGACTCCGCCCCGCCCCTGTTGCGCTAATCTTAAGCCTGCCAACCCCGTCGAAAGGACACCATGCCTCAGACTTACACTTTCGCCTCATGGAACGTCAACGGCCTGCGCGCCGTGCTCAAAAAAGACCCGAGCTTTATCCAGATCGCACAGGAGCTCAATGTCGATATCCTGGCGCTGCAAGAAACCAAGCTGCAGGAGGGCCAGGTCGATATCGATCTGCCCGGCTATCACCAAACCTGGAGCTACGCCCAGCGCAAGGGCTACTCGGGCACCGCGGTCTTTAGCCGCCAGGAACCGCTGCGCGTGCTGCGCGCCGATGCACTGCTGCCCAACGCCGGCGAGGGCGAGGCGGCCGAGCTCGTCGCCCCAGCCCCAACCGAAAGCCAGCG
>UQEO01000048.1 GCA_900540095.1 uncultured Collinsella sp.
GACCCGAAGCCCGATGGGGTTGTATCGGCTCGCACCGGGATAGCCGGTCAGGTCGAGGACGATGGTCTCGTAGCCGAGCTCCCTCGCCTTGTCGGCGGTGAGCTCAAGGATCTCGGGCTTTCCGGTGGAGATGACGTTCCAACCGGCGGCTAGGAACATATGCATATCTTCCAGGACCTGGAATTGTGACTTACCAGACCCCGTTTTACCTATGCTAATCGTATGCGGAACGGATGAGTCGTACCAGTAACCGCCCTTGTTTGCTCCGAGCACGAAGCCCGCTCTGACCGGAGTTCCAGATCCGTCCCAGAAATCGTTGCGGCGGTTGAGTTCCGCTGCGCCCCGGACGACGTGGGCGTCGCCGTAGATACCTTCGTCGACGTTCCGGTTACGTTCGGCGTCCTTTGCGACCGTATAGCCGAGGAGAACGAGAAACAGGAGACAGAACGCTGCGAACATGAACGGAATGTGACCGAGCCATGCCCCGGAAAGCCAAAAGACCGACCACATGTCGAAACCGATGGCGTCGAGCCAGGCGACCCAATCGATGGGGAGCGACGAAGCGGCGCAAGCGATCACGGGTGCTATCAGGGGATAACACGCGACGGTAAGGACGGTGGCGAACGAAGCCGAGAGGACAGCGTTGAACTTAAGATTGCGCACAGGATTTCCTCCTAGACGTTCCGGGCATCAGTCAGGAAGTCCGAGACGGCGTCGGCTGCGTTTCCGACCTTTATGAGTGCGGCATCGAGGAACGGGGCGATCCGACCGGGGTCGTGGGTGATATGGACCTCGCGCGTCAACTGGTTAAGGTTCGACGCAGCAAGTCTGAAATCTCGATACAGGAGCTTCAGCGTCTCGGGGTCGGTGGCGATTATGGGTCGGTCGCCGTCGACGAGCGAGCGTCGGCGAAGGTACTCGCTCATGCTCAGGCCAGCCGCATCGGCACGCCGCGCGATGGCGGCGCGCTCCTGCGAGGTGACTCTGACGTAGATGCGGCCCAACCTCTGCGGGCTACTCATTGCGCCCCGCCGCGCCAGTGGGAACGAACACATGGGACACGCCGACTCGGCGGTCGCCTCCCATGCTGTCACAGAGCATGAAGGCGAACGCAAACGGGGTGTTGGCAAAGGGTGTGCGGGAACGGGCTTCGAACATGAGGGCCATGAGATCGAGATAGGCGCTTTCAAGGCGATCGTAGTCCCCGCGCGTCACGGGGATCCCGCGATAGGTGACGATGGGGAGGTCGGGCTCGTCGCAATAGTAGGCGAAGAGTGTACCGGGGATCTCCTCCTGGACGATCGCATCGATCGAGGGGATATCGGGGTAGGCCGACGGTGCGAAAGGCCAGGCGAAGAAGGCATGCTTTCGCTTTTCGGCTGCTTCGGGGTTGAGCTCGATGGTGAACTTCGGGGCGATCTCGAATCGACCGTCCGACAGTTTCAGGGATTTGAATTCCATAACAGGTCCTTTCGATGATGCGGCGGGGCCGGGTGTGGCTGACCCCGCCGGTCGATTAGTCGCGGGTGAGAATGTGTGCGAGGGTGATTAGCCGCGCTGTCGCGGTGCGGTGGAACCCGTACTCGACTCCTCGCTCGGCGAGGAATGCGCGGTGCTCGTTGAGCCGCTTCGCGAGGACGGCGGGCGTTGCATCGGTGAGGCTGGCGTCCTCGATAAGCTGCGTGGCGGTACCTTCCCAGGCGCCGGGCCGCGCAGCCATGAAGTCGAGGACGGTGAGCACGCATGCCGGAACCTCGCGCTCGCGCAGTTCCTCACGGCTGGTCTGCTCGATAAGGTGCCAGCGACAGTTGGTGAATGCGAGCTTGTATTCCGCTAGGTCGACATCGCGTCCAGTGATGGAGAGCCTAGCCTTGCCATCGAACATCGCGTCCTTGGCGAGCAATAGGCACTCGTCCGCTGCGCCGAGGATGCCATTTGAGCCGCTGATCGTGTTGAACACGTTCGCCTCGTCGCCCATCTTGCGCGTATGGTGGACGAGCAGGACGCACAAGCTGTGTTTGTCGGCGAATGCCTTGAGCAGGCCGACATCCTGATAGTCGGACGCATAGACGCTGTCTCCGCTGGTAACGCGTACTTTTTGGAGTGTGTCGACAATGATGAGTCTGGTTGTGAGGTGGGAGGAGACGTAGCGCTCAAGCTGAAGGATGAGGCCGCTGTTGAGCTTGTCGGCCATGATGGCGAACTGGAGGTCGTCGTTGGCGACATCGACAATATGGAACAGGCGGTTCTGGATGCGCGCGTACGTGTCCTCAAGGCACAGATAGAGAACGCCGGAACGTTCTGTGGCATGGTCGAGGAACGGCTGGCCGGTGCTGACGCTGACGCTGAGTCCCAGGCTGAACCAACTCTTTCCGACTTTAGGGGTGCCCGCGAGCACCACGAGGCCGGTGGGGATGAGCTCCTCGACGAGCCAGGTGACGCTTGCGAGTGGGCTGTCGAGCAGGTCCTGCGCGGAACGGACCTCAAGGTCGCCTGGCATCCTATACCGCCTCCGCGCGGATGACGCGACAGCGGCCGCGATAGTCGGTGACGATCTCGACGCCGAGGGCTGTGCAGAGCGCGTCGATGCGGTCCGCCTGTTCGATAGCGAATCCGAGAATGTCCTCATCGGTAGGATTGCGTGGGAGACCGTGGGCCTCCAGCGTGCGCGCTACGCGCTCGGCGTGCGCAAAGTAGGCGGAATAGTCCATTTGTGCTCCTTGTAGATATGGGCCGCATGGAGCATGTAATATGGACCATGCGGTTTATGTGCCGCGGACGGGTGCGTCTTCTTGGCGGGAGGGCACCCGTTTTTCTTTTTCAGGCTAGCCAACGCCGGCCATCTCCTTTCGGTCGTCGGACTCTTTTAGCCCGAGCTCGCGGTAGAGCGCAGAACGGGCGATGTACCACGTCTTTCCGAGCTTGCGAAACGGAAGCTCACCGGCCTTGGCGAGCTTTTGAGCCTTGGAATAACTCACATTCATAATCTCGCTTGCTTCAGCGAGAGACAGGAGCTTGTCCATATATACCTCCTCTCTTATCGTTAATTCCATTGTACACACTTGACAAAGAGAAACAAAGAAAAATAAAAATCAAATTGAAATGAGATATAGATAAAGGCTAAAGTTGAAACCAACATCGCTATAAAGCTTTATTTAGAAAGTTGATTAAGTAATGGCTAGAAAAGTATTCATCGCGAGGAACCGAAGCACCGGATTCCACTCCCTGGTCGAGGTGGTTCGTGGGGTTGAGGCGGCGGAGAAGTCGGCTCCAATGGACTTCGAGCTTGCAGAGCGCCTCATGCGCTGGGGCACTCTCGACGAGCTCGTCACGGCCATTTCGGAGTCTGGTCCCCTCATCGACCGCAGCATCTATAAAGAGGAGAATAGGCGGTTGTCTATCGACGAGGCCATCGAGGTCGTGGAGGAGTCCGTCGGCGGCGAGCGTGGTTTCACGCGTTGTGACGAAGATTTCCTCTATCTCCAGCTGTGCCTTGAGGGGATGTCTACGACGGGCAGCGCTTCGTCACTCTATCCCTCTCAGGCCTCCATTGCTCGCGATCTCAATCGCCATGGGCTTATTGAGTCCAACGGTCTTGACGAGTTGAAGAAATGGCAGGAAGAAGATCCCGACTGCGTCGTTGTGATTGAACCCTTGAGGGACGTCGTCCTATGCCGAAATCTCGGTTCGGTCCTGCTCAGGTTGATCGCAAACATTATGTCGGGGCATGAGGACGTCCTTGAGAAAAGCGGGTTCAAGCGTTTCGAAAAGAAACGTCGCTGGTGGATTACTGGGGAGCTCAAGGACTCCTATTACGTCCTGCCATTCCAGCACAATTCCTCCTTCGATATGACTCTCAACTACTCGACCAAGTGGTTCAAGAACGTCTTTTCCTATATGGTCATTAATCCGCTTGAGACGCGCATCCTCGATCTTAGGCCGAGAAAGAGTAAAGTTCTTTTCGGATCGGTTCCCAACGCGGTTTTGATAACCGCGCAGATAAAGACCGGCGAGGGCGCACCGTTTTTCGATATCGGCTGGAAGCCGGAGGTCGAGAAGACCCAGCTGTATCTCGGCGTCGATGACGGGGGTACCCAGAGAGACGAGGCCATTGTCTTCGTGGAGTCCGTTGCCAAAATGCTGGCCGGGCTGACGACGAAGGACGGCGATCAACTTGGGTGGTCTGTAGGCGGGCCTTCGATCTTCGATGATGTGCCGGTGCCCAGATACCATTTCCACTCGACGGCGGCGGCGATGTTCGGGGCTATCTTCTACCGATACGGCTGTGTCCCCACGACGTGCAAAAATTGCGGAAACGGCATTTTGGTCAAAACCAGGGGGAAGAGGCGCGAGTTCTGTTCCCCGTCGTGCAGGACGCAGTATTCGAATCGAAAGGCGGGGCTCTAGATGAATCCGTTTATCATCGCGGGCGCGGTGTGGCTGGCGGTCGCCATCGCAACCTTGCTGTATCAAGTGGTCCGCAGGAAGCTCGGGGATCGGGGCTCGATGGTCGAGGCGTCTTGGCGCGACTTGGCTATGTCATCGATCGGTTTCGGGCTTCCGTTCGCGGCGCTCGCGCTTGCCGCCGTCGGCGTGGCAACAATCTTTCTTCACTAGAGGCGCGGTAGCATGGCGACGGTGCCCCGCAACAAGGGTAGTTACGCCCCTAGGACGGCTGGTAGCTCTTGGCAGGTAAAGTACCCGCTCGGCTGGAATGAGCGCAAGAAGCGTTACGACGAATATCGTGAAGAGGTCGCTTCGGAGGCCGAGGCCATCGCGCTGATCAAAGCCATCAACGACTACGTTTATCACGGGGGCCTTCCGCAAGACGTACCCGAGTGGAGACGCAGGGCAAAAGGACATTCCGAGGGTGACGTCCTAACGCTCGATGGATTCGCCATGTCCTATATCGCGATGCGGGAGAGACGGCGAAAAGTCCAGGAGAGGACCATCGAAAGCAACCGCGAGGCCTGGGCAAGACTCCGGCCGTACCTCGGCAATCTGCCTCTGAGGCGGGTGACGCCCTTCGTCATCGATGAGGCATATGCCTGCATGGGGAGTCCGGGGGACGATAACCTTGCCGGTAAGGTCTACTCCGGAACGACGATTGAGAAAAGTCATGCGTTTCTGCGGCAGCTGCTCAAGGACGCCGTCGAGCGGGGTTACATCGACAAGAACCCCTGCGATTCGATTGACGCTCCCAAGAGGGATACCAAGGAGAAGGTAGCACTCACTTTATTTCAAGCCCAGGCGCTATTTAACTACATAACGAGTCGCCCCCTGGAGGCACATGCCATTGGCGTGCTGCTTGCGCTGAACTGCGGGCTTAGACTTTCCGAGATGCTCGCGTTGACCTGGCAAGATTATGAAGGCGGCGTGCTGTCTGTAACTAAAGCGCTGAACAAAGAGAAGCAGACGTACAAGTCGACGAAGAACGAAGACAACAGGAGAGTCCCTGTCCCGATGCCGCTCATATCGGTTCTCGATGAGTGGCGGAAGACCCAAAGGCGCATTTACTCGGACAACCTCGGCCTTCGCTGGAGCGAAGACGCACCCATTGTGAACAGCAGAAACGCAAAGCACATCCTTCAGCGGTCTTTCACGCGTTGGTTCGATTCGGCAAGGCTCGAGTATCCGATACCCGACGACTTCGAGTTTCATGGGTTCAGGCATACATACGTGACCTTGTTGAGTCGCGACTGTGGAGTGGACCGGCGAACCGCGAAGAGCATGAGCGGTCACAAGAACGACCAGGCCTTCGATATCTACACTCATACAAACGATGAGTGGCAGCGAAGGGCGGCTAACGAGCTCGGTGATATCTTGCAGCCTAATGACGGCGCTAGAAAATGCTACAACTGCGCTTACTGGGGCGTATCTCCTCTAGACGCCGATCGTGGTGCCTGCTGGAACAACCCCGCCGGGCTAATCGAAGCAAAAGCGGGCGACTCGTGTGGCAAGGGCCTGTTCATCGCCAAAACCGCGAAAGCGTGACGGCAGCGGGCATATCACATTGAAGCTGTCATTTCCGTCATAGGTGTCATTTGCTGACTTGAGTATTGGTTGTTTGTTAATCAGCAGGGGTGATATTAAATATGTTCAAATATGGCGGCGGAATCTGATCAGAATATGCTCAGAATGATGACATGAGCAGATAATGAGCAGATAAAAATGCTCAATAATAAGTGCATGATACAGCTATTTACCTGCGTAAACGTATAATAGGTTCTATAGAGAAAGAGCCGCCCCGCCCTCATAACCCGGAGGTCGTAGGTTCAAATCCTGCCCCCGCGACCAAGAACTTGCAGCTCGTCGGCCTAGCCGGCGAGCTTTTTTGTTATTCCGGGACCGTGTTTTCGGTCCAATTCTCGGCCTCTCAAACAAAATCTCGATTTGTAACATCTAGACCCGATTTAGGCGGCTGGGTGTTACAGATCGAGATATACCGGTGGGTTGGGTCGTGTTTGTCTAAATCTGTAACACGAGGGACGGATTTTGCCGAGTTGTTGTTACAGATTTAGATTTTCTAGCAGGCGGGTTTGGTTTGTCTCGATCTGTAACAGGTAGGGGTCAAAAGTGGGCCTAGCTGTTACAGATCTAGATTGTTGAGGTTGGGTCGAGAGGAATATCTCGATCTGTAACAGTAAGACCCGGTTTTGCCGAGTGGTTGTTACAGATTGAGACAAACCGACGGGCCGCCCCGCCCCATCCGCCTGCCGCCACCTGATATTCGCCGATTTTCGTTGTGCCGCTGTGCCCCCATGCCATATCCTCTAGACAACTACGCGGCATCATCGCCGCCGCGCCTACAAGAGAGGAATGTCCATGACCGCACCTGCATCCAAGTTGCTCCAGCCCATTACGGTTGGCCCCCTTGAGCTCAAGAACCGTATTATGTTTCCGCCGCTGACCACCGGCTACGAGGAGCGTGACGGTTCCATCGGCGAGCGCAGCCTGGCTTTTTACGAGCGCCTGGCCCGCGGCGGTGTGAGCTACATCGTCATCGGCGACGTTGCTCCCGTCATGACCGCAAGCCCCACGCCCAAGCTGGCAACCGACGCCCAGATCCCCACGTTTAAGGCGCTGGCCGATACCGTCCACAAGCACGGTGCCAAGGTCGCGCTGCAGCTGTTCCACCCCGAGTACGATGTGCCCGGTGTCGGCCGCATGGTCATGGGCTCCATGGCCGCTGCCAAGGCCGCGCAGGAGGCCAAGGTCGCCGGCGACGAGGAGACCTTTGCCGCCAAGATGGCCGAGTCCAACGAGATCCGCAACCAGGCCTACGCCAAGCTGCATCACGACATGCAGCACTTTGTGAACGAGGCGAGCGTAGAGCAGCTCACCCAGATCAAGGAGGCCATTGCTGCCTCGGCCGCTCGCGCGCAGCAGGCCGGCATCGACGCCATCGAGGTCCACGGCGACCGCTTGGTGGGTTCGCTGTGCTCGGCTATCCTCAACAAGCGCACCGACGAGTATGGTGGCTCGTTCGAGAACCGCGTTCGCTATGCGCTCGAGGTCGTCGCTGCCATCAAGGAAGCCGCGCCGCAGCTGATGGTGGAGTACAAGCTCCCCGTGATCATGGAGAACCCCGACGGCACGCCGCGCGGCAAGGGCGGCCTGCAGCCCGACGAGGCCTGCGAGTTTGCCAAGCTGCTCGAGGGCGCCGGCATCGACATGATCCAGGTCGCGCAGGCAAACCACACTGGCAACATGGGCGACACCATTCCGCCCATGGGCGCCATGCCCTACAACTGGACGCTGCCCGTGGCCGAGCGCGTCAAGGCCCTGGTCTCCGTGCCGGTGGCAACCGTCGGCCGTGTTGTCTCGGTCGAGGCCGGCGAGAAGATTCTGGAAGACGGCGCCGCCGACATCATCGCCTATGGCCGCTCGCTCATGTGCGACCCCGACATTGCGCTGAAGGCCGCCACGGGCGAACCCATCCGCGAGTGCCTCAACTGCAACAAAGGTTGCGTCGACGCGATTCAAAACCGCAAGTACATCTCGTGCGTGCTTAATGCCGAGAACGGTGACGAGGCGACCATCGCCATCAAGCCGGGCGAGGGCGACAAGAAGATCGCCGTGGTGGGCGGCGGCATCGCCGGCCTGGAGGCCGCGCGCGTGGCGGCCAAGCGCGGCTACGACGTGACCGTCTACGAGGCGAGCGATCATCTGGGCGGCCAGATTGTGCTGGCGGCTGCGCCTCCGCGCAAGGACGAGATTATGCGCTCGGTCGAGTACTACGAGAAGATTCTGCCTAGCCTGGGCGTGAAGGTTGAGCTCAGTCATGCCGCTACCGCTGAGGACCTCAACGCCGCCGACGCTGCGATTGTGGCCGTAGGCGCACACGACGTGGTCATCCCCGTTCCGGGTGCCGATTCGGAGAAGGTCGTCTCGAGCTGGGACGTGCTGGCCGGCAAGGTGGAGCTCAGCGGCCGCGTCGCCGTCATTGGCGGCGGCCTGGTGGGCACCGAGACTGCCGAGTACCTGCTGCAGCACGGCTGCGAGGTGGCGATCGTGGAGATGCTCGACAAGATTGCCGCGGGCGAGTCCGAGACCATTCTGCCGCTGATTATGAGCGACTTTGCAGAGCACAACGTGGAGCAGCATGTTAAGACCCGCCTGACCGCCATTACCGACGAGGGCGTGGAGGCTGTTCACACCACTGAGGACGGCGCCGAGGAGCCGGTGAAGATCGCCTGCGATTACGTGGTGATGGCCGTGGGCTCCAAGGCCAACGCGTTTGACCTGGATGGCGTGACGGTGCCCGTGACCTGCGTGGGCGACTGCTCGGGTGAGCGCACCGCCGACATTGCGAGCGCCATTCGCACGGCGTATCACGCGGCCAACGAGCTGTAGTTGAACATCGCGGCCAGGCGGGGCGGTAGCACGGATCCGTCTCGCCCGGCTGTGTCCCGTCGGGTGTTAACCGGTGCGGGGCCTGCAAGCGCAGCAGGTCCCGCCCTTTTTGTTTTGCTCCGGTGGATGGCAATGCGCGGTAATCAGGAGGAGTGAGGACGTCTACTGCCTTGCAGATCACTCAAAATTATTGGGGGAGGGGTTAATAACTATATCCTCTATACCAAAGGACATAAAGAGATGCCAATTTTGTTGACAAGCGAATGACGATTAGCTGCGAGTCAGCTACCAGCGTAAATAATCGATAAAGAAATGTCGTAATTTGGTGCCAAATGCCCAGATAACGCCGCGTCTATTTTAATTAACTGCTTTGAGCAAACAGTAAAATGCTACTATCTAACTTGCACGTAAGAAAGCAGATTAACGGTTAAGGCTAAGAAGTGGCAGGTATGTCGGAAGCAACTAGGACTCGCACGCATGCGCCTGAGGTTAGGCAGCGCGCCGTCGAGGTCCTCCAAGAGGGGGTCGGTCATCGCGCCCTCGCCGCGGAGCTTGGCATTCCCCAGGCCACGGCTCGTCAGTGGGCCCGCGCGTATGCTGTGGGCGGTGCCGACGCCGTTCTCAACGCCGGTTCGCATCATCACACCTATTCATACGAAGTTAAGCTCGCCGTGGTCAAGGACCGCTTGGAAAACGGCTTAACGGTTCGCGAGGCCATGATCAAGCACAAGATTCCCAGCGAGTCTTCGGTCAAGGCTTGGTGCCGCCAGTACCGCGAGGGCGGGGAGGCCGCACTGGTCGATAAGCCGCGGGGTCGCAAGCCGCGCCTTAAAAAGGCGGAATAGCAAACGGGATGGTGCGCCCATAGGGGCGCATTTTTCTTGCCGCGCCAACTTTTTGGACCGGCGCGAGCCTGTCGGGACATCCTCCAAAGTGGCCAATAAACCGCGCGCAGTGGCCCGCGCGCCTGTCGCTGCGATAGGGGAGCGTCGCCCCACTGCTCCAAAGCGGACAGACTCCTTACCCCGTACGCCTAAAACTCCCCAGTTGACCGAAAACCTGCCGCCGCTACTCCTCAATTGAGCTATAACGTTAAACAATTGCAGCGTTTTTGCACGGGGGAGTGATGGTATGACGCTACTGTATTTCCTTACCCTGTTTCCGCTGGTACCGGCGCTGGGCATGCTGCTCGCGCGCGGTGACCGCGCCCGCGATGCGGTGGGGCTCATAGGCTCCGGCATTATTATGGCGGTGACAGTTGTAGTCGCCGTCATGTTTTTTGGCATGGGTCCGCAGAGCTTTGAGGTTGCCTCCGGCACCTCGCATGTGCTCTCGATCATCAGCTCCGTCATCGACGTCATCCTGTGCGCCGTAATCCTGTACAACGCGTACAAATATAGGAACGCGCTCGCCACGGTGCTCGGCATAGTCCAGCTGGTGGGCTCGTTCGCCTTTGCAGCCATGACGCTGCCCGCGGTCGAAGCCGTCACGGCGACGCCGCTCTACCTGGACTACATGAGCGTGATCATGGTCCTCGCCGTCGGCATTGTTGGCAGCCTCATCTGCGTGTATGCCTTGGGTTATATGAAGGACTTCCAGGCCCACGACGAGCACGAGGCCGCACTGCGCGGGCAGACCGCGCCCGACCGTCGCCCGCAGTTCCTGGCGCTTATGTTCCTGTTCCTCTCGGCCATGTTCGTCATCGTGACGAGCGACAACCTTGAGTGGCTGTTCTGCGGCTGGGAAATCACCACCGTGTGCTCGTTCCTTATGATTGGCTACACGCGCACGCCCGAGGCCATCAAGAACGCTTTCACCCAGATCATCCTTAACATGCTGGGCGGTATCGCGTTTTTGGCGGGCCTTATGTTCTTGCACGTTAACGGCATGCCGCTGACCATCTCGGGCATGATCGAGCTTTCCGGCGCCGGTACCGCGCAATCCGCACTGCTGGTGATGCCGGTCATCCTGTTGTCGCTCGCCGCACTCACCAAGGCCGCACAGATGCCGTTCCACACGTGGCTGTTGGGTGCTATGGTTGCCCCCACTCCCACGAGCGCCCTGCTGCACTCGTCAACCATGGTTAAAGCCGGCGTGTTCCTAATGGTCAAGCTGAGCCCGCTCTATGCTATCTATCCCGTAACCGGCTTTATGGTCACGAGTGTGGGCGCCATCACGTTTTTGCTTGCTGCCCTCATGGCCATCTCGCAGAGCAACGCCAAACGCGTGCTCGCGTACTCCACCATTTCCAACTTGGGCCTCATCAGTGCCTGCCTGGGTGTCGGCGCGCCCGAGGCCGTATGGGCGGCCATCTTCCTGATCCTGTTCCACACGGTGGCAAAGTCGCTGCTGTTCCTGTGCGTGGGCACGGCCGAGCATCATATCGGCAGCCGCAATATCGAGGACATGGACGGTATGTTCAGCCGCATGCCGCACCTGACGCGCCTGATGATGCTGGGCATCATGGGCATGTTTGTGGCGCCGTTTGGCATGCTCGTGTCCAAGTGGGGCGCCCTGGTGGCGTTCGCGCAGACCGGCAACGTGCTCATGATTATGGTGCTGGCCTTTGGCTCGGCCGCGACGTTTTTCTTCTGGGGCAAGTGGCTTGCCAAGCTTTCGGGCGTCGACCCCACGGCTCAAAACGTTGAGGTCAATGTCCATAAGACCGAATGGATGGCCCTCAACACCATCGCCGCGCTGCTGATTCTGTGCTGCGTGGCGTTCCCGGTTATCTCGAGCGGTCTGGTGTCGCCTTACTTGGCCATGGTGTTTGGCCGCGTGCCGTACGTTATTGGCAAGGACGCCATGTACCTGATGGTGGTTATCGTGGCGTTTATCGCCGTGGTGCTGCTGACTTCATTCCGAGTGAGCAACAAACCGCATGTAAACGTATATCTTTCGGGCGTGGGAACCGACAAATATCGCCATTTCCGCGGCTCGATGGGACACGAGGTGAAGGCCGAAAAGCGCAATTGGTACTCGGAGGACGCCCTTGGCGAGAAGCGTATTGGCCCCGCGGGTAGCGTCGTGTGCTGCAGCATTATCTTGTTTGCGCTGCTGTGTTGCGCGTGGATTGGGCCCGAGCGACTTGCCATGAGTGCGCCCTCGGTGCTGCGCGGCAAGTATTTTGAAGGTTCGGGCGTCGTGGGCATTTTTATTGGCACCGTGGCATTTGCCTTACTGGCGCCGCTTGTGGGCGGCCTGATCGACGGCGTTGACCGCAAACTTTCGGCCCGCATGCAGGGCCGCGTGGGCCCGCGCCTGCTCCAGCCTTTCTACGATGTGGCCAAGCTGCTGCGCAAGGCCCCCGCCAGCGTAAACACCATGGACGATACCTACATGGCGTGCGCGCTCATCTTTACCGTGGTGGGCGGCGGCATCTTTGTGTCGGGTTCCAACACGCTGTTGTGCGCTTTTATGGTGACCCTCGCTGCGATCTTTGTGGTGTTGGCGTCCGCCTCGACGCAAAGCCCGTTTGCCCAGGTCGGCGCCGACCGTGAGCTGCTGCAGGTCATGAGTTACGAGCCCGCCGTTTTGCTGATGAGCGTGGGCCTGTACCTTGCCACCGACAGCTTCGATTCCATCGCCGTGACGGGGCAGTCGGCCCCCATCATCGTGTACAGCGCGCCCATTTTCCTCGCGCTGCTCGCGGTGCTCACCATCAAGCTGCGCAAGTCGCCGTTTGACCTTTCGTACTCGCATCACGCGCATCAGGAGATTGTCCAGGGCGTCGCCACCGAGATGAGCGGCGGCACGCTGGCCAAGATGACCCTTATGCACTGGTGCGAGACCGTGCTGTTTTTGATGTGGGTGGGCATGTTCTTTGTTTGGGACAACCCGGTGAGCTGGGTTGTAGCCCTGGTCGTGATGGCCGCGACGTATTTTGTCGAGGTCCTGATCGACAACACCTTCGCGCGCAGCACCTGGCGCAGCTGCTTTAGGCTCGGATGGGGCGTGGCGCTGGTGTTTGGCCTGCTCAACCTTATGCCTATCCTCGTTGACGTATTTATTTAGGAGGCGGCATCCATGGATCATAAAATGTCGCGCTCGCCGTGGGTTATTCATTACGACGGTTCGAGCTGCAACGGATGCGATATCGAGGTGCTGGCCTCGCTCACGCCGCTGTTCGATGCGGAGCGCTTTGGCGTGGTCAACACCGGCAACCCCAAGCATGCGGATATCTTTTTGGTGACGGGGTCGGTCAATGCCCAGAACCTGCCTGTCGTGCGCCAGATCTACAACCAGATGCTCGAGCCCAAGTGTGTGGTGGCATGCGGTATCTGCGCGTGTTCGGGCGGCGTGTTCCGCGATGCCTATAACGTGATCGGCGGCGTGGACCGCGCGATTCCCGTGGACGTGTACGCGCCCGGGTGCGCCGTTCGCCCCGAGACGGTGATCGATGCCATCGTGGAGGCGTGTGGCATCCTGGACCAGAAGGAGGCCGTGATGCGCGCCGGCGGCGATCCGCTCACCGTGGGCGGCGCCGCTACCTGGGACGGTGGCGTTGAGCTGGGCGAGGACGGGTTTGTGGCTGCTGCGGGGGCCGGCGACGCGCCTGCCGCTGGCGACGCACCTGCCGGGACGCCCGCCGCTGCAAAGGAGGCCGAGTAATGCAAAAGGCAATCTACAC
The DNA here is from genome assembly GCA_900540095.1 of uncultured Collinsella sp. Classification (GTDB taxonomy): domain Bacteria; phylum Actinomycetota; class Coriobacteriia; order Coriobacteriales; family Coriobacteriaceae; genus Collinsella. The sequence goes on from UQEO01000048.1 coordinate 13,487, forward strand.
TACCGTCGGGATCGATGAGCTGTTGCCGCATGTGCAGGCGCTCAAAGGTGCCGGCGCGCGCTTTGTGCAGATGCATGCCGAGCGCTGTGTGGACGACGGATCGTATCGCCTGGTCTATACGTTTATCGACGTTCGTGCTGCTCAGGAGCATATTGCGCAGGACGGCAGCTATGCGATCGAGAACCTGGTGGTTGAGGGCATCGACCAGTATCAGGAGATTCCGTCCATCAGCTCGTACTATCCGGCGGTATTCCCGTTTGAAAACGAGGCGCACGACCTATTCGGTCTTGCCATCACCGATATGCAGATTGACTTTAAGGGCTTTTTCTACCAGGTCTCGACTGCCGAACCCATGAGCGTTATCACGCCCGAGGTGAAGGCCGCGCGCGAGAAAGCCATGAAGGTGCGTGCCGCTGCCGAGGCCAAGGCGCGCAAGGCCGCGGCCGAAAAGGC